>CAYZPX010000173.1:0-5857 GCA_964480105.1 uncultured Burkholderiaceae bacterium | reverse complement strand
ACACCGTCGGCATCGACCTGGTCGCGATGAGCGTCAACGACGTGCTGGTGCAAGGTGCCGAGCCCCTGTTCTTCCTGGACTACTTCGCCTGCGGCAAACTGGATGTGGACACCGCTGCGGCCGTGGTCGGTGGCATCGCCAAGGGTTGTGAGCTGTCGGGCTGCGCGCTGATCGGTGGCGAAACTGCAGAAATGCCCGGCATGTACCCCGCCGGTGAGTACGACCTGGCTGGCTTTGCGGTCGGAGCGGTCGAGAAATCCAAGATCCTCACCGGCCAGAACGTGCAAGCCGGCGACGTAGTCCTGGGCCTGGGTTCCAACGGTGTGCATTCCAACGGCTTCAGCCTGGTGCGCAAGTGCATCGAGCGCGCCGCCGGCCAGTTGCCGGCCACGCTGGACGGCCAGCCCTTCAAGCAGGCCGTGATGGCCCCCACCCGCCTCTACGTGAAGAGCGTGCTGGGCGCCCTGGCCCAGCACCCCATCAAGGCCCTGGCCCACATCACCGGCGGCGGCCTGCTGGAGAACATTCCCCGCGTGCTGCCCGAGGGCATGGCCGCCCACCTGCAAAAAGGCAGCTGGCCCCAGACGGAGCTGTTCGCCTGGCTGCAGGCCACCGCCGGCATTGACGACATCGAGATGAACCGCACCTTCAACAACGGCATTGGCATGGTGGTGGTGGTGGACGCCGCCCACGCCGAGGCCACCGCAGCCACCCTGCGCGCTGCGGGCGAGAAGGTGTACACGATTGGGCGCATCGCTCCGCGCGGCGAAGGCGCGGCCGTCGTCGTCGCCTGAACCCCGGCGCGCGCATGGAGCCACGTTCCGCCAGCCGCGCCGTCTTGCGCACCGGGCCTGAGCCACTGCCCCTGGCCTCGCCGGTCAGCCCCGCCCCCCAGCGCGGCATCGTGGGGGCCAGCTATGCGCTGATGGCCGCCACGCTGTTCGTCGTGATGGGCTGGGGCCTGCTGCCTGGCCTGCTGTGCGTGTGCCTGGGCTTCCTGCTGACCCGGTGGCTGACCCGGGTGTTCGTGGGCAGCTGGGCCCGCTGGAAGCGCCAGCCCTGGCGCCTGCGCGACGTGCCGCGCAGCGCCGAAGTGGCCGCAGCCGCGCTGGTGATGTTGCTCCCCCTGGCCCTGCTGGGGACTGGCCTGACACAGTCGCGCAGCTACCTGATCGAAGCCCCGCAGCAGTACCGGGAACTGATGAACTACCTGGCCAGCACTGTGCTGGAGCTGCGCCAAAAACTCCCCCCCGACCTGGCGGTGTACCTGCCAGCGGCCGCCGTGGACATCCAGCGCGCCCTGGCCAGCTACCTGGGGGCACAGGCGGGTTTTCTGGCCATGGCAGGCCGGGCCTGGCTGGGCGGAATCTTGTTTGCCTATGTGGGCCTGCTGATCGGCGCCCTGGCGGCCATTCGCCAAGCAGCAGCCCCCCCCCGGCCCCTGGCGCAGCAACTGGCCCTGCGCGTGACCCTGTTTGGTGAAGCGTTTCAGCAAATCGTGGCCGCGCAGTTCTGGATTGCGGCTTTCAACACGATGCTGACCGCCCTCTTCCTCCTGTTGGTGTTGCCGCACTGGGACCTGGGCCTGCCTTACACCCCGGTGCTGATCACCCTGACCTTTGTCGCGGGGCTGGTGCCCATCGTGGGCAACCTGCTGTGCAATGTGGTGCTGACGCTGGTGGGTCTGTCGGTCTCGCCCGTGGCGGCCGCCGCTTGCCTGGGCTTTCTGATCCTGATCCACAAGGCGGAATACGTGATCAACGCCAAGGTGGTCGGCCAGCGTACCCAGATGGGCGTCTGGGAACTGCTCAGCGTGATGTTCATCGCCGAGGCGGTCTATGGCCCGGCGGGCCTGGTGGCGGCGCCGCTGTTCTACGCCTACCTCAAAAAAGAACTGGTGGCCGCGCGCCTGGTGTGATGCGCTAGCCCGCCGAGAAAGCGAGCGAGGGGCCCTTGGCCCCTCTTTTTGCTATCATATCGATAGCTAGCACCGCTTGATTCCATTGGCTTGGAGGCCCATTGGAGCCTTCTTTTCCGATGGCAGGGATCAATACACCTCGGGCACGTACATGTCCTGTGGCACCGGCTGGCGGAAATACTCGGGATTGCGCACCCGCTCGGGCAGGACGACGGGGTCGTGCGGGACCTCGGTGTAGGGCATCTGACCCAGCAGGTGGTGGATGCAGTTCAGGCGGGCCTTTTTCTTGTCCACGGCCTGGACCACCCACCAGGGGGCCTCGGGGATGTGGGTGCGCTCCAGCATCGCTTCCTTGGCCTTGGTGTAGTCCTCCCAGCGCACGCGGCTTTGCAGGTCCATGGGGCTGAGCTTCCACTGCTTGAGCGGGTCGTGGATGCGGCCCAGAAAGCGCAAATGCTGTTCCTCGTCGGTGATGGAGAACCAGTACTTGATCACGCGGATGCCCGAGCGCACCAGCATCTTCTCGAACTCGGGCACGGTGCGGAAGAACTCCTCGTATTCCTCGTCGCTGCAAAAGCCCATCACATGCTCGACGCCCGCGCGGTTGTACCAACTGCGATCGAACAGCACGATCTCGCCTGCCGCGGGCAAGTGCGCCACATAGCGCTGGAAATACCACTGGGTGCGCTCGCGGTCGTTGGGCGCCGGCAGGGCGGCCACGCGGCACACGCGGGGGTTCAGGCGCTGGGTGATGCGCTTGATCACACCGCCCTTGCCGGCAGCATCGCGGCCCTCAAACAGGATGACCACCTTTTCGCGGGAGTGCTGGACCCAGTCCTGCAGCTTGACCAGCTCACCCTGCAGGCGAAACAGCTCCTGGAAGTAACGCTGGCGGCCCGCCTTGTCCACTTCCACTGGAGCACCGACGGCGTCCACATGGCGGTCTTCGATTTCGAGTTCCAGTTCTTCGTCGTAGCTGTCGATCAGGTCGTTGGCGATGCGCTGCATCAGTGCCTGGGCATCGAGGGGAGTCTGAGGGTTCATGGCATCCAGTGAAACAAAAATGGAGTACATCCTCCGCGTTCGGCATGACATCTGGATGTCATTTTCATGACAAGACGGTGACCATCTCCCCGGCAAAGGCAGGCCAGTGGACTCAGCCAGGCGGCAAGCGCAGGCGGTCGAGCCGGGCCTGAACCTCGGCACGGTCGCTGGCATCAGGGGCGTGGGCCAGGTAGTGCGCCAGATCAGCTGCGGCCAGGGCGACCTCGCCGCAATGGGCATGGGCCAGCCCACGGTCACGCCACAGGCTCCAGGACTGGGGCTGCAGCAGCATCTGCCGGCCCAGCACCGGCACCAGGCGGCGCGCCTCGGTCGGGTCCTGGTAGACCGCCTGCAGGTTGTTGAGCATGCGCACCAGGATGGCCCAGGGCGTGGCAGTCTGCAGGAACAGACTCAGGGGCACCGATTCGTCCCCCACCAGGCCAGCGGCCTGGCGGATGGGCTCCAGCCGCTCCAGCAAGTCTTCGCGGCCAAAAGACTGGCCGGTCAGCGGGTCCAGCACCACCTGCCCCTCGGACAACATCACCTTGACCAGGAAATGCCCAGGAAAGCCGATGCCGCCCACCTTCAGCCCGATGCCCTGCGCCAGCTCCAGCCACAGCACGGCCAGCGCGATCGGGAGGCCCCGGCGCGTTTCCAGCACCACGTGCAGGTAGCTGTTGTCGGGATCGCCAAAGTCGTTCAGGTTGGGGCCAAAGCCCATCTCGCCATAAAAGAAGTGGTTCAGCAGGCGCAACCGGTGCAGCGGCGAAGCGTCGGCGGGCACGCGGCGATGGAGGCGGTCCTGCAGGCGGTCCATGGTGTCCAGGACCTGTTCCACGTCCAGGTCCGGGTAGGCATCCTGCGCCAGGCTGGCAGCAGCCTCCAGCAGCGGGATCTCCGCCTCGTTCTGCACCAGGGTCGCGAAATATTCGAGCGCGGTGGGTGGCGTCAGGGACAGGGGCATCGAAAGGCATCCATTCAAACAGGGAAGCGGGGTGCGAGAGGGTCGGGGGGTTGGGGGGCTCAGCGGCGCAGCACCTGGCGCAGCGGCAGGCCGGCCGCCCACAAGGCCACAAAGTACAGCAGCACGGCTCCCACAATCAATCCGGCCAACAGGGCCACGCGCTGCAAGCCCTGGGCCTGCAAAGCAATCCAGTCGAACGACTGGCTGGCCCAGACCATACCCGCCGCCAGCAAGGCACTGGCCGCCACCACCTGCAGCAGGTACTTGGCCCAGCCCGGGCGGGGCTGGAACACGCCCTGGCGCAGCAGCCCCCGCAGGAGCCAGCCCGCATTGACCAGAGCGCCCAGGCCAATCGACAGGGCCAACCCGGCATGGTCCAGCCAGGGTACCAGCAAGGCGTTCAGCGCCTGGGTGATGAGCAGCACCACCACGGCGATGCGCACGGGGGTGCGGATGTCCTGCCGCGCGTAATACGCAGGCGCCAGCACCTTGATGGCCACCAGGCCCAACAGCCCCACGCCATAGCCGGACAGCGCCACCGCGATTTGCCCCACGTCGCGCGCCTGCAGGGCCCCGTGGTGGAACAGCGTAGCCACCAGCGGGCGGGCAAAAGTCAGCAAGGCCACGGCGCAAGGCACCGCCAGCAGAACCACCGCGCGCAGCCCCCAGTCGAGCATGGCGGAGTACTTTTCGCGGTCCTGCGCGGCCTGGGCAGCGGCCAGCTGCGGCGTCAACACCACGCCCAGGGCCACGCCGAGCAGCGCCGTCGGAAACTCCATCAACCGGTCGGCATAAAACAGCCAGGTCACACTGCCCGGGGCCAGGTAGGACGCGATCTGGGTATTGACCATCAGCGAGAGCTGGGCCACGCCCACACCCAACAGCGCGGGGGCCATCAGGCGCAGGATGCGCGTGACGCCGGCATCGTCCCAGGCGGCGCGCAAGGCGGACCAGCGCCAGGCCAGGCGCGGGAACAGCCCTATCCGCCGCAGGGCAGGAACCTGCACGCCCAACTGCAGCACGCCGCCCAGCATGACGCCAGCGGCCATCGCGTAAATGGGCTCCATGCCCTGCCCTTGCAACCAGGGCGCTCCCCACCAGGCGGCAGCGATCATGCACAGATTGAGCAGCACCGGCGTAGCGGCTGGCACGGCAAAGCGCTTCCAGGTGTTCAGGATGCCCGCCGACAGCGCCACCAGCGACATGCAGCCGATGTAGGGAAACATCCAGCGCGTCATCTGAACAGCGGCATCAAAGCCTTCGGTCTGCTGGCGCAGGCCACTGGCCAAAGCCCAGACCAGCAACGGCGCCCCCAGCACGCCCAACACCGAAAACAGCAGCAAAGCCCAGGCCAGCACCGAGGCCACGCGGTCGATCAGCTGGCGGGTGGTGGCCTCCCCCTCCTGGGTTTTGGTGGCGGCCAGCACCGGCACAAAGGCCTGGCTGAAGGCACCCTCGGCAAACAGGCGCCGAAACAGGTTGGGAATGCGAAAAGCGACATTGAAAGCATCGGTCAGCGCGTTGGCGCCAAACATCGAGGCCATCAAAAGGTCCCGCACCAACCCGGTGATGCGCGAGGCCAGGGTCAGCAGGGAAACGGTGGAAGCGGCTTTGAACAGTGACACCGTCGGGAGTGTATGCGCAGGGCGGGTCAGCGCAAAACAGCCTCGGGCTATAATCTTGGGCTTTGCTGGCACCATCCACAGACACCTAAGGAATATTTACCATGGCATCCAAGCCTCAGAAAAAGAACCCCCGCCTGGCATCGGGCCGCAAGCGCGTCCGCCAAGACATCAAGATCAACGCCGCAAACACCTCGCTGCGTTCCAAATACCGTACCGCTGTGAAGAACGTTGAAAAAGCCGTTCTGGCCGGCGACAAAACCAAGGCGACCGAACTGTTCGCCAAGATGCAGGCCGTGGTGGACACCA
>CAYZPX010000172.1:0-5863 GCA_964480105.1 uncultured Burkholderiaceae bacterium | reverse complement strand
CCACCAGCAGGCGGAACACGCGCAGCCGCGATTCCTGGGCCAGGGCGGCCAGGGCTTGCACGGCTTGGGTGTCATTCATATCTTTAGGTAGGCCCATGGACAGGCTGTTTTCATAATTCATGGATTCAATTATCGTTGAATCATTTGAAGGTTTGATGACAGGAGTCAGTTCTGTGAGCAGTTTGCGTGTGCGGTTGTCACAGAATCCACACCGTTCTGTCACAGGCCTGCAATGTGTGCACCCAAAAATCCGTGGGTTTTCTACCGCCTTTCTTGGGAGCAATTCATGAGCGAATCCAACACCTACGACGACAACGAAATCGTCAACGCTTCGACCAACATGCACATGGACGAGCTGATTGCCGTGCGTCTGAGCCGCCGCCAGGCGCTCAAGGGCGGTGTCAGCGTGACCGCCGCAGCCCTGCTGGGCAGCCTGAGCCTGAGCGCTTGCGGCGGTGGCAGCGATGACGATGCCGGCTTGAAGCTGGGCTTCACGCCCGTGGCCAAGAACAAGAACGACATCGTGACCGTGCCCGAGGGTTATCAAGTCAGCATCCTGCACGCGCTGGGCGACCCGGTCCAGTTTGGCGACGAGTCCTGGAAGGACAACGGCAGCGAGACCGCCGAGTCTTACAACCGCCGCATTGGCGACGGCCACGATGGCATGTACTACTTCGGCCTGAGCGACGACGGCAAGTTCGACGCCAAGCGCTCCGACCGCGGCCTGCTGGCCGTGAACCACGAATACGTGGTCGGCCCCTATTCGCTGCACCCCGCTGGCATCACCGCCGGCGCAACCCGCGTGGCCTCCGAAGTCGAAAAGGAAATCTACGCCCACGGCGTGAGCGTGGTCGAGGTCAAGCGCACGACCGGCAACGACATGGCCATGGTGCGTGGCTCCCGCTACAACCGCCGCGTGACCTCGGCCACCGAAATGGTGTTCACCGGCCCCGTCAAGGGCAGTTCCCTGGTCAAGACCAAGTTCTCGGCCGATGGCCTGAAAACCCGCGGTACCAACAACAACTGCGCCAACGGCTACACCCCTTGGGGCACCTACCTGACCTGCGAAGAAAACTGGCTGAACGTGGTGTCCCGCGCTGCGGGTGACGACGCCAAGCGTAGCGCCAAGGAAGTGGTTGCCCTCAAGCGCTACGGCCTGCCCGAAAACCGCAAGAGCCCCTACCTGTGGGACACCGCCGGCAGCGATGATCTGTTTGCCCGCTGGACGTCCTCGGTCACCGCCGACGACGCGACCCAGGACTACCGCAACACCGCCAACACTTTTGGCTGGGTGGTCGAGATCGACCCCTTCAACCCGACTGCTACGCCCGCCAAGCGCAGCGCCCTGGGCCGCTTCAACCACGAAGGCGCCTGGCCTGCGCCTGCCGTGGCCGGTCAGCCCATCGTGATCTACCAGGGCGACGATGCCCGCAACGAGTACATCTACAAGTTCGTCTCCAAGGCCCTGTGGGACCCCAAGGACGTCAACGGTGGCATGGCCGCTGGCGCCAAGTACCTGGACGAAGGCACGCTGTACGTGGCCAAGTTCAACGCCGATGGTTCTGGCCAGTGGCTGGAACTGACCTTCGGCAAGAACGGCCTGGATGCCAGCAATGCCGCCTACGCCTTTGCCGACCAGGCCGATGTGGTGACCCACGCCCGCCTGGCCGCCGACAAGGTGGGCGCCACCAAGATGGACCGTCCCGAGTGGGGCGCGGTCAACCCGCTGAACGGCGAGGCCTACATGACCTTGACCAACAACAGCAACCGCGTCGAATCCAGCGCCACGCCCACCGGCAGTCAGCTCAAAACCGACGCCGCCAACCCGCGCGTGTATGCCGACAGCTACACCAACGCCGACGGCACGACCCGCACTAACCGGGGCAACGTCAACGGCCACATCGTTCGCTGGCGCGAAGCCAACGGCAATGTCGGCGCCACCAGCTTCAACTGGGACATCTACCTGTTTGGTGCCCAGGCCGATGCCCCGGCCAACGTCAACCTGTCCGGCCTGACTGCCGTGAACGACTTCTCCAGCCCCGACGGCCTGTACTTTGACGAGCGCGGCCTGCTGTGGATCCAGACCGACGACGGCGCCTACACCGACGTGACCAACTGCATGATGCTGGCCGCCGTGCCGGGCCGCGTGGGTGACGGTGGCAAGGCCACCGCCGTGGGCGGCACCGAGACCATCAAGGGTGCCAACGCCACCCCTGACACCGTGCGCCGTTTCCTGGTCGGCCCTCGTGATTGCGAAATCACCGGTGTGGTGGTCACTCCCGATGGCAAGACCCTGTTCTTCAACGTGCAGCACCCCGGCGAAGACGGCAAGCTCAGCGCCCCGACCAGCAGCTGGCCTGCCAGCCAGACCAACCCGGCGGCCACCCAGCGTCCCCGCTCGGCTACCGTGGTGGTGACGCGCAAGGACGGCGGTCAGATCGGTCTCTGACCTGCCTGGAAACCAGGGCGCTGTGTCGCCCTGGTCATCCAGAAAACAAAACGCCTGCCAGGTAATTCACTGGCAGGCGTTTTGTTTTGGAGACTTTCAAAAAGGGGTCAGGACACCAGCGTGTCGGTGGATGTACCTGGCACCGGCGCTGCAAAGCAATCCCGGAAGGTGAACACCAGCGAGGTGAAGAACATCGCCGCCATCGCCATGGCCATCATCACCATCAGGCCTGCAGCCATCGAGGCGGGCAAGCCGAGCATGGCCAGCAGGCCTGAGACCACCGACACCGCAATCCCGCCCACCAGGAACACGCCCAGCCAGGACAGGCCAAACACGATGAAGGCCCCGCCATTGCGGATGCAGGCGACCAGGCTGAAAAACAGGCTTTTGACCGCCGGTACGCCATGCCAGTGCACCAGGCCCGGCGCATGCCAGAACAGCAGGGACAGCGGCAAATACAGGATGGACGCCAGCCACATCGCGGACTGGAAGTCCTCGTCCGTGGCGACTTCGCGGTTCAGTTCCTCGGCGCCCAGATAGACCAGGGCGAAGGTGCCGCCGTCCATCAGCGCCGACAGGGCCAGCACCAGGGCAAAGCCCAGGGCATACAGCGCACCCAGCAAGGCCAGTTCGCGCACGCGCTCGCGGCCGGTGCGCAGGGCCACCAGCAGCACGGCCGGGGTGGGAAAGCGCCCCTGCATGGCTTCGGCAGCCGCCACCATCATGGCCAGCGTGGCGGTGGGCAGCAGGGCCAGGGCCAGGGCGGGGCCCAGCACCGGGACGGCACCGACGATGGCCATGGCGGCCATGGTCATGAAAAACAGGGCCAGCAGGGCCATGGGCTGGCGCCAAAAAGCGCGTAGCCCCAGGCGGGTCCACTCCAGGCCAGTGCGCGCGGGGACGATGTTCAGTTTCATGGGGCCTTTGCGGTGCCGATGGCGATGGGCGATGGCGCTGGTGGGATCGCGCGCCCGCTCAGGCGGGGAGGACCGGGTGGGCGATGCGCTCACGCAGCACCCGCTCGAAATGGGTGGGGTCGTGGGGCGTGAGCATCGCGGCCTCGCGCGGCAGGTAGAAATCCCACAGCCGCGAGATCCAGAAGCGCAGCGCCCCGGCGCGCAGTATGGCGGGCAGCAGCTCGCGCTCGGCGGCGGTCAGAGGGCGCACCGCCTGGTAGGCCGCCAGCATAGCCTGGGCGCGCTCTGGGTCGTGCGTGCCTGTGGCCAGATCGATGCACCAATCGTTCAGGCACACGGCCAGATCGAACAGCCAGGTATCGACCCCAGCAAAGTAGAAGTCGAAAAAGCCCGTGAGCTGCTCGCCGTCGAACATCACGTTGTCGCGGAACAGGTCGGCGTGCACCGGGCCGCGGGGCAGGGCGGTATAGGCGGAGCTGGCGGCCACGTGGTTCTGGTAGGCCAGCTCGGATTGCAAGAGCGCTGCGGCGTCGCCTTCCAGGTAGGGCAGCACCACCGGCACGGTCTCGTTCCACCAGGGCAGGCCGCGCAGGTTGGGCTGCTGGCGCTCGTAATCGCGCCCGGCCAGGTGCATGCGGGCCAGCATGTCACCCACGGCGGCGCAGTGCACCGCCTGGGGGGCCAGCTGGCTCTTGCCGCGCAGGCGGTCCACCAGCGCGGCGGGCTTGCCGCAGACCTGCAGCAGGATCTCGCCCCGCTTGTCGGCGTGCGGCGCGGGCACGGGGATGCCGGCCTGCGCCAGGTGCTTCATCAGGTGCAGGTAAAAGGGCAGCTGCTCGGCCGTCAGGCGCTCGAACAGGGTCAAGACGTATTCACCCTGGTCGCTGGTGACGAAGTAATTGGTGTTCTCGATGCCCCCTTCGATGCCGCGCAATTCCAGCAATTCGCCAAGCTGCAAACGGCGCAGCAGGGCGCGCGCCTCGGAGGGGGAGACTTCGGTAAAGACGGCCATCGGTCAGGGAAGGGTCAAAAAAGGTCGCAGGGAGAGCAGGGGAGCGGGAGGGCTCAGAACTTCATCAGAACTTCATCAGAACTTCATCATGTTCCAGACCCGGTTGCCGGCGGTGCCATCGCTGCCGGTGCGAGGGGCCTGGAGGTTGCCGCGCTCGCCGCCCTGGGGCTGCACGTCGTAGGCGGGCATCTCGCTGTTCTTGGGTTGCACGGCGATGCTGCGGGTGGTGCCACCGACGCGCAATTCGTCGATGCGGCTGCCACGGTCTTCGTGCTGCAGGCGTTCGGTGCGCTGCTGCACGCGGTCATCGCCAGCGGATGTTTGCTCTTGAATTGATAGCTGCTTCCGCGCGGATCCATTGGGCTGGAGGCTATTTTGATCTTGGTTTTGTGCCAAGCTGGATGCAGCCGTCAGGGCCAGCAGAAGGGAGAGGGGAAGGGCAGCGCGCATGGGGCGCCATTGTAGAGGGGCGCCCCTGCGCCCCCGAGGGCGCCCCCGGTGCCTGCCATGCACAATCCCGCCCATGAGCAAACCCAAAACCCTGGTGCTGGTCGATGGCTCCAGCTACCTGTACCGCGCCTTCCATGCCATGCCCGACCTGCGCGCCGTGCCGGGCGACCCCAGCAGCCCCGCCACCGGCGCTATCCGCGGCATGATCAACATGCTGCAGGCCCTGCGCAAAGAGGTGGTGGCCGACTATGCCGTGTGCGTGTTCGACGCCTCGGGACCCACCTTCCGCGATGCCCTGTACACCGAATACAAGGCCACGCGCTCGCCGATGCCCGACGACCTGCGCAGCCAGATCGAGCCCATCCACGAGGTGGTGGACCTGCTGGGCTGGAAGGTGGTGGCCGTGCCCGGCGTGGAGGCCGACGACGTGATCGCCACCCTGGCCCACATGGGGGCCGCACAGGGCATGGAGGTCATTGTGTCCAGTGGCGACAAGGATTTGAGCCAGCTGGTCAACGAGCACATCACCATCATCGACACCATGAGCGGCAAACGCCGCGATGTGGCGGGCGTGACGGCCGAGTTTGGCGTGCCGCCTGCGCTGATGGTGGACTACCAGGCGCTGGTGGGCGACACCGTGGACAACGTGCCCGGCGTGCCCAAGGTGGGCCCCAAGACGGCGGCCAAGTGGCTGGGGGAATATGGCTCGCTCGACAACCTGATTGCCAACGCCGATGCCATCAAGGGCGTGGCGGGCAACAACCTGCGCGAGGCGATTGCCAGCGGTCAGTTGGCCTTGAGCCGCCAGCTCGTCACCATGAAGGCCGATTGCGTGCTGGCCGACCACATCCCCGGCCTGCCCGCGTTTGACGACATCACGCTGGACGCGCCAGACAACGCTGGCTTGCTGCCGTTTTACGAAAAATACGGCTTCAAGGGCCTGGCCAGTGCGATCAAGGGCGCTGCAGCCCCCGCCGCCCCCGCTCCCACCGTCGCCATGCCCGGCCAAAGTGGCGATCTGTTTGCCGACCATTC
>CAYZPX010000171.1:0-5923 GCA_964480105.1 uncultured Burkholderiaceae bacterium | reverse complement strand
GCCGCCGCATCGAGGGCGAGGACCGCGCCGAGCTCAAGGAGGCGATGGACCAGCTGGATTACCCCAAGGGCATGAGCATCATTGCGCGCACCGCCGGCATCGGCCGCACCGCGCCCGAACTGCAATGGGACTTGAATTACCTGCTCAAGCTGTGGACCGCCATCGAGGGCGCCGCCAAAGGCAGCAAGGGCGCTTTCCTGATTTACCAGGAATCGAGTCTGGTGATCCGTGCCATTCGCGATTACTTCAACAACGACATCGGTGACATCCTGATCGACACCGACGACATCTACGAGCAGGCCCTGCAGTTCATGCAGCATGTCATGCCCGAACATGCCGCCCGCGTGAAGCGCTACCGCGACGACGCCGCGCTGTTCAGCCGCTTCCAGATCGAGCACCAGATCGAGACGGCGTATGCCCGCACCGTGCAGCTGCCCAGCGGCGGTGCCATCGTGATCGACCACACCGAGGCCCTGGTTTCGGTGGACGTGAACTCGGCCCGCGCCATCAAGGGCGGCGACATCGAGGAAACAGCCACCCGCACCAACCTGGAAGCTGCCGACGAAGTGGCTCGCCAGATGCGCCTGCGCGACCTGGGTGGCCTGGTGGTGATCGACTTCATCGACATGGAGGAGAGCAAGAACCGCCGCGAGGTCGAGAACCGCCTGCGCGACGCACTGCGCCAGGACCGTGCCCGCGTGCAGTTCGGCACGATCAGCAAGTTCGGTCTGATGGAAATGAGCCGCCAGCGCCTCAAGCCCGCATTGAGCGAAGGCTCGTCCATCCCCTGCCCGCGCTGCGGCGGCGCCGGCCACATCCGCGACACCGAAAGCTCGGCGCTGCAAATCCTGCGCATCATCCAGGAAGAGTCCATGAAGGACAACACCGCCGCCGTGCACTGCCAGGTGCCGGTGGAAGTGGCCAGCTTCCTGCTCAACGAGAAGCGCACCGAGATCGCCAAGATCGAACTCAAGCAGCGCGTGGCCGTGCTGATGGTGCCCAACAAGGCCCTGGAGACGCCCAACTACAAGCTGGAACGCCTGAAGCACGACGACCCGCGCCTGGACCACCTGGACGCCAGCTACAAGCTGGCCGAGGAGTTCGAGGACGCCTCCGCTGTCACCCGCCGCTCCAAGGAACCCACCAACAAGCAGACCCCGGTGATCAAGGGGGTGCTGCCCGATGCACCCGCGCCCCAGGGCGTGCCGCGCCCTGAAGGTGGCGCCCGTGGCAGCAACGGCCGACGCCCTGCCCGCGACGAAGCGGCGACTACCGCCGCCCCAGCGCCCACGCCGGCTCCTGCCCCCACGGCCCCGGCGCCACGCGAGAACCCCTTCCTGGCCTGGATCAAGCGCTTGCTGGGCATCGCCCAGCCCGCCCCGGTGGCGGAGCCCGCCGCCAGCCCTGCCCCCGCCGCGAGCGAAGAACGCCGCGAAGCGCGCGAAGGCCGCAGTGAAGCCCGTGGCCGCCGTGGTGAACGCAGCGAACGCGGCGACCGCAATGGCAGCAGCGAAGGCCGTGGCCGCCGTGGTGAGCGCAGCGAACGCGGTGACCGCAACGACGGCGAGGCCCGCAGCGAACGTCCGGAACGCGGTGAGCGTGGCGACCGCCTGGACCGCGAACGCGGCGAACGCCCTGAGCGTGGCGACCGCAGCGAGCGTGCGGAACGTAGTGAGCGCAGCGAGCGCGCCCCCCGCGACAGCGAGCGCCGTGCCGACACCGAGCTGCGCGAACCGCGTGAACCCCGCGCGCCCCGTGGCCGTGGCCGCCGCGATGCCGAAGCCCGTCCCGAGGGTGACGAAGACTTGGCCCTGCCAGTGAACAGCGTCAACGATGCAGACACCCTCGACAACGAAGGCCAAGAAGTCCGCAACGAGCGCGCACCCCGTCGCGAACGCGGTGAAGGTCGTGCGGAGCGTGGCGAACGCACCGAGCGCAGCGAAGGCAACGGCCGCCGTGAACGCAGCGAACGCCGCCCCCGCCCCGCTGAAGACCTGGAAGCACCGCAAGCCGACGCCCTGGAACCCATGGACGCCGCGCTGAACGGCGATGCCGCCGAAGGCCAGGCCCCGGAAGCCCCAGCTGGCGAAGAACGCCGCGAGCGCCGCTCCCGCGACCGCTATGGCCGCGACCGCCGCGAGCGCGGTGAACGCGCCGAACGCGCACCGCGCGAGCCGCAGGACCTGGCCCCCGAGCCGCAAGGCGAGCCCCTGGAAGTGCGCCTGCCCGCTCCGGTGGACGACGAGGCCCCGCGCCGCAGCTACTTCAGCGTGGCGCCTGCACCGGCTGCCGAGGCACCGGCCGTGACCATTGAGGTGACGCAAGCCGCAACAGCGCCCGCAGCCACGGCAGACGCAGCACCAGCGCCAGTCGCCCCCGTGGTGACCGAGGCACCGGTGAGTACCCCTGTGGCACCTACCGCAGAGGCCGTGGCCGAGCCAGCAGCCGCGCCCGTGGCCGAGCCAGCAGCCGCGCCCGTGGCCGAAGCCCCTGCAGCAGAAGCAGAAGCAGCAGTCAGCCCTGCCCCGGTGGTCGCAGCCGAGGCCAGCGTACCAACCGCTGCAGCGTCTGCAAGCCCGCAACGCACCACAGCCTATGTGCTGCCGGTCGAAGCCCTGCAACAGGTGGCCCAAAACGCCGGCCTGGAATGGGTGAGCTCGGACCCCGCCAAGGTGGCTGCGGCGCAAGCCGCCATGGCGGCTGAGCCCGCCCCTGTGCGCGTGCCCCGCGAACGCCCCCCGGTGGTGGTGATCGACGAAGGTCCGCTGGTGCTGGTGGAAACCCGCCGCGACCTGAGCGAGCTGAAGCTGCCGTTTGAAACGGGAACAACCCCCTGAGCGGCTGCGCCGCTTCCCCCTTCTCTCGGCTTTGCCGGGGAGGGGGACGCCAGCCGCGTGGCGTTTACTATCAAATCAATAGCTGCCACCGCTGGTGAAATAACGGCCAGAGGCCAATTTGACCTTGAGCGTGCAGCCTGGAGTGATGCATGCTGTTCCTGCTGTCCCCCGCCAAATCGCTGGACTACGACACGCCCCTGCCCCCGGGCCTGGCGCACACGCTGCCCGGGTTTCTGCCGCAGTCCGAGGCGCTGATCGACGTGCTGCGGCGCAAGTCCCCGCAGGACATCGCCACGCTGATGGACCTGAGCGACAAGCTCGCCGCGCTCAACGTGGCCCGCTATGCCGCCTGGTCGCCCCGCTTCACGGCGGACAACGCCCGCCAGGCGCTGCTGGCCTTCAATGGCGACGTGTACGAGGGCCTGCAGGCCCAGACCCTCTCCGCCAAGGATCTGGACTGGGCGCAGGACCACCTGGCCATCCTGAGTGGCCTGTACGGCGTGCTGCGCCCGCTGGACTGGATGCAGCCCTATCGCCTGGAAATGGGCACCCGCCTGGCCACGCCGCAGGGCGAAAACCTCTACCGCTTCTGGGGCCGGCAGATTGCCGAGCACCTGCAGGCCCGGCTCGACGCCGACCCCCACCCCACCGTGGTCAACCTGGCCTCGCAGGAATACTTCAAGGCCGTGGACCGCAAGGCCCTGCGTGCGCCGGTGATCGAATGCGTGTTCGAGGACTGGAAGGGCGGCGCGTACAAGATCATCAGCTTCCACGCCAAGCGCGCCCGGGGGCTGATGGCGCGCTACGCCATCGGGCAACGCATCGACCAGCCCGAAGGACTGAAAGGCTTTGACCTGGAAGGCTATGCGTTTGACGTGGCCGCGTCGGTGCCGGACCGCCTGGTCTTTCGCCGCAAAATTGCCTGATTCCCCATTCCAGGAGTCCTGCCATGAACACCGCCGCCCACGCCACGACCAGCCTGCCGGGTGTCACGCCCGAGCTGCGCGCATGGATCATCGGCCAGGCCGAAGCCGGCCACCAGGCGCCCGCGCTGCTGCGCTCCATGGTGCAAGCTGGCTGGTCCGAGGACCTGGCCAGCGCCGCCCTGGAAGCCACGCTGCGCGAGCACCTGAACCAGGTGGCGGTCCAGAAGGGCCTGCCGTCCGCCGTGCCGGTGCCCGAGCCTGACCTGGGCGATTCGCCGAATCTGCTTGATGCCGGCGACCGCCAGGTCTCGGTGCTGCTGGCCATGGCCAACCCGCGCGTGGTGGTGTTTGGCAATCTGCTGAGCGACGAGGAGTGCGATGCGCTGATCGCCGCTGCCGAGCCGCGCCTTGCACGCTCGCTCACCGTGGCCACGCAGACCGGCGGGGAAGAGGTCAATGCCGACCGCACCAGCGACGGCATGTTCTTCCAGCGCGGCGAGAGCCCGCTGATCCAGCGCATCGAGGCGCGCATTGCCCGCCTGCTGCGCTGGCCGCTGGAAAACGGCGAAGGCCTGCAAGTGCTGCACTACCGCCCGGGCGCGGAATACAAGCCGCATTACGACTACTTCAACCCCAGCGAGCCCGGCACGCCCACCATCCTGCGCCGGGGCGGCCAGCGGGTCGGTACGCTGGTGATGTACCTGAACACGCCCCAGCAGGGCGGCGGCACCACCTTCCCCGACGTGCACCTGGAAGTGGCCGCCCAGCGCGGCAACGCGGTGTTTTTCAGCTACGAGCGCCCCCACCCCAGCACCCGCACCCTGCACGGCGGCGCGCCGGTGCTGGCCGGCGAGAAATGGGTGGCGACCAAATGGCTGCGCGAGCGCGAATTTCAGTGAAATTCAGTGGAATCCAGTGAAATCGGCCTCCAGCCCAATGGATACCAGCGGTACTAGCTCTCAATTCAATAGCAAATGAACCCCACCCCCGACCAGTCCCAGCTCGGCAAGGCCAGCGCCTATGCCGACCAGTACGACCCTAGCCTGCTCTTCCCGCTGCCCCGCGCCGACAAGCGCGCCGAGCTGGGGCTGGGCAGCACCCTGCCCTTCATGGGCGCGGACCTGTGGACCGCCTACGAGCTGTCCTGGCTGAACCTGCGCGGCAAGCCCCAGGTGGCGATCGCCCACATCACCGTGCCCTGCGAAACACCGAACCTGATCGAGAGCAAGTCGCTGAAGCTCTACCTCAACAGCTTCAACGACACCCGCTTTGCCGATGCGGAGGCCGTCAAGGCCCGGCTGCGCGCCGACCTGTCCGAAGCCGCCTGGCGCGGCGCGCAGCGGCCCGGCACGGTGGGCCTGCAACTGCGCCTGCCCGAGCAGTTCGACCAGGAACCCATCCACGAGCTGGACGGCGTGAACCTGGACCGGCTGGACGTGGAATGCACGCACTACCAGCCCGCGCCCGAGTTGCTCACGGCCGCCTTTGCCGAGGCCCCCGTCACCGAGGTGCTGACCAGCAACCTGCTCAAGAGCAACTGCCTGGTCACCGGCCAGCCCGACTGGGGCAGCCTGCAGATCCGCTACACCGGCCCGCAGATCGACCAGGCCGGGCTGCTGCAGTACCTGGTGAGCTTTCGCAAGCACCATGAATTCCACGAGCAATGCGTGGAGCGCATCTACACCGATGTCTGGGCCCGCTGCAAGCCCATCAAGCTCGCGGTCTATGCGCGCTACACCCGCCGGGGCGGGCTGGACATCAACCCGTTTCGCACCAGCCACCCGCAGCCACTGCCCGCCAACATCCGCACGGCGCGGCAATAAGGACGCTCAAAACAGGGGCGCCGTGAACGGGTCCTTGTCCTGAGGTCGAGCAGGGCCAGCGCTGGGCGCGACGGGCCCCTGCGCCCCCCACTTTTCCAGCCCACCCACCCGCACGCCCAACAGGCGCAGCCGCTGCGTCAGGGACACGCGCTTGAGGCACAGGCCGGCGGCGCGGCGGATGGTGGCGGCGTCCTGGGTGGGCATGTCCAAGGTGTGGTCGCGGGTCGCGGTGCGAAAGTCCTCGTAGCGCAGCTTGATGCCGATGGTGCGGCCCGCATAGCCCTTGCGCTGCAGGTCGGCGGCCACGCGTTCGCACAGCGCGGTGAAGAGGGCGCCC
>CAYZPX010000170.1:0-5970 GCA_964480105.1 uncultured Burkholderiaceae bacterium | reverse complement strand
CAAGCCACCTTCATCTGCCAAAAGTACGGCATTCCCCAGATTTCCACCGGCGACATGCTGCGCGCTGCCGTCAAGGCCGGCACCCCGCTGGGTCTGGAAGCCAAGAAGGTGATGGACGCCGGTGGCCTGGTCAGCGACGAACTGATCATCAACCTGGTGAAAGACCGTATCGCCCAGCCCGATTGCGCCAAGGGTTTCCTGTTCGACGGCTTCCCCCGCACCATCCCGCAGGCCGATGCCATGAAGGCCGCCGGCGTCAAGCTGGACCATGTGCTGGAAATCGATGTGCCGTTTGACGCCATCGTTGAACGCATGAGCGGCCGCCGCTCGCACCCCGCCAGCGGTCGGACCTACCACGTCAAGTTCAACCCACCCAAGGTGGAAGGCAAAGACGACGTGACCGGCGAACCCCTGGTGCAGCGCGACGACGACAAGGAAGAAACGGTGCTCAAGCGCCTGCAGGTGTACAGCGACCAGACCCGCCCGCTGGTGGACTATTACCGTGACTGGGCCGCACAGGATCCAGCCTCTGCGCCCAAGTACCACGCCATCAACGGCATGGGCTCGGTGGAAGCCATCACCGCCAGCGCATTCGCTGCACTGGAATCCTGACGGATCGCGGCCTCGGCACCGAGGCTCTTCGCGCGCCCTTTGTGCGGCCCTCAGCGTGCAGGGCCGCCGTGCCCCAGACCGTCCTGGTCCTCCGCCCACAAGGCCAGCAGCATCTGAATACGGGCTTTGACAGGTGACAGCCCCTGCACCAGGGGAAACTGGGGGGCCGCCCCAGGCAGCATGGCCCCCTCGGGGCAGCGCGTAACCACCCAGACCCAAACGTCTCGTTCACGGGCTTCCTGCAACGCAGGCAGCAGCGCCTGGTGCAGGGTGCCATTGCCAGTTGCCACGACCACCAGGCCGTCCACCCCGGCGTCCACCAGCGCCCGAACACCTTCAGGCCGGGCGCCGGCCATGCTCATCACCACTTCAACCCAAGGACTGTGGGCTGTAGCCCACTCGCCGATCAGGCTATCTGGCAAGTCCAGCCCCTTGTCGTTCACAAGGGGCTGCCAGCCCGACCAGCGCACCCGACCTTCTTCTACCCAGGCCAGGGAGCCGTTTTCTCCAGAGCTGAAGGCATCCAGTCGGTAGGGGTGCACCTTCTGCACAGCCTTGGCAGAGTGCACCTTGCCAGCAGCCACCACCATCACCCCACGCGCCTGAGGGTCCATGGCCAGCGTCAGGGCATCGCGCAAGTTCTGAGGCCCGTCAGGCTGTAGGGCGTTGGCAGGGCGCATGGCGCAGGTCAGCACCACAGGCTTACCTGACCCTAAAACCAGGTGCAGGAACCAGGCGGTTTCTTCCAGGGTGTCAGTGCCGTGGGTAATCACCACCCCCTGCACTTCGGCTTGCGCCAGATAGAACTGGCAACGCCGCGCCAAGGCCCACCAGAGGGCGAAGTCCATGTCCTTGCTGTCCACCTGGGCCACCTGCTCCCACAGCACCACGGGGCTCGATGGACCGGATGAGGGCCAGTCGATGCCCTCCAACAGACGATCCACTGGGAGCTGTGCAGCCGCGTAGGCGAGGTTGTCACCCGCGCGATCGGACAGGCCCGCGATGGTGCCCCCTGTCCCCAAAACAACAATCTTCGTACGACCCACTTGCATCCTGAAAAGAACTGTTTAAAAATACAGGTACTGATTAAAAATACAGGCCCTGCAATGTCCGATTTGCCCAAACTCACGCTGCGCCAACAGGAAGTTCTGGCGCTCATCCAACGCGCGATTGCCACCACAGGCGCTCCCCCCACACGGGCCGAGATTGCCAAGACCCTGGGCTTTCGTTCGGCCAACGCCGCAGAAGAGCACCTGCAAGCCCTGGCCCGCAAAGGCGTGATTGAGCTTGTCAGCGGAACGTCCCGCGGGATCCGGCTGCGCGTGGGCAACGCCAACAAAACCACCGCACCTTGGCGGGAAGAGGAGCTGGAGGGGTGGCGCCAGCTGCGGAACCTTCACCTTCCCCTTGTGGGACGGGTGGCGGCAGGTTCGCCCATTCTCGCGCAGGAACACATCGACCAAACCTATGCCGTGGAAGGCAGCCTCTTCAACCAGAAACCTGACTACCTGCTACGGGTGCGCGGCCTGTCCATGCGGGACGCTGGCATCATGGACGGCGACCTGTTGGCTGTGCAGTCCACCCGCGAAGCCCGCAATGGCCAGATCATCGTGGCCAGGCTGGGCGACGAGGTCACGGTCAAGCGCTTGCGCCGTGAACGTGACCGCATCGAACTGCTGCCGGAAAACCCCGATTTCCCCACCATCGTGGTGGAGCCCGGCGATGTCTTTGAAATCGAAGGGCTTGCTGTGGGCCTGATCCGCAACCACTTCGTGAACTGAAGCCCTCCCGCCCCTCTGCTGGCCTGCATCCGCAGGCGCCTTACCCAGGAGTATCACCATGGCCTTCGCATCGCTGGACGCCTGGGGCTTCCACGCCCCTGCCCCGATCCGCACCCTCGACCACACCGGCACTGGCACTCGTTCCCTTGCGGGAGAGACAGCTAGCGCAGCGTCTGCGTGGTGGTGGTGCCCACCCCAGCAGGCGCCTTCGCAGACTGCTTTGGGAGCAGAGTCAACGCCAGTTGCCAGCAACGTGCGGGTCCACCACGCCAGCCCGAGCGATCCCCACCGATTGGCCCTGTCGGGCAGATTGGCAGATGTCTGTGCAGAACTGGACCGCCTGCTGGCAGCCGCAGAGAGGTGCGACCTCAAGGCCTAAGGGCATGACTGCGGGGCGGTTGCATGAAGCGGCTCCGGCGTCAAGACGCTGACCAACAGGCTGCAACAAAACCAGCGGTACCCGGAAGACCAAGATCCATGCCTTGACTGCCCAAGAAACAGGATGGCGTTGACACAAAAGAAAAACGGGTTACAGACTTGTGGTCTGTAACCCGTTGATTCATATGGTCGGCGTGGCGGGATTCGAACTCGCGACCCCTTGCACCCCATGCAAGTGCGCTACCAGGCTGCGCTACACGCCGAAGCAATAATTATAGCAACGTTTTTCACCCCCACTGACGAAAACGCGCATTTTTTTCATTTTTTCCAGACACCAGCCCCTGTAACGTCTGGCGGAAGGCAAAAACCAGCGCTGTCCCCCTTCGCGGACTCATGGGTTTGAGGGGTTTGGCCCAGCGCCCTGAAGCACGCTCGCCTGAATCTGCTCCTTCAGCTTGATACTGGGATGGAACGTTACCACCCTGCGTGCGGCGATCGGAACTTCCTCGCCTGTGCGCGGATTGCGGCCAGGGCGGGGGGGCTTTGCCCGAATCTGAAAATTGCCAAACCCCGTGATCTTGACGTCCTTCCCCTCCATCAGCCCCTGGGCCAGCACTTCAAAGAAGGCATCGACCAAGTCTTTGGACTCCCGCTTGTTGAAACCGATCTGGTCGAACAACAGGTCTGACAGCTGCGCCTTGGTCAAGGCCGCAGCTTCTGGGTCCAGCGCATCCATGATCGGAGCTGCCATGACGACGCTTCCTGGACTCAAGCCCGCAGGCGGGCCTGGTGCTGCTGCGCCAGACGCGCGACCACTTGCTGAATGGCGGCGTCAATCTCGGCGTCCGTCAAGGTGCCTTGGGGATTGGCCAGGGTCAGGCGGATGGCCAGGCTCTTTTCACCCAGTTGCAGACCACCACCCGCCAGCAGCTCGCCGTTCTTGCCAACCTGGGGGCGATAGACATCAAACAGGACGCTGGATTGCAGGGCGCCTGCAGGCAGGGCTGCAGTGATCGAACCCATCACATCGGCGTGGCTGACACTTTCGGCCACCACGACGGCGAGATCGCGCTCGACCGGCTGGTGCTTGCTCACAGCCTGGAAGCTCGGCACCTCGCGGCAAACCACGGCGTCCAGCGCCAGCTCAAACAGCACCGGGGCCTGCGGCAGGTCCCAGGCCATGCGCCAGCGGGGGTGCAGCTCGCCCACATGGCCAATGCATTGGCCGTCCAGCAACACCTTGGCGCAACGGCCGGGGTGCATCGCGGGATGCTCGCCGCGCTCGAAAGCCAGGGTGGCGGGCGCCAGCAGAGCCTCAAGGTCGCCCTTGATGTCGAAGAAATCCACGGCCTGGCCCTTCACACCCCACTGCAGAGCATGGGCAGGACCATAGGCCAGGCCCGCGACCTTCATCGGCTGGTGGTAGCCCTGCACGGTGGTGTCGGAATCGGGCACGGAGGCGTCGCGGACAAACACCCGGCCGATCTCGAACACCCGTGCGCGCGTTGCCTTGCGGTCCAGGTTGAACTTGAGCACCTGCATCAGCGAGCCCAGCAGCGAAGAGCGCATCACGCTCATCTGGCTGGCAATCGGGTTCAGCAGCTTGATCGGCGCGGGATTGCCGTGCAGCTCGTGCTCCCAGCGCTCCTCGACAAAGCTGAAGTTGATGGTTTCCTGGTAACCCAGGCCCGCCAGCAGACGGCGCACCGCGAAAGCATTGCGGGTGTTTTCCGGCGCCAGCTTGGGCGTGATGGGCGCCAGGGGCGGCGTGGTGGGCAGGTTTTCGAAGCCAACGATGCGGGCGATTTCCTCGATGAGGTCTTCCTCGATGGCGAGGTCGAAGCGGAACGACGGCGGCGTGACTTTCAGGCGGTCGCCGTCTTGCTCCCAGGCCAGGCCCAGCTTGTCCAGGGCGCCGGAGCATTGGGCGGCCGTCAGGGGCATGCCAATCACCTTGGCCGCACGGGCAATGCGCACCGTGACCGGCGAGCGCACGGGCATGTTGGTTTTTTGGTCGTCAATCGGGCCGCAGACGGTTTCGGGGGTGCCGCAGATGTCCAGCACCAGCTGGGTGATGCGCTCGATGTGCTCGACGGTGTTTTCGGGGTCCACGCCGCGCTCGAAGCGGTGGCCGGCGTCGGTCGAGAAGTTGTAGCGGCGCGAACGCCCCGCCACCGCCTTGGGCCACCAGAAGGCCGCCTCGATGTAGATGTTCTGGGTGTCGTCCGACACCGCGCTGGCCTGGCCGCCCATGATGCCGGCCAGGGACTCCACCTGGGCGTCGTCGGCAATCACGCCGACCTTGGCATCCAGGGCCACGGTATTGCCGTTGAGCAATTCCAGCGATTCGCCCTCGCGCGCCCAGCGCACCTGCAGGCCGCCCTGAATCTTGTCCAGGTCAAAGATGTGCGAGGGCCGGCCCAGCTCAAACATCACGTAGTTGGAGATGTCCACCAGCGGCGAGACGCTGCGCTGGCCGCAGCGCGCCAGGCGGTCCACCATCCATTGCGGCGTCTTGGCCTGGGTGTTGACCTTGCGCACGATGCGCCCAGAAAAACGACCACACAAATCGGGAGCGCTGATCTGCACGGGCAAAACATCCTGCAGCGACGGCGCCACGGCCGGGAAGCTGGGCTGTATCAAAGGAGCGCCGGTCAAGGCTGACAGTTCGCGGGCCACGCCCTGGATGCTCAGGCAATGCGCCAAATTGGGCGTGAGCTTGAGGGTGAACAGCGTGTCGTCCAGGTTCAGGTGAGCGCGGATGTCCTGGCCCACCGGGGCGCTGGCGTCCAGCTCCAGCAGGCCGCCGTGGTCTTCGGACAGCTTGAGCTCGCGGGCGGAGCACAGCATTCCCTGACTTTCTACGCCGCGCAGCTTGCCCAGCTTGATCAGGAAAGGCTTGCCGTCTTCGCCCGGCGGCAGCTCGGCACCCACCAGCGCGCAAGGCACCTTGATGCCGACACGCGCATTCGGCGCACCACAGACGATGTTCAGCAAAGCGCCCTGCCCCACGTCCACCTGGCACACGCGCAGGCGGTCCGCGTTGGGGTGCTGGACGGCTTCCTTGATCTCGCCCACCACGATCTGGGTGAACGGAGGGGCCACGGGCTGAAGCTCTTCGACTTCCAGGCCAGCCATGGTCAGGGTGTCGGCCAGCTCGGCGGTGGTCAGGGGCGGATTGCAAAACTCGCGCAACCAG
>CAYZPX010000169.1:0-6000 GCA_964480105.1 uncultured Burkholderiaceae bacterium | reverse complement strand
CGCGCGTGCGCGCTCTGGGTAGCCACATCAAGGGCACCAATGGTGAATCGCAGGGTGTGGTCCCTTTCTTGAAGGTGGTCAACGACACCGCCGTGGCCGTGAACCAGGGTGGCAAGCGCAAGGGTGCCGTCTGCACTTACCTGGAAACCTGGCACCTGGACATCGAGGAGTTCCTGGAACTGCGCAAGAACACCGGCGACGACCGCCGCCGCACGCACGACATGAACACGGCGAACTGGATTCCCGACCTGTTCATGAAGCGGGTGATGGAAAAGGGTTCCTGGACCCTGTTCTCCCCCTCCGACGTGCCCGACCTGCATGACCTGTTTGGCGCTGATTTCGAAAAGGCCTATGTGGCCTACGAAGCCAAGGCGGCCCGCGGTGAGATCAAGCTGTCCAAGACCCTGCCCGCCACCGACCTGTGGCGCAAGATGCTGACCATGCTGTTTGAGACGGGCCATCCCTGGATCACCTTCAAGGACGCCTGCAATGTGCGCTCGCCCCAACAGCACGCCGGCGTGGTGCACAGCTCGAACCTGTGCACCGAGATCACGCTCAACACCAGCGACAGCGAAACGGCCGTCTGCAACCTGGGCTCGGTCAACCTGCTGCGCCACCTGAAGGACGGCGGCATCGACCACGACAAGCTGCGCAAGACCATCGCCACGGCCATGCGCATGCTGGACAACGTGATCGACATCAACTACTACGCAGTCCAAAAGGCCAAGGATTCCAACCTGCGCCACCGTCCCGTTGGACTGGGCATCATGGGCTTTCAGGACAGCCTGTACGAGCTGCGCATTTCGTATGCCTCGCCCGAGGCGGTGGAGTTCGCCGACCAGGCCATGGAAGCGGTTTGCTACAACGCCTACTGGGCCTCGACCGAGCTGGCCCGCGAGCGCGGTACCTATTCCAGCTACCAGGGCTCGCTGTGGAGCAAGGGCATCCTGCCCTTTGACACCCTGAACCTGCTGGCCCAGGCACGTGGCGGCTATGTGGAAGTGGACCGCTCGGCCACCCTGGACTGGGACGCCTTGCGCGCCAAGATCGCCAAGGACGGCATGCGCAACTCCAACTGCGTGGCGATTGCCCCGACGGCGACCATCTCCAACATCGTCGGCGTGGATGCATCGATCGAGCCCAGCTTCGGCAACCTGTCCGTCAAGTCCAACCTGTCGGGCGAGTTCACGGTCATCAACGCCTACCTGGTGCGCGACCTCAAGCGCCTGGGCCTGTGGGACGACGTGATGGTCATGGACCTCAAGCATTTCAAGGGCTCGCTGCAAGCGATCGACCGCGTGCCGCAGGACATCAAGGGCCTGTACGTCACCGCTTTCGAAGTCGAGCCGCGCTGGCTGGTCGAGGCCGCCTCGCGCCGCCAGAAATGGATCGACCAGGCCCAGAGCTTGAACATCTACATGGCAGGCGCTTCGGGCAAGAAGCTGGATGAGACCTACAAGCTCGCCTGGGTGCGTGGCCTCAAGACAACCTACTACCTGCGCACGCAAAGTGCGACCCACGTCGAGATGAGCACCGTGAACACCCGCCAGCTCAATGCGGTGGCCTCCGGTGGCGGGGAAGCCGCAGCGCCCAGTGCCCTGGAGGTCGCCGCTGCGGCCGCTCGCGCCCAGGCTGAGGCCGTTCCTGCGACCGACGTGAAGTTCTGCGCCATCGACGACCCTGGTTGCGAAGCCTGCCAGTGACGCGGCCAACGCCCCTGCAACGTGCAGGGGCGTTTTTTCGGTTCACCCCGTTAAAAACAGCGCTCTGCAACCCTGGAGTGCTTTTCTTTTTGCAGCACTGCTTTCATAATCCACTTCTCTAGGAACACCTATGCTGACCTGGGACGACGAAGTTAAGACCTCTCCTGCCGAGGCAATCCACACCGACCTGCCACCTCTGGGTGCGGCAGCGCTTTCGACTGCCACACTGCCTTCCGCCTCAGAGGCTGCAACGGCAAGTCCTGCGCCGCACCGCAGGGTGAATGCGGCCGACAAGCGCATCATTAACGGCCAGACCGACGTCAACCAACTGGTCCCGTTCAAATACAAGTGGGCCTGGGAAAAGTACCTGGCCACCTGCGCCAACCACTGGATGCCGCAAGAGGTCAACATGACCCGCGACATCGCCCTCTGGAAAGACCCCAACGGGCTGACCGAAGATGAGCGGCGCATCGTCAAGCGCAACCTGGGCTTCTTTGTCACCGCCGACTCGCTGGCGGCCAACAACATCGTACTGGGCACCTATCGCCACATCACGGCGCCCGAGTGCCGCCAGTTCCTGCTGCGCCAGGCCTTTGAAGAAGCCATCCATACCCACGCTTACCAGTACATCGTGGAGTCGTTGGGCCTGGACGAAAGCGAGATCTTCAACGCCTACAACGAGGTGCAGTCCATCCGTGACAAGGATGAGTTCCTGATTCCCTTCATCGAGGCAATCATGGACCCGGACTTCAAGACCGGCACCCCAGAAACCGACCAGACCCTGCTCAAGTCGCTGATCGTCTTCGCCTGCCTGATGGAAGGCCTGTTCTTCTACGTCGGCTTCACGCAGATCCTGGCGCTGGGCCGCCAGAACAAGATGACAGGCGCCGCAGAGCAGTACCAGTACATCCTGCGCGACGAGTCCATGCACTGCAACTTCGGCATTGACCTGATCAACCAGCTCAAGCTCGAAAACCCGCACCTGTGGACGCCCGAATTCAAGGAAGAGATCAAGGCCCTGTTCCTCAAGGCCGTAGAGCTTGAATACCGCTATGCCGAGGACACCATGCCACGCGGCGTGCTGGGCATGAACGCGTCCATGTTCAAAGGCTACCTGCGCTACATCGCCAACCGGCGTGCTACGCAGATTGGTCTGGAAGCCCTGTTCCCGAACGAAGAGAACCCCTTCCCCTGGATGAGTGAAATGATCGATCTCAAAAAGGAACGCAATTTCTTCGAGACCCGCGTGATCGAGTACCAATCGGGCGGCGCCCTGTCCTGGGACTGAGGTCCGCACACCGATGACCCTTGTTAACCCCACCCGGAGCCATGGGCTGCAGGCGTCTGCAGCGCAGCTCCGGGTGTTTTTGTGTCCAGGAGCCAGGCCATGCGTCGGGCATCGTGGATCGCTTGATGTCCTTTGCGGACGGAAAGCAGCTTTTGCAAACTGACCCGAGGAGAACATGATGGCAACTGCGAAAAAGACGGCCACCCCCAAGAAGGCGGCCACCGCCCCCAAGACCACGGCGGCCAAGAAGGCCGTCAGCGCAGACAAGGCTGCACCCGCTGCCGCCAAGAAGGCGGCTTCCCCTGTGGCCCCTGCCAAGAAGACCGTGACCGCCAAGGCAGCAACCGCAGCGCCTGCAAAGAAGGCCAGCGCCAAAGCGGCTGCGCCCACCAAGGCCGCCAGTGCCGTGAAGAAGGCAGCAGCACCTGCGAAGAAGGCCACAGCGGCCCCAGCCAAAAAAGCGGTTGCCAAAAAAGTGGCGACCCCTGCAACCACCACCAAAACCGTGGTGAAAAAAGCCGCTGCAGCCCCGGCGCCTGCCAAGACCGCAAGCAAGGCGGCCACTGCCGTGAAGAAGACGGCGGCTCCTGCCAAAAAAGTGGCGGAACCTACCGCTGCGAAGAAAGCCACGGCAAGCCCTGCCACCAAGGCTGTGAAAACCCCAGCCCACCCCGCCAAGAAGGCAGCCAGCACCGCCAAAGCTGCACCAGCACCGGCGGCAAAGAAAGCAGCAGCTCCTGCCGCTGCGAAAAAAGCCACTGCTGCCGGCAAGGCCCCCGCCAAACGCGCGACCAAGGCAGCGCCAGTGGCACAGACCACGCTGAATCCGCAAGCTGCATGGCCTTTCCCGACCGGCAGCAAGCCCTGAACGCTGACAGTGCCTGGGGTTGGCCCCATCACCAGCTGCCCATGCCCCAACCCAAAGCCCGGCCTGCCGGGCTTTTTTCATGGCCGATGGCCAGGCACAGACACGGGGGGTTCAGGGCCCGCAGACAGCGGCAGAGCCGGTTGTACCGGGCGCAGCAGAGGGTCTCAGGGATAGAAAGCCAGCAGCCGGTAACTGGCCACAGACAGGTCCGGCGCAGCCAACATCACTGGCAAACGGGCCTCCCAACGCTCGCCAGGAGGCAGTTCGGCAGGCGCTCCCAGGTCAGCTGGCTGCAGAACCCGGCGGACCAGGGCCTGGTCTTGGGCATCGGTCAGGGTCAGTTCCAGGGCTGGCATGGTCATGGCCGTGACCGCGCGGTTGTGCAGGGTCATCGACAGTTCGTAGCGGTCCTCCTGCACATGGTGGAACGCTGACGCATCGATCACCAGATCTGCCACCTGGCGTGGCGCAGCGAGAGTGCACTGGTAGGGCGCGCACAGGGCCTGGAGCCAGGGCAGGTTGGCGCCACTCCAGCGCAGGAGTGGCTCACGCCACTGCACGGCTGCCTGCGCGAGCAGCGTCAGGCTGAGCACCGCGGCCACAGCCCCCAGGGTGGCACGCACCCCCCTGTGGCGCCAGCGGTCTGCGGCAGCAGAAGACGCGCCAGCAGCGACAGCTGCCGCAGTGGCAGCACCTGCAGCGCCCAGCACGGCGGCAGCGGCCTGGGGTGGTGCCTCTGGCTCCAGGTCCATGGCAGGCAAAGGCTCTCCGGCAGCCTGCGGAGGCTCATCCCCTTCCAGCGGAGGCATCGCCATGGATGGCAAGCCTGCGGGCCGTGGCTCGCCACCGTCTGGGGGGAGAAGACCATCTTCTGCCCCCAGGGCAGGCGGTGCAGCCACGGGGGGAGCCTCCTGCACGGCAGACGCGTGGGCCATCCACTCGGGCACCGGGGGCTCCTGGGCAGATTCATGCAGGTGCAGCACCACCTCATCCATCTCTGCAGCAACCCGTTCTGACAAGAGGTCGGCGGCTTCGGTGCCGTCCGGAGCGCGAGCATCGTCCGGGAACGAGAGCTTGGCACCCAGCAGGTCTGGGTCGACGGCGTTGTCCTGCCTGTCCGCTTCCGCTGTGGACTCGGCCTTGGAACCAGCATCCAGGCCTTCGTCCGCAGGCAGATCGGCAGGCGCAAAGGCAGGGAAGTCCAGGGCGATGGCAGGCCCTTCGTCCTCCAGCGCCTCGGGCGGAGGGGCAAAGTCGGGGAAGGCCTCGGGCTCGACGTCGGGTGTGGGCCCATGGGACTGGGGCCGGGGGGGTGGGAAATCCAGGGCCTGGCGCAGCTGGGCCGCGAAATCGTCGATGGGGGAGGCCTCTGCAGGTGCAGCGGACTCTGGCGCCTGGTCTGCATGCAGCGCTGGTGCGGGGGGCAAGTCCAACGGTGGGATGGAATCGAATGCAGAGTCGGCTGATTCAGTCTCTGAAGGCGACAAGTGCAGGGCCTCGGGCGCCGGTGCCGGGGGCGGCGCGGGGACAGGCGCCGCCACAGAAGCAAGCGGCGGCACAGGGGGCTCCTTGCGCTGCGCCGGCACGACCTGGGACAGCACAGGAAAGCTGTCGAGCGGCACCAGGTGGGCGACGGCGTCAAAAATCTCGTCGCATTGCCCGCAGCGCACCCAGCCCTCGGAGGCACGCAGCTGATCGGACGCGACCTTGAATTGGGTCTCGCAGGCAGGGCAACGGGTGATTTGGCTCATGGCGCACGGATTGTAGAAGCCTGCGCCGACGGGCTGGTGGGAGCGCTCAGGGGCGGGTCGCGGTCATCAGGATCCAACCATCCTCGGCATCGGCCACCTCCAGCGCCAGCCAAGGGGCGTAGGCTTCCTTGAGTTCATCGGCCTGGCGCTCCAGGATGCCCGCCAGCACCAGGTGCCCACCAGGCGCAACATGAACGCACAGCAGGGGGGCCAGCACCTTCAGCGGCGTGGCCAGGATGTTGGCCAGCACCGCCTGGTACAGCCCCTGGGCCTGATCGGGCAGTCCGGCTTTGAGGGTCACACCATTGGCAGACGCATTGCGCTGGGTGGATTCCACCGCCGCCGGGTCGATGTCCACCGCGTCGATGTCGGTGGCACCAAACTTGGCCG
>CAYZPX010000168.1:0-6041 GCA_964480105.1 uncultured Burkholderiaceae bacterium | reverse complement strand
CCCGTTGCTTGCGCTCCAGCTCGCGGGGGTCTTGCCCGTTGTCCAGCAGCACAGCCAGTCGGCGGGCTTCGGCACGGGCCTGGGGGATGGTCCAGGCGCGAACGTCGCCAATGGTGCGCCGGATGGTCTGCCGGTTCAGCTTCTGCTCGAACACGTAGGACTTGGCACCAGCGGCGGTACACCGCACCCGCAGGCCCGGCACCTCGGCATCGCGCATGAACGCCTGTTGCTTGCCTGGTGGGCAGGTCAGCCGTTCAATCGCCCCCACGGTCAGGTTCACCCGGTCGGACAGGTCGGGCTGGTCTGTTTTCTTGGGGCGTGGCATGGCGGACTCCGGGCTGGTTTGGCTACATGAGGGTTCCATGTAGCCACCATGTAGCCACTTGACCCCCAAAAAGGCGAATTCCAATCAACACTTGACGCCCAAAAAACAGGCATTTATTCAATCAAGTACTTGATTTTCCTAGATTCTACCTACACCAATCAACACAGCCAAACACCTCTATCCCCTCATTCGTAATGAGAAGGTCGGGAGTTCGATTCTTCTTTCCGGCACCAGATCCCCCCAAAAAAGCCCGCTCCGCATTGCGCAGCGGGCTTTTTGCCTTAGGTTCCTTTGTGACAAGGTGCAATCTGCGATGTGCGCAAATTTCAAACCCGTGCTTGACCCTGAACGGCTGCAGCGCTATTTTGGGGTCGCTCCGATTGCCAGGCTGGGCACCTGCCCCGAGGAAACCTGGCCAGGCACGCTGGCGCCGGCAGTGGCCTTGGCCCGGCAAACCCGAAATCTGGATACCCTCAGGGAGCGCCGCCTGGGCGTGGGTCTGTATGGGCTACTGCCCTACTGGGCCAAGGGCGTACACCAAGGCCGACACACGTACAACGCCCGATCCGAAACAGCCGATGCGCTGGTCAGCTTCAAGGAGGCATGGCACCGGGGGCAGCGCTGCATTGTGCCGCTCGAAGGGTTCTATGAACCCTGCTGGGAATCTGGGAGGGCCGTCCGCTGGTACATCCAGCGTAAGGATGGTGCGCCGATGGGCGCCGCTGGTCTTTGGAGCGCGTGGACTGCACCGGAAGGGCATCGGGTCTTGAGCTTCACGCTGCTGACGGTCAACGCAGATGGCCATGGGGTGATGGACCGCATACATCGCCCTGAAGAGGAGAAACGGATGGTGGCCATCTTGGCACCAGAACGTTATGGCGACTGGCTGCATGCCTTAGTACCCCAAATGCGGCAATTCCTGCACCGCTGGCCTGCCGAGGACCTGCACGCCGAACCCGCTCCACTGGCTAGGGACACTGCAGACAGGAACATGGGACAGCGGCCTCTTTTTTAAAAGAAACCCACAGCGGGCCTTTAAACACCAGCGGTAGCAGCTATTGATTTAATAGCACAAAAGAGGGACTTACTGCGCTACTCAAAACAAAAGCCCCTGAAACCGGAGTTTCAGGGGCTTGTTTTTGGTCGGAGCGGCGGGATTCGAACTCGCGACCCTCTGCTCCCAAAGCAGATGCGCTACCAGGCTGCGCTACGCTCCGAAGCATGCAATTCTAGTTCAATTTTTTCAACGTTCGGGCCGAATAGACTAAATTATTTCTTGCAATGAGGGCATGAGCGGGGGCCAAGGCAGGAAGGTCAGCGGCTCGGCCCCGACGGACCCGGGCCGCGACCGGCCAAGTGGCGGAATGTGATGCGTCCTTTGCTCAGGTCGTACGGAGACATTTCCAAGGACACCTTGTCGCCCGCAAGAATGCGGATGTGGTGCTTGCGCATCTTGCCGCCGGTGTAGGCGATCAGCTGGTGACCGTTGTCGAGGGTGACCCGGAAACGGGAGTCGGGCAACACCTCGGTCACGGTGCCCTGCATTTCAATCAGTTCTTCTTTGGCCATGAATGGGGAATCGGCAAAGGCGCAGACGATTGCGTTGAAACCGAAAGCACCTTCAGCGATGACGCTTGGAAAATCGTTGGAGGGGGAAGGCTGCTGTGCCTTGTGCGGGCCGGGTGGCTCACCAAAGAGAGGAAAGCGTACAAGACCCGAACCGTCGCTGCACGGCAGGGTGACAATTCTAATCTTGGCCCCGCCACAGGGCAACACAGGCATGGCCTGCGCGCAACAGCCAGGATCGCCGGGGTGGCAGGCCACGCGAAAAGCACAGGCCAGTGCCCTGCCTGCTGAAAAGTAAAGGACAATCGCACCCCTGTTTTGTCCACGATCGCCCTGGGCATGCGCGCTGGCAAGGCTACACAGAGTCTCTGTGCGCAGATCCGATGGCTTTGCCCAGCGGGATCGTGCCCCCTCATCGACCCCCGGGAGGCGAACGTGAAAATGCTGCTTCGATTGGCACTTGGCATGGATTGGATCTCTGCCAAGTTTGGAAAATTTGCGGGCTGGGCAGTCCTCTCTGCGACCCTGATCTCGGCGGGTAACGCCTTGGTGCGTTACGGCCTGGACCTCAGCTCCAACGCCTGGCTGGAAATCCAGTGGTACCTGTTTGCAGCCACCGTGATGTTGGGCGCCCCCACCGTGCTCAAGCTCAACGAGCATGTGCGGGTGGACATCATCTACGGCAAGCTCAAGCGCAACGGCCCGGTCTATGTGGACCTCTTCGGCCTGGTGTGCTTCCTGCTGCCCGTAATGGGGCTTCTGACCTGGCTGACCTGGCCCTTCTTCTGGAACATGTACCAGACCAAAGAGATGTCTGGCAACATCGGTGGCCTAATCCGCTGGCCCGCCGGACTGCTGATGCCGCTGGGGTTTGGTGCGATGTTCCTGCAAGGGCTGGCTGAAATCATCAAGCGCCTGGCATACCTGGGGGGCCATTACGCCATGGACACCCACTACGAAAAACCCCTGCAATAAGCACCGGCACCCAAGGACTCACCATGGAAATGGAAAATTTCGCGCCGGTCATGTTTGCCGGTCTGGTCGTGATCATGCTGATCGGGTTTCCAGTCGCGTTCTCGCTGGCGGCCCTGGGCCTGTTTTCTGGCTTCTATGCCATCGAGATGGGCTGGTTCCCGGCCGGCTTCATGGCCAACCTGCCGCTGAACGTGTTCGGCATCCTGTCGAATGAAACCCTGCTAGCGATCCCCTTCTTCACGCTGATGGGTGCCGTGCTGGAGAAATGCGGTCTGGCCGAAGACATGCTGGACTCCATGGGCCAGTTGTTCGGCCCCGTCCGAGGCGGCCTGGGCTATTCGGTGATCATTGTCGGCTTCATCCTGGGTGCAATCACAGGGACCGTGGCCGGACAGGTGATTGCCATGGCAATGATCTCGCTGCCCATCATGATGCGCTACGGCTACAACATGCGCTATTCCACGGGCGTTCTGGCTGCCTCGGGCACCATCACGCAGTTGGTGCCCCCCTCGTTGGTCCTGATCGTGATGGCCGACCAGCTGGGTACGGACGTCGGCCAGATGTACAAGGGCGCCTGGGGTCCCTCGATCCTGCAGGTACTGATCTTTGCGGCCTACACCTTCTTGCTCAGCCGCATCCGGCCCGAGCATGTTCCAGGCCTGCCGCCCGAAGCGCGCACCCTGGATGGCTGGGCCCTGTGGGGCAAATGCCTGCGCGGCATCATTCCGTCGGCCATCCTGATTTTTGCAGTGCTTGGCTCCATGGGCGGCCTGCCCTTCATGGACCATGCCATTGCGACGCCTACCGAAGCCGGCGCGATGGGTGCCGCGGGTGCCCTGGTTCTGGCGGCCATCCACCGCCGATTGAACTGGGCGCTGTTGCGCGATGCCATGGAGGGCACGATGCGCCTGACAGCCATGGTCATCTTCATCCTGATCGGCTCCCGGGTGTTTTCGCTGGTCTTCCAGGGGGTGGACGGTGCCAAGTGGGTGGAGCACATGCTGTCCAATCTGCCTGGCGGTCAGCTCGGCTTTCTGGTGGCGGTCAACGTCTTCGTGTTCTTCCTGGCATTCTTCCTGGACTTCTTTGAAATTGCGTTCATCATCTTGCCCCTGCTGGGGCCGGTGGCAGCCAAGCTCGGGATCGACATGGTCTGGTTCGGTGTGCTGCTGTGCGTGAACATGCAAACCTCGTTCATGCACCCACCGTTCGGCTTCGCGCTGTTTTACCTGCGGGGGATTGCGGACACCCTGTTCAAGAATGGCACCCTGCCCAAGCGGGTGGAATCCAACGACATCTACCTGGGCGCCATTCCCTGGGTGGGCATGCAGTTGCTGCTGGTGGCCATCGTGATCTTTTTCCCCCAGACCGTGACCGTGTTCCTGGACAAGGCCGTAGTGGTGGATGTGGACAAGGTTCAGCTTGAAATGCCAGCAGACAGCGAAGCACCCATGCCGGAAATCGACATGGAAAACCCTTTCGGCAACGAGAAAGCGGCTGGTGACAGCCCTTCCGCCAACAAACCATGAAGGAAACCCAGGCCACGGTACACACCGTCGCTGCAGCGGCGGAGCACAGTGGCCTGTTGTCTGCAGAGCCGTTGCGCAGTCCTGCCTACCCGCGCAGCCTTCGGATCCTGGCGGTGGTGCTCCTGGTGGATCTGCTGTTCTTTGGGCTCTGGAGCTTGCCCGCCCTGCAGAACACCGACTGGTCCACGGGCAGCCTGCTGCTGTGGGGATTGGCAACCCTCACGGTGTACTGGGTGGGTGGCTGGGTGGTGTACAGCCAAACTGAACTGCAAGGCAACACGCTGCACCAGACCTGGATCTGGGACAAGCGCGTCACGGTCCAAGAAGCCTCGCAACTGAAACTGGTCCACTGGCCTGGTTTACAAGCCGTCATGGCACCACGGCTGCTGGTGCGCAAACGCAACGGTGGGGTCGTCTGGATCCACAGCGCCAACCCGGCGTTGCTGACGACTTTCTGCGAGCGGGTGGCTCACCAGACTTTGTCTCTTCATACAGCCCCACAGGGAAGAACCCCGTCCGCATCGCGGCCGCTTTGATGGCACATACGCAACAAAAACCTGCCCGAAGGCCAATGCCAGTCAGTTAAGCAAAGTCGAAGCTGAGTTGGTCTAAAAAGGGAACGTGTTCAACGCGTTCCCTTTTTGTTTTGCCGAGCCTGCTACAAAACACTTTGCAAGAGACGTTGGAGGCGCTGCCTGCCAACGCAATGGCCCAATTGAGCGCACTACTGGATCCGGTCTGGATAGAGCAAGCCCTTGAGGTGACGGGCAAGGCCTGCATACGCCAGCGCAAGCTGCCTGCCGAGCATGCCGTGTGGCTGGTGATTGGCCTGGCGCTGTTTCGCCGCATGCCCCTGTGGCAGGTGGTGCAGCAAATGGCACTGACGCTTGACGGCAAGGACATACCCGCTCCCAGCGCCAGCGTGCAGGCCCGCCAACGGCTGGGGCCTGAGCCCATGGCGCATTTGTTTACCTTGCTCACCAAGGCCTGGGGCCGTGCCCATGAGGTGCATGCGGGGCAACTGCGCGTGCTGGCGGTCGATGGCGTGGTGTGGTCGGCCCCCGATAGCACGCACAACCGCCAGGAGCTGGGCAGCGGCCAGACGCAATACGGCCCCCAGCCTTGGCCCATGGTGCGCGCCGTGTGCCTGCTCGATACCGATAGCCATGAGTTGCTCGACGCCCAACTGGGGGACTATGGCCGTGGCGAGCTGACGCTGGCCGCTGGCCTGCAAGGCCTGGACCACTCGATCACCTTGTTCGACCGCGCCTACTTCAGTGCTGCATTCCTGCTGGACTGGCAGCAGGCTGGCCAGCAGCGCCATTGGCTCATGCGCGCCAGGGACAAGCTGCGCTACGAGGTCGTGCAAACCTTGGGGGAAGGCGATTGGCTGATCCGCATGCCCGTCTCGCCCCGTGCCCGGCAACTGCGCCCCGAACTGCCCAGCCATTGGCAGGACCGACTGGTCCAGGTACACGCTGGCGGCAAAATCAGGCGTTTCATTACTTCCATGCTCGAGCCTCACCGGTTTGCCGCAATGGAGCTGGCGCAGCTGTACCGCCAGCGCTGGGAGATTGAACTGGGGTTTCGGGATAAGTAGCCTGCCACAACCGATGTGGACTGTCTGATTGGCGTGGTAACTTTGC
>CAYZPX010000167.1:0-6054 GCA_964480105.1 uncultured Burkholderiaceae bacterium | reverse complement strand
GATGCCCCGCTGGTGGATTGGCCAGGAACTTGGCGTTTTTGACAGCGCTGTCAGTGAGCTTCATCTTCATGGTGTCTGCCAATTTACGGTATCTCGAATCACGGTATCTGCCGGGTACCGTAAAAAGTACCGTAAAAATACCGGAATGTCATGGTGCCTTATGACACGACATGAGACAAGAAAAACCCGCTGTCCTAGGAGAATCAGCGGGTTATGGGTCTTCTTGGCATGGTGTGGGACCATCATCTGGTCCCTCCGACAGGAATCGAACCTGTATCTAGCGCTTAGGAGGCACTCGTTCTATCCATTGAACTACGGAGAGGAACCGGGGCGGGATTGTAAGGGCCACGGCAGCACGCCCGACTTCAGTCGTAGCGCACGGTATAGACCAGTTCGAGCGCGTTCACCAGCCCGGTCTGGCCGCGCAGTGTGAGGCGGCGCGAGAGGTCGTAGAACAGGTAGAGCGTGCCCAGCGTCCCTGAAAGGCTCTGCTCGTAGCTCAGGTACAGCGCCGACGAGATGCGCTTGCCCAGGGTCAGGGCGGCGGCGCTGGCGTCTTCGCCCTGACGCGGGCCCTTGAGGCCGATTTCGTCCACGCCGAGGCGGCGCGTGAGGCCGCCGGTGCCTGCGCCCGGCCGGCCCAGCACGGCCAGCGCGGCCTGTTGCAGCAGGGCGGTTTCGCCACCACCGCTGGCAGCGCTGCGGCCCAGCACCACCCAGGAGAGTTTTTCGGCATCGGGCAGATCGGGGTCGGCGTACAGGCGCACGCGCGGTGCCTGCGCCGAACCGGTGACCTGCACCCCCGCGCGCACGCTGATGTTCGGGCGGATGGCCAGGATGTCCAGCGCCGGGTTGTCGTAAGGCCCATTGAAGCGGACCAGGCCCGATTCCACGTCCAGCGCCTGGCCCCAGGCGCGGTAGCGGCCGGCGTCGGTGCGGATTTCGCCGGTGACGCGGGGCTGTCCGCCCGTGGCGGCGCTGCTGCGCAGGTCCAGCGTGCCGGTCAGCCGCGTGGTAATGCCCTGGCCCTCCAGCGCAAAGTCGTCGCCCAGGTTCAGTGTGAGGGCGATGTCTGGGGGGCGGGTTGCCCGCACAGTGGCGCCTCTTGGGCCGTTGGTGGCGCGGGCACCGTCCTGGCGCGCACGGGTGCGGACCACCACGTCCTCGCCCAGGCGGGGGGCGCTGTGCTCGGGCAGCAGGAGGCTGGCGCGGTCGGCCTTGAGCTGGCCGCGCAGGGTGAACTGGCCCTGGTCCAGCCGCGCCTGCAGGTTGCCCGAGACGCTGAGCTGCCGGTCGGCCCGCACCTGCACCTGCAGGCGCTCGGCCTGGGCGCGCAGGTCCATCTGAAAGCCGTCGCTGGCGTTGGTGCCTGGGCTGGGTGGACGCCAGCGCACCACGCCACGGGCGGTGAGCAGCCCGCCGTCCTGCGGCGCCTCGGTGCGGTTGCCGCTGCGCCCCAGGATGTGGGCGGCATTGCCCTTGCCGCCAGCCACGCGCAGCTCGTCGATGGTCAATTGCGTGCCCTCCAGCGTGGCGCGCAGGCGACCGTCCCGCAGGTCCACCCCGTCGAGGACCGAGCGCAGCGCGAACTGCTCCGCTCCGATCTGCCCCTGCCAGCGTGGGTCCTGCCGTGTGCCCGAGAGCTGCACCTTGGCGTCCAGCGTACCCTTGACGCGCCAGCCGGGGGGCGCCAGGGCGGACCACACGCCCAACTCGGGCAACTGGGCCTGCACGGTGGCGGCCAGGGGCGCGTTCTCCGGCCAGCGGGCCTCGGTCCAGCGGCCGGCGGGGATCTGCAGGGCGCTGCGGGCTTCGGCCTGCAGGCGGCCGGCGCGGGCGCTGTCCCAACGCACGGCGGCGCGCAGTTGCTCGCCGTCCAATTCCAGCGCGATGTCAGCCGCTTGCAGACCGGCCGGTGCACCCACCGGCTTGGCCAGGGTGGCGGGCGTGGTCCCGCTGCTGCGCACGGTGGTGGTGCTGGCGGTGTCGATGGCCAGCAGGCGCAGCTCGCCCCGGCTGCGGCGCAGCGTGGCCCGGGCGCGCAGGCGCTCGCTGGCGTCGATCTCCCAATCGGCGGCCAGTACCACATCGCCCGCCAGGCCCAGGCGTTCGAGCAGCGCCGGCTCGCCCCGGTCCAGTGCATCGAACGCATCCACCCACGCCAGGGGCAGCTCGTGCAGCGCGCCGCGCGTTTGCAGGCGGGGCGCGCCCTTCGCATGTTGAGGGGGCTGGACCCAGCGGGCGGTCTGCCATTCCAGTCGCGCCTGTCCGGGCAGCGGGCCGGTGAGCTGGGCTTGACCCGCGGACGCCTCCAGCGTCAGGCCTTGCTGTGGGGGTTGGCGCAGGGTCAGCGCCAGGGGCTGGGCCAGCTGCAGGGTCCAGGGGCCAGGCCGGTTGGCGTCGCTGGCCTGGGCCTGGAGCGTGCTGACCTGCAGCCCCCAGGCGCCCGAGGGCTGCGGACCGCCCTGGGCGCGGGCGTGCAGTTGCAGCTGCTGTGTGCCGCTGCGTAGCCGCCCGTCCAGATTGGCTTGCAGCCGGGACAGCGTGCCCGAGAGCTGGACTTTCATGTCCTGCACCGCCAGGTCCAGCGCGGCCTGCCCGGACCGGGCCGGCTGGGCCAGCGCGAGCTGGGGGACGGCCAGGTCGGCCTGCAGCGTGAAGGGTGGTGCGGCGGTGCGTGTCGTGGTCTGGGCGCTGGTCTGCGGCGTGGTGTCAGGCGCATTCGCCAGCAGGCCAGCTTGTTGCAGTTGGCGCTGCAAGCTGTGCCAGCCGCCATTCCAGCGGGCATCCACCTGCGCTTGGCCCTGCACGCGGGCGTCGGGCAGCAAGGCGCTTTGACCGGGCAGGGCGGCCAGCCAGTCGTGCAGGCGCTGGGCTTCGCTCAGTTGCAGGCGCAGGGTGCCATTGCCAGCCTGGGGGGCCAGCTGGCCTTGGACTTGCGCGCTGGCCCCCGGCACGCTCAGCTGCAAGCGCCCGTCGAAGGCGCGTGCCGCCGTGTCGATGCGCAGCTGCTGGCCCTGGGCTTCGGCCTGCAGGGCGCGCACTTGCAGTTGTTCTAGCTGCAGGACCGGCGCTTGCCAGCGGCCCTCGGCCTGGAGCTGGTCCACGCGCAGTGCGTTGGTGTTGCGGGCGGCGGTGGATTCGCCCCGCAGGTCGATGTGAAAGCGCACGGCGGCATCGGCCGCCTGCTCGGCGCGGATCCGGCCCTGCACCGCTTGGCGGTCCAGGCGGCTGTCGAGCGCGCTGGGGCGCAGTCCCTGTACCTCGGCTTCGCCCGCCAGGGTCTGCGTGGCGGGGGTGTAGCGGCCCTGCAGGGTGATGTGGCCGTCGCCCACCTGGGCGCTGGCCTGGGGCAGGGTCCAGTGGCTGCCGTCAAAGCCCGCCTGCGCATCCAGCGTGGCCAGCGGCAGGCGCTGGCGGTCCCAGGGGCCGGACTGCGGGTTGCTGAGCTGGGCGCGCAGCTGCCAGCCCTGGTCGTTTTGCCCTGCCGTGATGCGGCCGCTGAGCTGCGTGTGCGGCGCCTGGGGCCAGAGCGCGGCCAGGTCGATGTTCGTCCATTCGGCATCGGCCTTGGGCAAGGGCAGGGCGGCCCAGGGCGCAATCTCGGCCGTCAGGCGCGCACGCACGGCGGCCAGCGGGCCGGTGGTGCTTTCTGGCTGTAACGCGGCTTGCAGCTGCAACCGGGCGTCGGCCTGGTCCAACCGCCCTTGCAAGTTGGCCTTGGCCACCAGGCGCAGTGGCTCGTTCGGGCGGCCGGGGTGGGGCGTCTCCAGCTGGCCTTTCAGCTGGGCGGCCAGCTGCATGGGGGCGCGGTCGCTCAGCGTGGCGTGGCCCTGGAAGCGGCCTTGCGCCAGTTCCAGCCCGGCCAAGGTGGCCTGGTGCTGCGTGCCGTCGTAGCGGTAGCGGGCTTCCAGATGGCGCAGCACCACGGGCGTGGTGGATGCGGACGATGTGGGGGAAGCCCAGGTCAGTTCTGCGATGCGCAGCGCCGGCAGGTCGATGGACAGCGGCAGGACCAGTCCAGTCAGGGGCTGTGGCGGTTCCGTATCCGATGGGCCCAGCGGGGTGAGCTGCACGCGGGCGGCTGACAGTTCGCCCAGCTGCAGCCGGCCTTGCCACAGTGCGCCCAGGTCCCAGCCCAAGCGGGCCTCATGCACCTCGACCGCGAGCGTGGGGCTTTGCCAGCGCAGTCCGCCGATACGCCCGCCGGCGCGCAGCGTGCCGGTGACCTCGGTGCTTTCCAGGGACTGGCCCTCGGGCAGCCAGCGGGCCACGCCATTCAGCGCCGTGGCCAGCGAGCCCTGCGTGCCCATCCACCCCCAGGTGCCCCCCACGACGAGCAGCACCAGGCCCAGCAGCGTGGCGCTCGCCCAGACCAGGAGCCGGCCGATGCGCCGCGCCCGAGACCGTGTCGGCGCGGGTGCAGGCACGGGTGCGGGAGGGGCCTGGTCGGCAGGCATTTGGGGCGACGGCGGAGCCTGTTCGGTGGGGTTCATGCTTCAAAAAAGAGAGCTAGTACCGCTGGTATCGATTGGTCTGGAGGCACTTTTGACCTTAAAAGTTAAAGCCCAGGCGCAAATGCAGGCGCAGCGCCTTGCTGTGCACGCCCCAGGCCAGGTCGGTTTGCAGCGGGCCCACGGGGCTGTTCCAGCGCAGGCCAGCGCCTACGCCCAACTGCGTGCGGACCTGGCCCAGGTCGTTGGTGACGGCGCCGGCATCGACAAACAGCGCGCTCTCCCAGCGGGTGAGGTCGCCGCGCAGGGCGATGGGGCGCTGCCATTCGGCGCTGGCCACGCCCAGGTAGCGGCCGCCGTAGAGCGCCCCGCCGTCGGTGGTCGCGCCGATGCTGCGGTAGGCGTAGCCCCGCACGGTGGTGTCGCCGCCGGTGATGAACAGCTGGCTGGCGGGCAGCGTGGCGCCGGGTCTGGCCAGCACCGCGCCCGCCTCGGCGCGCAGTACCAGGCGGGACTCGCGCTGCACGGTGGGGGTGCCGTCGCCGCCCACCGCCACCTTGCCCAGCGGGACGAAGGCTTGCCAGCGCAAGCGCATCCGCACAAAGGGCTCGCGCTGGCTGCCCAGGGTGGTGCCCAGGCCCAGCTCCAGCCCCACGCCATGGCCACGGCTGGGGCTCTGGGGGTTGTTGAAGTGGCGTGCGGTCCAGCCAAAATTGGCGCTGAGCGCCCCGCTGGACTCGGGCGCGTTCAGGCCCTGGGGCCGGGCGCTGTCGTAGTGCAGGGCGTAGTTCCGCGTGATGGCGCCCAGGGTTTTGTTTCGGCCGCCGCGCAGCTGCACGCTGTTCACGTCGTAGCTGCCCAGCGTTTCGCGCTTGAGCTGGCCGGCGCCAAACCAGCGCCAATGGTCGTCGCCCGGCAGCGACACCCACTCGCTGTCCAGCGACTGTGTCTCCCGGTCCACCAGGGCCTTGGTGGTGGCCCGCCAGCCCAGGTGGGGCAGCCGGTTGTGGATGTGGTTGGCCGACAGCCGCGCGCCGCTGTCGGTGGAGACGCCGGCGCCAAACACCAGCTTCTGCAACTTGGCCTCGCTCACCTGGGCGATGACGGGGACCGCCTCGGGTGGGCCGGATTCGGTGTCCAGCGCCAGGAACACGGTGTCGTAGTACCCGCTGCTGGCCAGGCGCTGCTGGGCGTCCAGCAGCTCGGTTTCAGAATAGGCGGCCCCCGTGGGCAGCCGGGCCAGGCGGCGGGCGCCGTCTTCGTCGTAGCGGCTGCCGCCGCGCAGCTGCAGCGGGCCAAAGCGGTAGGCTGGCCCCGTGTCGTAGGTGACGCTCAGGCGCGCCTCGGCCGTCTCGGGGTCGATGTCGGCGCGGCTCTCGGCCAGGCGGGCGGTGGGGTAGTCGCGCACCTGCAGCGCCCGCAGGCCCTGGCCCTTGGCCTCGTCCCAGGCGCCCTGGGTGAAGGCCTCGCCCACCGGCAGGGCCCAGTTCTGTTCGATGCGGGCTTGCCGGCGTTCAAAGCGCGGCTCTTGCGTCCCGCTGCCGGTGAACTGCAGCTGCCGCTCCACCACCGTGGCCTGCGGGCCGGGGTCCACGGTGAT
>CAYZPX010000166.1:0-6109 GCA_964480105.1 uncultured Burkholderiaceae bacterium | reverse complement strand
GGGTGACTTCCTGGCCCAGCACTTCCTTGGCAATCGTGTGCAGCAGCAGGCGGGCAGTGGCGTGGGTGTAGCCGGGGTCTTTCTCGATCAGGGTACGGGCGGCCAGGATGGCGGCCTTATAAACCTCTTCCAGCGGCACACCGTCGTAGAGGTTGCGCAGGGTTTCGGCCAGGATGGGCTCGGCCTGGACTTCGCTGCCCAGGTTGGCGCAGGCGCTGGCGATCAGGCTGCGCAGCCCCGCTTCGTTCAGCGGCACGCGCCGGCCACCGTCTTCCACCTGCAGCACCGGGGTGGCGGGCGCGGCGGGGGTGGCCTGCTGGGCACGTTCCTGGGCGCGGCGTTCACGGTAAAGCACGTAGGCGCGGGCCACTTCGTGGTGGCCGCCGCGCATCAGGCCCAGTTCGACCTGGTCCTGCACGTCTTCGATGTGGAAGGTGCCGCCATGCGGGCGCGAGCGCAGCAGGGCACGCACCACGCCTTGGGTCAGCTCGTCCACCACCTCGCGCACGCTGGCCGAGGCTGCGCCCTGGGTGCCGTGCACTGCGAGGAAGGCCTTCATCATGGCCACGGCGATCTTGCTGGGTTCGAAGGCGACCACAGCGCCATTGCGGCGGGTGATCTGGTAATGCGTCAGGTCCATCGTGGGGGCCTGGGCTGCGTCGGAGGTCTGGGCCGCGTAGGTCGTGCCGGTGGGCGTGCTTTGGGGCTCGAATGCTGTTTGCATGGATCCTCTGGGTCGGTTCTGTTGGGGGGTGCCGACAGGCGATTGCTGGAGGAAGGGGCCGCCAGCCGCGGGAGTCGGGGTGGCGGTTGCAAAGCCGCAAAACACTAGATGTAGTGTGTGCCAGGATTGTAAAACACTACCCCTAGTGTTTCAACCCGACGGGCGCATGCCCTTTTGAGCCCCGTTTTGTCCCTGGAGGCCGCATCGCGGAACGGGATTGTCGTCGCAAACCAAGTGCCGCGCGGCCAGCGGAGGCATTTCCCCTGGAAAACCGCGCGGGATGGACATTTCCCATGCCAAATCTGGCCTTAAGCCGCTGTTGGCGAGCGGAAGGTGCTATGAATTTTGATGAATCTTGGGGCCTGTGGTCGGTGTGCCATCGGTCTGCGTCCCTGCGGGAAACCACGCTGCCGGCCAGGCCAGGGCCTGGCGCAGCCGCTGCCAGTCAAAACCAGCCCCCGGGTCCTGCTTGCGGCCGGGGGCCACATGCTCGTGCCCGGCCACATGCCGCAGCGGGTAGCGCAGCGCCAGGTCCTGGCAGAGCTTGGTCAGCGTGGCGTACTGGGCGGCCTCAAAGGTCTGGCCTTCCAGCCCCTCCAGCTCGATGCCGATGGCGTCGTCGTTGCAGCGCTCGCGCCCCCGGTACCACGACACGCCGGCGTGCCAGGCGCGGGCGTCGCAGTCCACAAACTGCCACAGCCGGCCGTCGCGTTCAATGAAGAAATGCGCCGACACCTCCAGCCCCCGGATACCCTGGTAGTAGGGGTGAGCGTCCCAATCCAGCTGGTTCAGGAACAGCGCCTGGACCGCGCCGGTGCCGTACTCGCCCGGTGGCAGGCTGATCGAATGCAGGACCAGTAGGTCGATCACCGCGCCATCCGGGCGGGGGCCAAAGTTGGGTGAGGGCAGGTGCTGCGCGTCCGCATGCCAGCCCCCGTGCCAGGCGCTGGCGGGGGCAGGTGCATTGCCGTTGCGCTCGGCAGGAGAGGTCATGGTGCAGGGTCGGTGTCTTTGGGGGTGGGGATGTTCAAGCGCGCGATGCGGTAACGCATTTGCCGCAGGCTGATGCCCAGCAGCGCGGCGGCGGCCGTGCGGTTGAATTGGCTGCGTTCCAGTGCGCGCACCAGGATCTGCCGCTCCTGCTCGTCCAGCCAGGCTTGGAGGTCGCAGGGCAGGGCCAGTGCCGGTTCGCCAGGGGCAGCAACGGGGAGGGCGGGTGCCCCCTTTCCAGGGGCTGCGGCCCTCTCCTCCTCTGTGCGGACCGGGTTGGGCTTGTCCGTCGCCACCGGCTGTGGAGGGGGGGGCGCCAGGTCCAACTCCGGTCCTTCGCCCAGGGCGGCTGCGCGGTGCAGCAGGTTTTCCAGTTCCCGCACATTGCCCGGCAGGGGGTGTTGGGCCAGGAAGTGCAGGGAGGCCGCACTCGGCTGCCGCATGGGCAGGCTGTACTCTTCGGCCATGCGCGCGAGCAGGGCCTGGCACAGCGCAGGCAGGTCTTCCCGCCGTTCGCGCAGCGGTGGCAGGTGCAGGTCGATCACATTCAGCCGGTAGTACAGGTCCTGCCGAAACCGCCCGGCCTGGACTTCGTGCGCCAGGTCCCGGTGCGAGGCGCTGACCACGCGCACGTCCAGCACCTCTTCCTGGGTGCCACCCAGGGGGCGCACGCTGCGCTCTTGCAGCGCCCGCAGCAGTTTGGCCTGCATGGCCAGTGGCAGCTCTCCCACTTCGTCCAGGAACAGGGTGCCGCCACGTGCTGCCTGAAAGTAACCGTCCCGGTCCTGGGTTGCACCGGTGTAGGCGCCCTTGCGCGCCCCAAAAAATTCCGCCTCCAGCAGGGCTTCCGGGATGGCCGCGCAGTTCACGGCCACCCAGGGCCCTGTCCCCCGGTGGCTGCAGGCGTGCAGTGCCCGTGCCACCAGTTCCTTGCCCGTGCCCGACTCGCCGCGGATGAGCACCGGGGCCATGCTGGGCGCAATCCGGGCAATTTGTTGCCGCACCTGGGCGATGGCGGGCGAATGCCCCACGATCCGGGCCAAGGCTGCGGCTGCCGCGCCTTCCGCCGCCACGGCCGGTGCCGGGGCACTGGGCGCGGGCCTGGACGGCAGGCGCTGGGTGGCCGAGGCGATGGTGGTGCGCAGCTGCTTGAGGTTGACGGGCTTGGTCAGGTAGTCGAAGGCGCCGCTGCGCAGGGCCTCGACCGCGTTTTCGGCCGATCCGTGGGCGGTGATGACCACGCAGCGTTCGGGCCGCTGCGCCGCCCGCAGGTCCTGCAGCAGCCGCAGGCCCAGCCCGTCGGGCAGCCGCATGTCGGTGATCACCACGTCGAAGCGCTGCTGCGCCAGCAGGGCCTGGGCGCCAGCCAGGCTATCGGCCGTCTCGACCCGGTAGCCCTCCCGCAGCAGCGTGAGTTCGTACAGGATGCGCAGGTCCGGTTCGTCGTCCACGACCAGGATGGCGGTTTCGGCAGGGGGCATGGTGGCGGAGTGTCGCGTGGGGGCGTTCAGGCGGCGGGCGGTTCAAACCGCGTAGGGTAGCCGTCCGTGGGCGCTGTGTGGCCCGCAAACGTGACCGTGAAAGCGTTGCCTTCCCGCAGGCCCTGCGGACCTTGGCGCACCTGGCGGGCATAGGCAATGTGTGCGCCATGGCGCTGGCACAGCTCGCGGCACAGGTAGAGCCCCAGGCCAGAAGAGCGGCTGCTGGAGGAAAAGAACGGCTCGAACAGGTGCCGCTCCACCGAGCTGTCCAGCGGCGCACCCTCGCTCCAGACCGTCAAGCGGGCTTGGCCGTCCGGGCCCAGGTCGGTGGCCACGAGCAATGGTTGGGGAACCGGGCTGGCATGGCGGGCGCCGTTGTCCAGCAGGTTGCCCAGCACCCGCTGCAAGTGCTCGGCATCAAACGCCACCACCTGTCCCGCAGCGCCCCACGCCATCTGCAGGGCCTTGCCCGCCGGGTGGTGCGCCTGCCAGTCGGCACAGCAGGCCGCTGCGCTGGGGTCCAGGGCGAGCCTGGGGGCGCTGTCCCGCCCCGCAGACTGGTGGACGCGGGCAATGTCGAGGATGTCTTCCGCGATGCGGGCCAGCCGGTTGGCGTTGTGCTGCACCATCGCCACCAGGCGTTGGGGCCCAGGCTCCTGCAGGTCTTCGGACAGGAGGTCGGCCGCCTGGACGATGGCAGCCAGCGGATTGCGGATTTCGTGCGCCATGGCGGCCGACATGCGTCCCATGGCGGCAAGTTTTTCGGTTCGGACCCGGGCGTCCAGCGCGTGCTGGTCTTGCAGGAACACCACGCACAGTGCCTCCACCCCAGCGCTCTGCCTCGGGTCCGTGATCGGCCAGGCACGGCCCCGCAGGCGAAGCTGGCGTCCCTCGCTGTCAGGCAAGGCCAGGTCGGCGGTGGCGGTTTCGGCCTCCTGCAGGGCGCGCCAGGCCAGCTGCTGCAGCGGTCGCCAAGCAGCCTGCTGGTCCAGGGGCAGCGGCAGGGCCTGGCAGGGGGGCAGGTTCAGCAAACGCAAGGCTGCGGGGTTGGCCAGGCAGAGCTGGCCTTGCGCGTCGATGGCCAGCACGCCTTCGTCCCAGGGCTGCAGCAGCAGGGCGCTGACCTGGGCCTGCATCCGGGCGTGGGCCTGCTGCCGTTCGGCGTCGCGCTGGGCCCGGTGCAGGCGCTGTGCCAGTTGGTGGACCACATAGGCCGCAATGAAGTAGGCCGTGCTCCTGAGTCCTGCCTCCAGCAGTCGCTGGGTGCCGTTGGGATCGCCGTGCCAGACCAGCCAGACGCTCCAGCCCAGCATCAGCAGCGTGGCGGCTGCCGTGGTCCCCAAGGCCAGCCGCAGGCTCCCGAGCACCGACACCATCAGGATGGGCAGGCCAAACAGCGGAGAAAAGGACCATTGCCCCTGGTGCAGCCATTGCAGTGCTGCGATCACCGCCAGGTCCACGCCCAGCACGGGCGTCCAGGTCCAGAGGGCGTCCGTGTCCGGTGGTCGGTCGCGGGCGGTCACCCGTTGCGCGAGGGTGGCCATGAGGTAGGCCCCGCACAGCGCCAGGCGCCAGACCCCGGGACTTTCGGGCCCCACCCATTGCGCGAGGCCTTGCAGCACCAGCAGGGCGAACGCAACGGCGGCCCGTGCCGTCAGAAAGCTGTGCCACAGCCGCAACACCTCGGGCTGCGGTGGTGGCCGGGTGCCCTGGGTGGGTGCAGACGGGAAGGCCATGCGCTGGCGTTCAGCGCGGTCCCTGGGCACGGTGGGCGGTGCTGCAGTAGGGCCGTCCTGCGCTGTCCTCCACCGCTTCGGAGCGTGGCAGGTGCAGGCGGCAATGCGCGCAGGCCACCATGTCCTGGGGCGGGGGGGGCGTGTGCGGTGGCGCTGCGGGCTGCGCTGGGGTGTCGGATTTGGGCTGGCGGCTGCGCCACACGCCCAGCACCACGGCCAGCACGGCGAGCAAGACCAGGTACTTCATGCGCCGCGCCCCAGCACCACCTCGGCGACAAAGCGGGTGCCGGCGTAGGCCAGCAGCAGCAGGCCCGTGCCCACGTACAGCACCCGGGCGGCGCTGCGGCCCCGCCAGCCAAAGCGTACGCGCCCCAGCAACAGCGCGGCAAAAGTCAGCCAGGACAGCAGCGAGAACACGGCCTTGTGGTCCCAGCGCCAGGGGCGGCCGTACAGGACTTCGCCAAACAGCATGCCGGCCAGCAGCGCGGCCGTCAGCAGCACGAAGCCGGCGGTGACGAAGCGGAAGGTCAGCCGCTCCAGCGTCAGCAGCGGCAGGCTGCCCTGGGCATCGGCGGCCTTGCGGATCAGGCGGTCGGTGCGGCCCATCAGCCAGGCGTGGACCACGGCCGCGGCAAACAGGCCATAGCAGGCGATGCCCAGCGCGAGGTGCAGCGGCAGCCAGGCCGAGGCCGTGGCGTGCAGCGCCTGCCCGGGAAAGGCCCAGGCCAGTGCCAGGGCCAGGCCGCCCAGCGCCGCCAGGGGCCAGCGCAGCTGCAGTTGCGGAAAGTGGCGCTGCTCCAGCACATAGACCGTCAGCACCAGCCAGGCCGTCATCGACAGCGCCGGGGCAAACCCAAAGCGGGGGGTGCTGGCTGCCAGCCCCAGGGCCAGCACGGCTGCGTGCAGCACCCACGCCAGCCCCAGCAGGCCCCGGGCGCGCAGGGCTGGCCACCGACTTGCTGCCGCTACGGAGGCCGCATACGCAGCCGTGGCGGCCAGGGACAGAAGCCCCCCGGTGGGAGAAGCGCTGGGTAAAATCATGGTCCGCAGTTTAGCCGGCTTGCCCCGGTCCTCACGGCGTTCCCTCGGGCCTTCCTCCGGGGGGGCGTCGGCGCGATTTCGCCCCCCATCCCCTTCTTTTCCAGCTGCTTATGGCCTCCGCCCTTACCGACAAACTC
>CAYZPX010000165.1:0-6141 GCA_964480105.1 uncultured Burkholderiaceae bacterium | reverse complement strand
GAGGTGTAGAAGTCGGTGTAGTCGCCGATGCGGGCGGGCACGCGGTATTCGGCCTGGGCCTGGGACACCAGGCAGGCCTGCAGCGCGGCCTGGTGGCTGCTGCCCGCACGCAGGGCGCGCGACAGGGCCAGGCGCAGCGCGCTCCAGGCGGCCTGGCCCAGGGCCATCAGGGCGTTGAGTTCGCCCTGGCTGGCGGCCTGCACGGCGGTGGCGGCAGCGCCATCGAAGGCGGCGGTCCGGGCGGCGGCGGCCAGGTCCAGGATCTGGTCGCCAATGGCGACACCGCCGCGCCAGGCTTCCTGGCTGCCCTGGCGGCGGAAGATGGCGAAGGGCAGGTTCTGGACGGGGAAGTCGCAGCCGGGCTGGTTGGCGCTGGTCACCCAGCTTTGCAGCGCGGGGTCGTGGGTTTCGTTAAGTTGGGTCATGGGGCAAATCGGTCCAAGGAAAACAGGTGTCAGCACGGGGGCGAGGGCTACCGTGGAACCGGCTTTGCCGGGCCACGGGTAGCGTCCCCCTGGGGGGAAGGCGCGAAGCGACTCAGGGGGGCACAGTGATTCAGGGGGTGACCGACATGCTGCCGTCGTGCATCCAGGCGGCGTGCTTGGGGGCACGCTTGGTCTGGCTCCACTCTTCGAGCATCTGCCATTTCACGTCGTCCAGCATCTGGTGCATCTGGGGGGTGCCGCAGTCCCAGGCCAGTTCCAGGCGGTGGCCGTTGGGGTCAAAGAAATAGATGCTCTTGAAGATGGTGTGGTCGGCCGGGCCGATGACTTCGACGCCCTCGGCTTCGAGCTTGGCCTTGGCATCCATCAGGGCCTGGTAGCTGTCCACCTTCAGGGCCAGGTGCTGCACCCAGCTGGGGGTGTTCTCGTCGCGGCCCATGGGCGGCTGGCCGGGCAGCTCGAAGAAGGCAAGGATGTTGCCGTCGCCCGCGTCCAAAAAGATGTGCATGTACGGGTCGGGCGCCTTGGTGGAGGGCACTTCGTTCTCGGCGATGGCCAGCACGAACTTCATGTTCAGGTGCTTTTCGTACCAGAGCACGGTTTCCTTGGCGTCTTTGCAGCGGTAAGCGACGTGGTGGATTTTCTGGATGTGCATGGGGGGTCTCCTCAAGGATGGACGGGGGAAAGATGGCGCGTCAGAGGTCTTGCAGGGCAATGCCAAGGTGCTGCTCAAACACGGCGGGATCGCCCAGGGCATTGGCATTGAGCAGGGCAAGCTTGACGAGGAACAGCTCGCGCTTGTCGGCGCCCGCCTCGTCGATGGCGGTGGCCAGGCGGTCATAGACGGTTTCCAGGCCGGCAATGGTCAGCGGCGTGTGGTTCTGGGTCTGGTTCATGGCGTTTCTCCGGGGCTTACTGGGGCACAGCGGCGTTCAGGGCGGCTTGCAGGCGGGTGGCGTCCAGCGTCAGCCAGCGGGCACAGACATGCTGGTCGGGGCGCAGCAGGTAGGCGGCACCATCGGCCTGCACGCCATAGCGCTGGCGGAAATGGCCATCGGCATCGGCCAGGGTCTGGTCGGCACAGGCCACCGGCTGGGCGGCGCCCACGGCGGTGACGCGCAGCGCCAGGCCCCGCGCCCGGGCGGCAGCGACCACGTCTTGCAGCGATGCGGGGATGGCGGCGCCTTGCGTGAAATACAGCAGGTCGAAGCCGCCGCCCAGGTGGTCGAGCAGGTAGTCGTTGGGCGCCAGACGGATGTTTTGCGGCGGCGCGCCATGGGCCGGGCCGGCGGTGAACAGCGCGTTGTCGTCGCCCTGGCTGTTGAGCGCCGAGTGGCTGTACTCGTGCGGCCGCGAGGTACGCCAGTGGTAGAGCGGGCGCACAAATTCCTGGGTCAGCGACAGGGACAGCACCGCATCGCGCAGCAGCGTGAAGCCGCCGGGTGGGGGCGTCATGAAGCGGGTGCTCTTGCCGGACTCCTGGATGATTTCGCGGGCGGCGCCCACGCGCTCGGCGCTGTAGTTGGCCATCAGCTTGCCAGCGCCCAGGCCCTTGGCGGTGTAGGCCAGGTGCCAACCCAGCGACTGCGCATCCTGGAAGGCGGTGTTGGCACCACGCACCCCAAAAATGGGCAGCAGGTGGGCCGCATCGCCGGCAAACACGATGTTGCCGTGCACGTAGTCGGACAGGGTCAGCGTGCGGGCGGAGTAGACCGAGCTCCAGTCCATCTCCCAGGGCGTGCCGCCAAAGCCGATCATTTCCAGCTGGGCGTCGATGCGGGCCTGGAGCGATTCGGGGCGCAGGGCCTGCTCGGGGGTTTCGCCCTCGGGCAGCTGGTAGTCCACGCGCCAGATGCAGTGCGGCTCGCGGTGCATGAGGATGGTGTTGCCGGGGTTCCAGTCGGGGTCGAAGTAGGCAAGGCGCTCGGTGGGCAGGGGCAGGTCGATGCGGATGTCGGCGATGACGAAGAAGCCTTCGTAGGACGCGCCCTCCATGCGCAGGCCCAGGGCCTCCCGGATCGGGGAGCGGCCCCCGTCGGCGGCGACCAGCCAATTGGTCTCCAGGGTGTACTCGCCTTCGGGCGTGTCCACGCGGGCCTCCACGTAGCCATCTTTTTGCGTGGCCTGAACCACCTTGTTGCCCCAGCGGAAGTCGATCAGCGGGTTGGCGGCACAGGCCTCGTACAGGTACTGCTCCATGTACTGCTGCTGCAGGTTGAGCATGGGGAAGTAGCGGTCGTCCGGGTCGTGCGGCGCTTCCATGCGAAAGCACAGCTGGTTACGGTAGAAAGAGTTGCCAAAGCGCCAGGGCAGGCCCGTGGCCATCATGCGGTCGGCCACGCCCACCTGCTGCAGGATTTCCAGCGAGCGGCGGGTGAACACGATGGCCCGGCTGCCCTGCGAGAACTGCAGCTCGGCATTCAGCACCACGCAAGGCACGCCATGACGGGCCAGCTCCAGCGCGGTGACCATGCCCGCCGGGCCTGCGCCGGCGATGGCCACCCGGTGGCGGGCCTGGGCAGGATGGGCCGAAGGCAGCCAGGGCTGGAAGACCTGGTAGGGGTAGTAAATCGAGGGGCGCGGTTCGGTCGTGGGCTGGTGCATGGTGCGTTCGTCGGGAAAGGCGGGGAATGGGTCAACGGCGCTCGTTGTGGGCGATCAGGCGGTCCAGCAGGTCGCCCAGCACCGCCAGTTCTTCGGGGCTCAGGCAGCCAAAGATTTCACGGTTGCGGCGCACGACCAGCTGGTCCACGGCCGCCCAGCGCTGGCGGCCTTCGGGCGAGAGCGTGAGCACCACGCCCCGGCCATCGGCCTCGCTGTTCTGCTTGAGGACCAGGCCCTTGTCCACCAAGGCTTGGGCGGCGCGGCTGGCCTGGCTCTTGTTCAGGTTGGACAGGCGGGCCAGGTCCTTGACGGACAGCGGCTCAAAGGTGCCAATGGTGTTCAGGCAGCGCCCATCGCTGAGGGACAGCCCCGACGCTTCCAGGTAGGCCTGGTGGCTCACCGGGTCCGACAGCTTGTTGAGCATGTGCAGGCGGTAGGTGAACGAGCGGTCCAGTGGCCGCTGGAAGAACGCATCGTCCTCCTGGCAGCCAGCAGGGGCGTTGTCAGCGCGGGGCGGCAACATGGGATCAGTCCAGCTTGATGTTGGCGGCCTTGATCACGCGGCCCCATTTGGCGCGCTCGTCGGCGGCGTACTTGGCCATTTGCTCCGGGTTGCTGGGAGTGGATTCCAGGCCCAGGGTTTGCAGGCGGGCCTTGACGGCGGTGGTGTCCATGGCGGCCAGCAGCGCAGTGTTGAGCTTGGCAATCACGTCCTTGGGCGTGGAGGCTGGAGCGACCAGGCCTTGCCAGGCGTAGGCCTCAAAGCCCTTGAGTCCCTGCTCCTGCAGCGTGGGGATGTCCTCGAAGTTCTTCACACGCTTGGGGCTGGCAATGCCGATGGCGCGCAATTTGCCGCTCGTGATGAACTGGTAGCCGCTGGCCGTGTCAACGAACATAAAGGGCACCTGGCCTGCCACCACGTCCTGTACGGCGGGTGCCGCACCGCGGTAGGGCACATGGGTGAAAGAGATGCCAGACCGCTCGCGGAACAGCTCCGTGGCCAGGTGGTGCGGGCTGCCTGCGCCGGGCGTGGCGTAGTTGGGCGCATTTTGCGTCTTGGCCCAGGCCAGGAATTCCGACATGTTCTTGGCCGGAATTTGCGGGTTGACCACCAGAATCATCGGAAAGCGTACGGTCAGGCCAATCGGCGCAAAGTCCTTCTCGACGTTGTAGCTGAGCTTGCTGTAGAGGAAGGGGTTGGCCGCCAGCGTGGCCGTGTCGGCCGACATGATGGTGTAGCCATCGCCCCTGGCGCGGGCGACATAGTCGGCACCGATGTTGGTCGCTGCGCCGGGTTTGTTGTTGATGATGATGTTCTGGCCCAGGCTTTTGCCCATGGCCTCGGCCAGGGTGCGGGCGACCACGTCGGTGCCGCCGCCAGCGGGATAGGGGACGACCCATTCCAGGGTTTTACTAGGGTAAGTCTGGGCACTGGCAGCCGTCCCCACAGCCAGCAGCGCACCCATGAACCAACGGCGGGAAAGCGGAATGAAACGGGACATGATCAAAAATCTCCTGAGAAACGGAAAGGGGGGGCAGAGCGTAGCCCGGCACCCGCCTCGGCGGTATAGGGTCCACCCCTTTGAACCACGCCATGGTGCGAGTGTAAGTCAGTTGGTTGCGCACGCAACCAGTAGAAACCCTGATGGTTGTGCGCGCAACCATTGAGAGAGGACCCAGTCCTTGTGCCTGGGGCAGAAAAAGCGCCCGTTTTCCCGTGTTTTCCCGCTGTCGCCCCACGAGGGCAGCGCCGACAATCGCGCGCTAGAGGAATGCCCCAATGGACCTGCAATACCAGCTCAAGGCTGGCAGCTACTACCTGTACGACATGCGCGATCCGCCCAGCGCGGTGACGGGGGAGCGTCGTTTCAAGCTGAAGACCGACCAGGTGGCGATTGCCTTTGACCTGGGCACGGGCGAGGTCCACCAGCATGGCAGCCCCAGCCGCATCCACTCCTGGGCCCTGAGCACCCGCCGCCGCCTGCGGGCCGCGGGCGCTCTGGAGGAGGCCAACGACATCGTCGTCGTGTCTGGCCCCCTGCCGGTGGATGAATTGAACAAATGCCTGTGGATCCGGGGCTATGTGGCGCGCATGTTCCACCGGCTGGCCACCCTGCCCCACGGCAAGCTCCACCAAGCCAGCGCTGCGCAGCAGGCCAGACGCCAGGCCGCCTGAGCGGCACCCGCTCTGCGTTCAGGACGCGTCGGCGTCGTCCAGGGCCTGCGGCCACTCCGGATGCTTGACGACCGTGACAGGCACTGGACTGCGGTGCACCAGTTCCTGCGAGACCGAGCCCAGCAGCACACTGCTGACCGCGCCCTGCCCCCGGGCACCAATCAGGGCCAGGTCGGCGCCCGCCTCCTCGATCAGGTCCACCAGCACATGGGCTGGGTCGCCAATGCCCACCATCGTCTCGACTTGCAGACCAGCGGCCTCCAGCTGGGCCCTGGCGGGGGCCATCAGGTGCTCGCCCGCTTCCACGGCGGCTGCAGCAATCTGGTCCGGGTCGCGCGAAGTCACCAGTTCGTACAGGGTGGCGGGCTCCTGGACATTGGCCAGCACGCACTCGGCGTTCGTCCCGGAGCGCACGAGTTGCAGCGCGTGGGCCACGGCATCCAGGGCAAGTTCGGAACCATCGATGGCAATGAGGATTTTCAGCATGGGATGTGGGGATGGAAGTGGACAAAAGAACGAGGGCCAGTGTAGCGGTGCCCTGGCCGGGTGGGCGCCACAGAACGGTCTGGGACAATGCCGGCATGTTGCAGTTCGAGATCCTCCAAAACGACCCCTCCAGCCACGCACGCCGTGGCAAGCTCACGCTCAACCATGGCGTGGTGCAGACCCCCATCTTCATGCCTGTGGGCACCTACGGCACTGTCAAGGGCGTGATGCCACGCAGCCTCGACGACATGGGCGCACAGATCATCCTGGGCAACACCTTCCACCTGTGGATGCGCCCGGGGCTGGACATCATGCAAAGCTTTGGTGGCTTGCACCAGTTCGAGAACTGGAACAAGCCCATCCTGACCGACTCGGGCGGCTTTCAGGTCTGGAGCCTGGGCGCGATGCGCAAGATCACCGAGGAAGGCGTGC
>CAYZPX010000164.1:0-6206 GCA_964480105.1 uncultured Burkholderiaceae bacterium | reverse complement strand
GCTTCAGGTTGGGCATGATGATCGCGCGGCCAAACTGCGCGGCCGTGTGCGGCACTACGGTGTGCAGCGGTGCGCCATCGCGCACATGCAGGTGCCAGTCGTCGGGACGGGTGAGGGTCAGGGTTTGGAGGGGGGCTATCATGGGGCAGCATTGTCCCACCGTCAAAGATCGCCCCGCCAACGCTCATCTATTCATAGCTAGTACCGCTGGTATCCATTGGCCTGGAGGCACTTTTGACCCTCAAAACCCAGGACCAGTAGACCAGGCACTGGGGGCGCCTCAGCGCGCCCACTCCCCCGCGGCTTCGGGCTGGTAGAGGATCTCCAGCAGGCGCACGGCATGGTGCTGGCCATCGAGCGACTGCCAGCGGGCTTCGCTGCCCACCGTCAGCCCCAGCAGCGAGGCGCCCGCCGGCGACAGCACCGACAGGTCGCCGCGCACGGGGTCGGCGTCTTCGGGGTAGCACAGGGTGTAGGTGCGCTGGGTGCCGCTGGGCAATTCTTCGAGCAACAGGCGCGAGCGCATGGTGGCCACGTCGGGCGGCATTTCCTGGGGCGCGACGAGGTCGGCCATCTCCAGCAATTCGGCCAGCGGGCCGGTGGCTCCGCGCTGGGGGACCAGGCGGCGCAGGCGCAGGTGGTCCAGTTCGTTGAGCAGGCGCAAGGGGGTCGAGGGGGTCGAAGACATGAAGCACTCCTGGAAAAAAAGCGGTCCGGTCCACAGGGACAAGACGGTTGGCGCCCAGGGGGGGCCCGGTGATCCAGGGGGCGGGGAGCGGGTGAGGCTCAGGAGAGGGGGAGGGATCGCCGGGCTCAGGACTCTGCGCCGAGCCAGCGATGGGGTGGCAGCGGCGCACCCATGTCCGCCTGCGCGAAGGCAGGCAGTGTGGGCAGGTGGGGCGCCGTCATGGCCAGGGTGAACATGGCCGCGATTCTAGGCCAGGGAAATGCCCAACGCGCTGTGCAGCGCACTCAATGCTGCAGGATCTTGGCCAGGAAATCTTTGGTGCGGGGCTGGCGGGCGTCGGGGTGGCCAAAGAACTCGTCCTTGGTGCAGTCCTCCAGGATCTTGCCGCCCACGTCCATGAAGATCACCCGGCTGGCCACCTTGCGCGCAAAGCCCATTTCGTGGGTCACGCACATCATGGTCATGCCCTCTTTGGCCAGGTTCACCATCACGTCCAGCACCTCGCCGACCATTTCGGGGTCCAGCGCCGAAGTGGGCTCGTCGAACAGCATGACGATTGGGTCCATCGACAGGGCTCGGGCAATGGCCACGCGCTGCTGCTGGCCGCCGGAGAGCTGACCCGGAAACTTGTCCTTGTGCGCCATCAGACCCACGCGGTCCAGCATCTTCAGGCCCCGGGTCTTGGCCTCGTCAGGGCTGCGGCCCAGCACCTTGACCTGGGCAATCGTCAGGTTCTCGGTCACCGAGAGGTGGGGGAACAGCTCGAAATGCTGGAACACCATGCCCACCCGGCTGCGCAGTTGGGGCAGCTTGGTTTGCGGGTCGTGCACCGGCACGCCATCGACCCAGATCTCGCCTTTCTGGATGGGCTCCAGCGCATTGATGGTCTTGATCAGCGTGGACTTGCCCGAGCCCGAGGGGCCGCAGACCACCACCACCTCGCCTTTTTCGATGCGGGTGGAGCAGTCGTTGAGCACCTGAAAACTGCCGTACCACTTGGAAACGTTCTTCAATTCGATCATGGTTCAATTCCTTTGGGGGGCGGGCGGAGGGCCCAGGCTCAGCGCACGATGGCAATCTTGCGGTGCAGACGCTTGACCGCCCAGGACAGCGCATAGCAGATCACGAAATACAGCACCGCCGCAGCCAGGTAGGCCTCGATGGGGCGGCCAAAGTTCTTGCCGGCCACCTCAAAGCCCTTGAGCATGTCGTAGGCCCCAATCGCATAGACCAGCGAGGTGTCCTGAAACAGGATGATGGTCTGCGTCAGCAGCACCGGCAGCATGTTGCGAAACGCCTGGGGCAGGATCACCAGCCGCATGTTCTGCCCATAGCTCATGCCCAGGGCCTGGCCGGCAAAGACCTGGCCACGCGGGATGGACTGGATGCCGGCGCGCATGATCTCGCTGAAATACGCCGCCTCGAAGGCGATGAAGGTGACCACGGCCGAGACCTCGGCGCCGATCGGGCGGCCAATCAGGGCCGGCACCAGCAAGAAAAACCACAGGATCACCATCACCAGCGGAATGCTGCGCATGCCGTTGACGTAGAGGGCGGCAGGCTTGTCCAGCCAAGGCTTGCCTGACAGGCGCATCAGCGCCAGCACGGTGCCCAACAGGATGCCCCCCAGCGTGGCCACCACAGTGAGCATCACGCTGAAATACAGCCCCTTGAGCACAAAGTTGTGAATCAGGTCCCAGCTATAGAACGAAAAATCGAGGGCGAGGTTCATGTCAATGCCCTCCCGAGCCACCGGCCACGATCAGGCCCGGCACCCGTGCGCGTTTTTCGATGAAGGCCATGAGCCGGTTGATGGCAAAGGCGGACACCACATAGCAGGCCGTGACCGCCAGATAGACCTCGATGCCGCGCGAGGTTTCTTCCTGCGCCTGCATGGCGAACATGGTCAGCTCCGCCACCGAGACCGCGAAGGCCACTGAGGAGTTCTTGAAGATGTTCATCGTCTCGCTGGTCAGCGGCGGAATGATGATGCGAAACGCCATGGGCAGCAGCACATAGCGGTAGGTCTGGAAGGTGGTGAATCCCATGGCCATGCCGGCATAGCGCTGGCCTTTGGGCAGGGTCTGGATGCCCGAGCGCACCTGCTCGGCAATTCGCGCCGAGGTGAAGAACCCCAGCGCCAGCACCACCAGCACAAAGCCGGGCACACCCTTCATTGCCGGAAAGACCGCTGGCACCACGTGGTACCAAAGAAAGATCTGCACCAGCAAGGGGATGTTGCGAAACAGCTCCACCCAAGCGTTGCCCAGGCGCACCAGCCAAGGGTTGTCGGGCAAGGTGCGCAGGGTGCCGATCAGCGAGCCCAGCACCAGCGCCACCACCAGCGCCAGCAGGGCGACAGACACCGTCCAGCCCCAGGCTGACAGCATCCAATCCAGGTAGGTGATGTCACCCCCTTTGCCAAAGCAGCCGGCAACGGCTTCCCGGCTCAGCGTGTCCTCGCAGAACACCTGCCAATCCCATGCCATGGTGGCCTCCTGTCAAAAAAGGCGCCTTCGGCGGACGTGCCGCGAAGGCGCCATGCACCTTACCCGCCTCCTGGCGAGGCTCACGCTCACTTCTTGGCGTAGTCTTCCATGGGCTTGTCGTTGGGATTGGCCCAGGCGGCCTTGGTGGCCTCGGACAGGGGTAGACCGATCTTCACGTTGGCGGGGGGCACGGGCTGCATGAACCACTTGTCATAGAGCTTGGCCAGCGAGCCGTCTTTGATCTGACGCTTGATGGAATCGTCCACCGCCTTCTTGAAGGCCGGGTCGTCCTTGCGCAGCATGCAAGCAATGGGCTCGACCGACAGCACCTCGCCCACGATCTTGAAATCGGCGGGGTTCTTGGCCTTGGAAATGTTGGCCGCCAGGATGGAGCCGTCCATCACAAACGCGTCGGCACGGCCCGATTCGAGCAGCAGGAAGCTGTCGGCGTGGTCTTTGCCGTACACCTCCTTGAAATCGATGCCGCTGGCGCGCTCGTTCTTGCGCAAGGTCTGCACCGACGTGGTGCCGGTGGTGGTGGCCACGTTCTTGCCGTTCAAGTCCTTGATGGACGTGATCCCGGAGTTGGCCTTGACCGCCATGCGCACCTCCTCAACGTAGGTGGTCACGGCAAACGCCACATCTTTCTGGCGGGTGGCGTTGTTCGTGGTGGAGCCGCACTCCAGGTCCACCGTGCCATTGGTCACCAGCGGCACGCGGTTTTGCGAGGTCACGGGCTGGTACTTGATGTCCAGCTTGGGCAGACCCAACTGCTTTTGCAGGTCCGCCAGGATGACCTCGGCCATCTCGGTGTGAAAGCCGACGTACTTGCCATTGCCCAAGGTGTAGGACAGGCCGGACGACTCCCGCACCCCCAGGGTGACCGTGCCCGTGGACTTGATCTTGGCCAGCGTGTCATTGGCCTGGGCCCAGGCACCGGTCGCTGCAGCGGCCAACAGGGCGAAGGAAAGAATGTGCTTTTTCATGGTTGCTCCTTGGTTTTCACGTTGCACAGGGGGACAGTCAAGAGGCAGCGGACAAGCTCAACGCGGATCAGGCGAGGACGCCACCGCCTCTTGGGTGCGCAAATAGTCCCACAAAGCCTGGGCCCGGCTGCGCACCCCTTCGACCTGAGGGGGCTTTTCGCGGTAGGCCCGCACTTCCATCACGGCCTCGAAGCGGGACTCTCCGGGCGGCTCGGCGCGCACCAGCAGGCCAGCGCGCAGCTCTTTTTGCACCGCGCTTTGCGGCAAAAAGGCCAGGCCATGCCCTTCCAGCACCATGGCCTTGAGGCCCTCGGCCATGTCGGTTTCATAAACGCGGTCCAGGTGCACCGGCACGCCCGCGTCCTTGAGCAGCTGCTCGGTCACGCGGGCCAGGTAGGCGCCCGGCGCATAGCCCAGCAGCGGCAAGGGCTGGGTGGCGGTGCCCGGCAGGCAGTGCAGCGGCCGGCCGTCGGCATCGGGCTTGCTGTAGGGCGACAGGCGCTCTTGGCCCAGGATGACCATGTCGTAGCGGTCTTCGGACAGCTGCAGCGGCTGGGAGGGGTGGTGGTAGGTGACCAGCAGGTCGCAGCCGCCCTCGACCAGGCGCATGACGGCGTCGTGGACGTTCAGGGCAATCAGGCGGCTCTTGATGGGACCAAACTTTTCGTGCAGCTCCGACACCCAGGCCGGGAAGAAGGTGAAGGCCAGCGTGTGCGGCACGGCAAACGAGACCATGTCCCGCCCCGCTGAACCATGCGCGCGCACCATGCCCCGGGTGTTGTGCAGGGCCTGCAGAATTTCCAGCGCCTGGTCGTACAGGGTTTTGCCCGCCGGGGTCAGCCGGGTGGGATAGGAGCTGCGGTCCACCAGATCAATGCCGGCCCACGCCTCCAGCGCCTGGATGCGCCGGGAAAACGCCGGCTGGGTCACATGCCGCAACTGGGCGGAGCGGCTGAAACTGCGCGTCTCGGCCAAACTGACGAAATCTTCGAGCCACTTGGTTTCCATCGCGGCATTATCGGGTGCCACTGTGGCCCCACCGGGTAGCCTCCCTACAAAATCGGCCCTGGCACGCACCAGGGTGCGGCATAGAATCCACCGGCTTTGCCCCCGGCGCTGCCCCACACCTCCAGGGCGTGGCGCCCTGCCCTGCCGCTGACCATGCCACCCGAATCCCCCACCTCTGCCGCTGCGCCCACGCAGGACCGCGCCCCCGCCACCCCTCCCGCCAAAGCCCTGGGCCTGGAAGACGTCCTGACCGTGGCCGTGATGGCCGCCCTGGCGCTGATCACCTTTGCCAACGTGCTGGCCCGCTATTTCACCGACAGCTCGATTGCCTGGACCGAAGAAATCTCCGTCTTTTTGATGATCGTGCTGGCCCTGGTGGCGGGCTCGGCCGCTGTGGCACGTGACCAGCACATCCGCATTGAAACCTTTGCCGAAGGCGGCTCGCCCCAGCGCCGCAAGGCCCTGGCCCGGTTTGGCGCGCTGATGGTGGCGCTGCTGTTTGGCGCCATTGCAGTGCTGAGCGTGCGGGTGGTCTGGGACGACTACCGGTTTGAAGAAACCTCGCCCGGCATTGGCGTGCCGCAGTGGTGGTACTCGGTCTGGCTGCCGGTGCTGTCGGCCCTGATCACGCTGCGCGCTGTGGGGCTGTTCATTCGCAAGGGCCGGGAGACCACAGACAACTCCGCCACCGAGGAGGCCCAGCCATGATCGCCACCCTGCTGTTTGTCGGCTTCCTCGGGATGATGCTGGTGGGCGTGCCGATTGGCGCGGCCCTGGGGCTGGCCGGCGCGGTGGCCATCGGTGTGGCCAACCACGAAACCCAATGGTTTGGCCTGCTCGCCGTGCCGCAGAATTTCTATGCCGGCCTGGCCAAGTACCCGCTGCTGGCGATTCCGATGTTCGTGCTGGTCGGCTCGATTTTTGACCGCTCGGGCGTGGCGCTACGGCTGGTGAACTTTGCCGTATCAATAGTGGGGCGCGGCCCCGGCATGCTGCCGCTGGTGGCGATTGCCGTGGCCATGTTCCTGGGCGGCA
>CAYZPX010000163.1:0-6279 GCA_964480105.1 uncultured Burkholderiaceae bacterium | reverse complement strand
TCTGGCCAAAGAAGGCCGATGGCTCGCCCAGCTTCAAGCTCGAAGACCTGGCCCGCGCCAACGGCCTGGCACACGAGGCCGCGCACGACGCCCTGTCCGACGTGCGCGCCACCATTGCGCTGGCCCGGCTGCTGCGCCAGCACCAGCCCAAGCTGTTCGACTTTGCCTTTGGCCTGCACAAGAAAGAGCGGGTGATGGCCGAACTGCGCCTGCCCGCCACCGCCGCCACGGCCCGGCCTTTTTTGCATGTGTCTGGCCAGTTCCCGACCGAGCGCGGCTGCCTGGCCGTCATGTGGCCGCTGGCCAGCCACCCGACCAACAAGAACGAGCTGATCGCCTGGGACCTGGCCCACGACCCCGCCGAGCTGGCGCTGCTGGATGCCGAGGCCATCCGCCTGCGCCTGTTCACCCGCCGCCAGGACCTGCCCGAGGGTGTGGCGCGGCTGCCGATCAAGACCATCCACCTGAACAAGTCCCCGATGGTGGTGGGCAACGTGAACACCCTCAGCCCCGCGATGGCCCAGCGCTGGGGCATCGATCTGGCCCAGGCCGCCCACCATGCCGAGGTGGCCCGCGACCTGCCCGACATGAGTGCCATCTGGCCCGCCGTGTTCGCCCGCCCGGCCGAGGACGGTCCCGCCGACGTGGACCAGGACCTGTACGGTGGCTTCCTGGGCAACGACGACCGCCGCCGCCTGAACGACCTGCGCCGCAAGGACGGTGCCCAGCTGGCCCAGGTGCGCAGCGGCTTCGACGACCCGCGCTTGGATGAGCTGTTCTGGCGCTACCGTGCGCGCAACTTCCCGCAGCACTTGAGCCCCGAGGAGTTGGCTCGCTGGGAGGCCCACCGCGCCGCCCGCCTGTTCGACGGCGATGGCGAGGCCCGCACCGTGGAGCAGCTGTTCACTGAGATTGACCAGCTCTCTGAAACCGCCGACGACGAGCGCACCCAGGACATCCTGGGCGCCCTGTACGACTACGCCGAACAGATTGCTCCTGAAAGATGAGCGCCTTCCGCTGATGTTTAGAGGCTTAGAGCCGCTTTTGACCTCTTTTTTTCTTTGTCTTCCTTTCGGTCCGCGCCGAGTTTCTTGCCATGTCTTCCCAGCCCCTGTTTGACTTCACAACCCAGACCGTCCACGCCGACCGCTTTGGCGGCGCGCCCCAGGGCGCCATCCATGCGCCCATCCACACCTCGGTGCAGTACGGCTACGAGCGGGTCGAGGACCTGATCGCCGTCTTCCAGGGCACGGCCAAGGGCGGCTTCAACTACGCCCGCCAGGGCACGCCCAGCACGGCGGCGCTGGAGGCGCAGCTCACGCAGATGGAGCAGGGCCTGGGCACCATCACCTTTGCCACCGGCATGGCCGGCATCTGCGCCATCTTTTTGACACTCCTGAAGGCCGGAGACCACCTGGTCTGCAGCCAGTTCGTGTTTGGCAACACCAACAGCGTGTTGGGCACGCTGCGCGACCTGGGCGTGGAAGTCACCACCGTCGATGTGACGGAACTGGACAACGTGCGCGCCGCGCTGCGCCCGACCACCCGCATGGTGTTCGTCGAAACCATCGCCAACCCCGGCACCCAGATTCCGGACCTGGACGGCATTGGCGCCCTGTGCCGCGAGCGTGGTCTGCTGTACGTGGTGGACAACACCGTGGCATCGCCCTACCTGTTCCGCCCCGCCACCGTGGGCGCGGGGCTGGTGGTCAACTCGCTGACCAAGAGCATCGCCGGCCATGGCGACGTGCTGGGCGGCGCTGTGACCGACACCGGCCTGTTCGACTGGAGCGGCTACCCCAACATCTTCCCCGCCTACCGCAAGGGCGACCCCAAGGGCTGGGGCCTGCAGCAGATCCGCAAGAAGGGCCTGCGCGACATGGGCGGGGCGCTGTCTTCGCAGTCGGCCCACCAGGTGGCCTTGGGTGCCGAAACCCTGGCCCTGCGCATGGAGCGCACCAGTTCCACCGCGCTGGCCCTGGCCCAGTGGCTGGAGCAGCACCCTGCCGTGGGCCGGGTGCTCTACCCCATGCTGCCCTCGCACCCGCAATACGCACGCGCCAAGCGCCACCTGAAAGCGGGGTCCTGGGTGCTGTCGTTCGAGCTGCGCGACCCCGCGCAATGCCTCCCGATGTGCAACCGCCTGCGCCTGCCGGTCAAGGCCACGGGCTTGGGCGATACCCGGACCTTGATCATTCCGGTGGCGCACACCATCTTCTGGGAAGCCGGTCCCGAAGTCCGTGCCCAGATGGGCATTGGCGACGGCATGCTGCGCTTGTCGATTGGCCTGGAGTCCTTCGAGGACCTGCAGGCCGACTTTGCACAGGCACTGGCTGGGGCTTAAGTGCCAAATCGGGCGCTAGGGACCTGTTTGTCAGCGGAACATGCTCTCAAAATAAGAGCATCTACCACCCAGGGCTGGTGGGTGTATAAACCCACCCCTTTGGATTGAATCGAGAGAAAACCATGGGCGCACAGTGGAAAGCAAAAGGCAAGGCACAGGTGGCCGATGCCAAGGGCAAGTTGTTCGGCAAGCTGGTCAAGGAAATCACCGTGGCCGCGCGCGGCGGGGCCGATCCCGCCAGCAATGCCCGCCTGCGCCTGGTGGTCGAGCAAGCCCGCAAGGTCTCCATGCCCAAGGACACGCTGGAGCGCGCCATCAAAAAGGGCTCGGGCACCGGCGCCGATGCGGTCAACTACGAGCGCGTGATCTACGAAGGCTTTGCCCCCCACCAGGTGGCGGTGATGGTCGAGTGCCTGACCGACAACGTCAACCGCACCGCGCCGGAAATGCGCGTGCTGTTCCGCAAGGGCCAGCTGGGCACCTCGGGCTCGGTGGCCTGGGATTTCAACCACGTCGGCATGATCGAAGCCGAGCCCGCCCAGGCGGGTGCCGACCCCGAACTGGCCGCCATCGAGGCCGGTGCCCAGGACTTTGAGGCAGGCGAGGAAGAGGGCACCACCCTGTTCTGGACCGACCCGACCGACCTGGACCTGGTCAGCCGTGCGCTGCCGGCCCATGGCTTCACGGTGCTGTCGGCCAAGCTGGGCTACCAGCCCAAGAACCCCGTCAACCCCGCCAACCTGACCGCTGAGCAGCTCGAAGAGGTGGAAGCCTTCCTGGCCGCCATCGATGCCAACGACGATGTGCAAAACGTGTTCGTGAGCCTGGGGGGCTGAGTGAGCGACCACTACACCGCCCTGGGCGTGCCCCCACACGCCACGCTGGACGACATCAAGAAGGCCTTTCGCCAGAAGGCCTCTTACTACCACCCCGACCGCAATCCCGCCCCCGACGCCGCCGAGCGCTTCCGGGCGGTGCAGAAGGCCTACGAGGTGCTGTCCGACGCGGACGCCCGCCAGGCCTATGACGACAACCGCCGCCGCAACCTGCTGGACGACCCGCTGGAGACCGCCCAGCAGATCTGGCAGGGCTATTTTCAGACCCTCATTGCCCAGGTCTCCCGATGAAACTGTCCCCGTTTTTTCACCCGCTGCGCTCGGCCTACCAGGCTGAACTCGATGACCTGCGTGCCGACTCCGAAGGCAAGGACGTGCTGCGCCGCCGCCTGGCCGATAAGCGCAAGGAGATTGGCTTTCTGGTCCACATGGTCGAGCTCAGCCCCGAAATGGTCGCCGTGGTCTTCCACCAGGGCTTCCGCTTCGCCAAGCCTGCTGCCATCGAGGCGCTGCTGACCAAGTCCGCCGACGACCTGCCCGAGTGGCCTTCCTTGACGGGCGCCGTCACCCTGGAGCCCTGGGCCGAGGCCCTGGCCCAGACGGTGCTGCAGGCCCTCGGTGGTGCCCGTTTCATGACCGTCGCCGCCTGCCTGGAATACCTGCAGCAGCACGCCCGCCTCGCTGCCGCCCAGGCTCCGCAGGACGAGGAGGACCACGGCGAAGACGCTGAAGACGACTTCGACGACGACTTCAACCCCCTGGATGCGGACGACGCCCGCGACCCGGCCGACCGCCGCAGCCGCGACGAAGCCAGCGAGGACTGGCTGGCCGACCAAGGTTTCGAGAGGAAAGAATGAGCACCCACCTGGCCCTGATCACCCAAACCCAAAGCCTGATTGCTGCCGGCGACATCGTCGGCGCCGAATCCGCCCTGGCCGAGCTGGCCGACACCGAAGGCGACCGCGCCCTGGTCGCCGTGCTGGACGAGCTGGCCCCCAAAGACGTGCTGGCCGTGCTGCGCGAGTACGACAACTCCAAGGCCTCGGTCATCAACCTGCTGGTCACGCCGGCGCAGTTTGCCCGTGCCCTGGTCCTGGAAAAGCAGTACCGCGATCTGAGCCACGCCCACCTCAAGGGCATGGTCAATTCCGTGCTGTTCCGCGAGGACGCCGACGCCATCGACTTCCTGAGCGCGATTGCCGACACCGAAGGCGGCAGCGAGGCCCTGGCCAACTACTTTGCCGATAAATGGGCCCGCCTGGAGGCCTTTGCCCGCACTGGCCATTTCGACACCGTCGAGGAAGACGGCGACATGCTCTCCGAAGACGAGCTGCTGGGTTCGCTGTACGCCCGTCCCAAGGTGGACCTGGACGAGGTCAGCGATGGCGACTGGATGCAGCTGGCCTGGCTGCTGCGCTACGAATGCCGTGACCTGTTCGTCGAAACCCTGCTGGTGCTGCGGGCCAAGGCCCGCCGCTACGCCCTGGGCCTGGACGAGGAGGACGAAGACTACGAAGAAGACGACGGCAAGGTCGAAACCCGCGACACCGACCGGGGCCAAATCACCCAGGTGGTGCTGGACTCCGACGAAGAATCCGCGATCTGATCTGGCCATGTCCGACGCCTCTCCGTCTTCCCAAGCCTCCGCGCTGGCGCTGCACGACGCCCGCCCGTTCTTTGAAAAAGCCCTGGCCTATGGCGTGCAGCACGGCCTATTGCCGCAGGCTAAGCTCGACGCCATGTGCGCTGAGGCGCCCAAGGGCATGGTGCAGATCGCCCGCTACTTTGGCAGCGAGCACCTGCGCCCCGAGCTGGAAAAGGCCCGCGAGCGCATGGTCAACCTGATCAGCCTGTCCTTGGAGCACAGTTGCGATGGCGACCTGCGCCGCGCCGCCGAATCCCTGCGTGACCACAGCCTGTTGTCGCGCTCCAAGGGCGGCTCGGACATGCTCAAGCAGCTGATCGCGATGCCGCAGAACACGCATTTCGCGCTGCACGACCGCGGGGGCTTTACCGACGCGCACAAGCCGCTGCTGGCGCAGTGGGCGCTGCGCCCGCTGGCGGATTACCGCGCCGAGCTGGCCCAGCGCCAGCGCATGGCCCAGACCGTGGACGCCGCGCTGTGGCTGGCCGACCAGTACGACCTGGACGCCGAGGAGCTGGAAACTGCGGGCACCGACGCCGAAGCCGTCATCCGCACCGCGCTGCTCTTGCAGGCCCTGGCCCCGCACCAGGACGAATGGCCGCACACCGTGGCCTTCGAGCAGCTGCTGAAGGCCCAGCGCAAAAAGGCGGCGGCCAAGGCGCTTCCTGCGCTGACCTTGCCTCCGGGCCTGCCGGTGGAGTTGCGCCTGGCGGTCGAGGCGCTGATCCCCTCGGTCCAGGCCGAGCTGCCCCGCCTGCTGGACCCCCGCCAGCCGCTGGCCCCGCTGCTGCGGGCCACCGCGCTGTTCCGCATGCGGTTTTTCCTGATCGACGACCCGCTGGCCGAGGTGGAGCAGTTCCACCACCTGGGCCTGGACGACGACGAAGCCCCCCAGCCCGCCAGCAAGACCTGGCAAAAGCTCACCCAGGGCAACGAGGACGAGCATTCGCTGTTGACCCTGTGGCTGTGCCTGGCCGCCGGCAGCCCGCGCAAGACCCTGCTCACCGAAAAAACCGCCGCCAGCCTGGTGCGCCGCCTGCGCAAGCACGGCGCCGACCCCGCCAAGGCGCGCGACTTCATCACCACCCATGCCCCGGGTGCCTTCCAGGCCGACTACCTCGCCATCTGGGACCATTTCTGGCAGGACGCGCAGAAGACCTTGCTCAGCGACATGGACTACCAGCTGCGCGACGCCCTGGCCCTGCTGCGCCGCGAGTGCCATGTGGTGGGGTAAGCCTGGTTTTTGCTCCTGAATTAAGAGCTAATACCGCTCGCACCCACTGGCCTCAAGGCCAATTTGGCTCTAAAAATCCCTCACCCAAAAAACTTGTAACACACCGCAATCGCCGCGACCACGCCGGCCAGTTCCGCCAGCAGGGCGCAGGCCACGGCGTGGCGGGCGCGCTGGATGCCGACCGCGCCAAAGTACACCGCCAGCACGTAGAAGGTGGTTT
>CAYZPX010000162.1:0-6292 GCA_964480105.1 uncultured Burkholderiaceae bacterium | reverse complement strand
CCAGGCTCCCCGGTCGCTGCAACCTGTGATGAACACGTGATGGATGAACATGGGCACAAAGTGTAGCAAAGCCCCACCCGCCCAGCCGCGAAAACCCTGATGCGCGAACGCGGGGCCCAGGACAAAAATCATGGGGTTTTCTGCCCTTTCCAGCCCCACCTGCGAGGACCTGCCACCATGCCCCGCTGTCCGTCTTTCTGGAGCTCTCGCCTGTGCTGGCTGGGTGCTGGCCTGCTGGTCCTGCCCCTGGCCCATGCACAAACCGGTCCTGCGGCCCCTTTCGAGGCCAGTCCCACCACACCCGCGCAGGCCGAGCCCGCAGCGCACCTGCATGGCCGCACGCTGCAGCGCAATGGCGCAGGAATCCGCTGGCGGGCCTTGCACAGGGTCTATGCGCTGGACCTGTTCCTGGAAACCCGGGCACAGACGCTGGCCGACATCCACGCCCTGCCCGGTCCCAAGCGCCTGCAGCTGACCATGCTGCGCGACATCGACGCCGACGAACTGGGCCGCCTGTTCTCGCGCGGGGTGGAGGCCAACCTGGACCGGGCCGCCTACGCCAAGGTCATTCCCAGCGTGCTGCGCCTGGGCCAGCTGTTTGCCGACAACCGCCGCCTGCAGGCGGGCGATGCGCTGTGGATCGACTGGGTGCCCGGCACCGGCACCGTGCTGTCGGTGCGGGGCAAACCACAAGGACCGGCTTTTCCGGAGCCCGCGTTTTTCGAGGCCATGCTGAGCATCTGGCTGGGCGCCAAGCCGGTGGACGAGGCGCTCAAGGACGCGCTGCTGGGCAAACCGGCCCCGCCGCCACGGCCCGAACCGGGTGCCTGACGCACGCCCCAGCGACCAGACCGCTGTTCAGCCCCGCAAGACCAGCGCGTCGATGCGGTCCACCCAGCCATCGGCGTCCACCGCCCGCACCGGCTGGCCGTGGTTGTAGCCATAGGTGACCAGCACCACCGGGCAGCCCGCCGCGCGCGCGGCCTGGGCATCGTTGCTGGAATCGCCCACCATCAGCGTGCGGGCGGGCACCGTGCCCAGGGCCTCGCAGGTTTTGCGCAGCGGCAGCGGATCGGGCTTCTTGCGTTCGAAGGCATCGCCGCCAAACACGGGGCCAAAGTAGCGATCCAGGCCCTTGGCGGCCAGCAAGGCACGGGCAAAGTCGCCCGGTTTGTTGGTCAGGCAGGCCAGGCGCAGGCCGGCGGCGCGCAGCGCCTGCAGGCCCTCCTCCGCACCGGGGTACACCACCGAGAACTGGCCGTTCACCGCCGGGTAATGCCGGTGGTAGGCCGCCCAGGCGCGGGCGTAAAGGTCCTGCCCGGCCGGATCTTCAAAATCAATAGCACTCGCCGCTGTATTTTCTTGGCTTAGCACGTGATTGAGCACCGAACGGAGCAAATGCTCGGTGCCCTTGCCGACCATGCGTTCGATGGCCGCTGCGTCGATGGCGGGCAGGGCCAGCTCGGCGAGGGTGCGGTTCAGGGCTTCGGCAAAGTCACCCAGGGTATCGACCAGGGTGCCATCCAGGTCAACGATGGCGGCATCGAGGGCGGGCAGGAGAACGGGCATGGTGCAGCACTACAGCGTGAAAGACAGGGCGCGATTGTGCCCAGGCCCGGGCCGGCCACACCCGCCCGAACGCGCTCAAAGCGACTTGGCCGGGCAATTCGTGGCGCGGGTGGGATCGACCACGAGGTTGCGGCAATCCTGGTGCAGCACGCCCGTGGAAATCCCCGTCACCGTCATCGACGCCGGGCAGGTGGCCGTGGCGCTGCTGACCAGCAGGTAGTTCTGCCGGTCGATGGAGTGGGTGACGTTCTGGTAGCCGTTCACGCTGTCCTGGATGTTCTGGTCGTTGGCATCCAGGCCCGTGGCCGGGGCATATTGGTAACGGCAGACCGACAGGTTGTGGAGGAAGTCGAGCTGCAGCCCGCCCAGGCGCATCTTGCCGCTCCAGCCATTGCCGGCGGCCGCGACGGGCACCATGCAGGCGTAGTACTTGTAGTCGGTGACGAAGTCGCCGAACTTGCAGGTGATGCCCAGCTGCGGCGTCAGCAGGGCGACGTTCATGCCCATCAGCAGCGACAGGCCGCTCCACACCGTCGTGCTGACCGAGCTGTCGCGGCCGATGTAGCCGGTCACGATGTAGCCCGGCTGCAGGGTGCAGGTGGACAGGCCCAGGCTGGCCAGGGCCGCCAGGATCTGCGCCGAGGTGGAGTTGTCCGTCAGGCCGACGGGGCGGCAGATCCGCAGGATATCGCCAGAAATGTTGTCAAAGATGACCGCGTAGCCCAGCGCCCCGGATTGCAGCAGGAACGCACTGCGGCCCGTGCCGTCCGGCAGCGAGTCCAGGCCGATCGCCGGCACCGGAATGTTGAGGTTGCGGTCCTGCGGACGCTTGAGGATGGTGTTCTGGGGCAGCGGAAACGCCAGCGAGCCCGCATCGGTCGGATCGGTGCGGGAAATGACGGCCGGCAAGACCACCGACTGCGCGGTGTTCGCCCGGTCGGTCCAGGCAACGGTCACCGTGGCCGCCAGCAGGGTGGGCTGGGTGGTGTTGTCGATGGTGACCGTGCGGCTGTAGGTGGCGTTGCCGATGGTCATCGGGAAGGTGCCCGGACAGTTCGCCACCGGGGTGGCGGCCCAGATGCCCGTCTGCGTGCTGGTGAAGGAACGCATGGACTCGATGCACTCCTGGGCGATGCGGGTGGCCACCGTGCGTTGCGCGGCGACGTCCTCGCTGCGGGCCAGGAACATTTCCATGCCCGTGATGCCCAGCACCCCCAGGACGGTGACCGCCAGGGCCACCAGGGATTCGACGATGGCAAAACCGGTCTGGCGTCGGAATCGATTGTTCATGACACACCTCAGTTGCAATTGATGGTGGGCTGCGCGGTGGCGGTGGTGGGCAGGGGCGTGCCCAGGCTGCAGCGGTCGGTCCAGCTCCCGGGCACCCGTACCAGCTTGGCCGTGGAGCGGCGCACGGTGGCCAGCGTCAAGGGAGAGTATTCCACCGTGCCATTCCCGTTGCTGGTAAAGCCCGCGCAGCTGATGAGTGCGCCATGCACATTGGCAGAGCCTGTGCCAAGGTCATCGAACTGGGAGCTATTGGAAAACAACAGGCCATAAATGTCGATATTGCCGTTGATATCAATCCCATTCGGCGAAACCAGGGTCACACCATCGCTGGAAGTGCCCAAAGGGTTCACCCCCGAACTATTGTTCAAGGTCAGGCCGTTTGGAAAGTAAAAGGCGCGGTAGGACGCCGCATATGCCGCACTGAGCTTGGGCCCGCAGTCGTTGGCGCTGGTGCAGCTGATGGTCTTGGTGGTGGGCGAAGCAATGTATTCCGCGATGGTGGACCCGAAATAAGCATTGAATACGGCAGATTGGGTGCAGGTCGGATCGGAAGAGGACAACTGACTGAGTGAGGCATCGCCAGGAATCAAGCCCGCCGAGGCGGGCTGGCCAGGAATGGATGTCAAGGACGACCCGCCAGCCTGAGCAATGGTCGTGCCCGCATTGATCAAAGCACCACCAGTAGCCACATCCCTGTTGATGATGTTGAAAGACCCACCGACAGAACAAGACGAGCCGCAGGTCAGCGGGGTCGCGGGAACCCCGCGCAGGATGGGATGCAGCTTGACCACCCCGGACACGCTCGCCCAGGAGTCCGCGGAGCCCGTGGCCCCCGGGGTGCAAGCCCCGTCCTGCGCGGTACACCCCGTGGACACCACCCGCACCCCTTCGGTGGAGTACACCGGATTGCCCGCGCCATCGGTGCCGATCTGCACCTTGGAGAACTGCACGGTAAAGCTGGGCTGGCTCAAGGGCGTGGTGCCCGCCAGGTTGGCGACGGCCGTGGTGGCGGTCGTGGGCACATCGGGGCAGCTGCAGCTCAGGGTGCTGCCATTGAGCTTGCAGCCCGGCAGGACGTTGGCGGCGGGCAAGGCATCGGTGCTGGTGCCGGCATTCCAGCCGGTGAACACGTATTTGCGGCGGAACGAGGTCAGGGTGGACGGGCTGGTGGCGGCCTGGCAACTGGTGTCGATGTTGTACGCCGTGTTGAGCATGCCGGTCGCCCACTCCAGGCCCGCCTCGGCCACCTCCTGCGCCAGGGTGGCGCGCAGCTGGTTGGACGAGGTTTTCTGCTCGAAGATCAGGCTGCGATTCAGGTAGAACACCGCGATCGAGATGATGAACAGCATCAGCATCACGATGACCAGCAAGGCCACCCCACGCTGGCGTCTGGGGGAATACCGAACCATGGGGAAGGCCTCCTTGCCTCAGGGCTTGCAAACGCCGGTCACGATGTCGTTGCGCACCCGCACGGTGGACACCAGGGTGGCCGTCACGGCGGGGTCCGCGCGGGAAATCCCGCTGAGCACCACCCGGTAGCTGCGGATCTGCAGCTGGGGCGGCGTCACCGCGCCGGTGGGGCAATCCGAGGGGTCCAGGGCCTGCGTGACCACGTTCGAGGTGATCCACAGGCCCGCCGAGCAGGCGGTGCCCGGGGCGGCGGAAGCATCCAGGGTCAACGAGGGGCAGGCCGGCGTGAGCAAGGCCATGGCCTCGGTGTCGGTCACGGCCTCCCAGCGGTAGGCCCCGTCGGCGCGTTTGCGGTACATCTGCAAGCCCAGGCTCGCCGTGTCGAAAGCGAGCCGGAACTGCTCGCCCTCCAGGCCGGAAGCGCCGTTCTTGTCCACCATGTTGTCTTCCACGCTGTCGCGTGAATACAGGTAATCGATCTCGGTCGTGCCGCTGGTCGTGATGCAGCCGTAGGGGTTGAACACCGCGCTGGCGTCGCCGGTGCAGGGGTCGGGGTAATTGACCGGCGTGCTCACCCCGGCGGCCACCACGGTCCGGGAGATGGCGTTGGCCCAGTAGCCGCCGCGCCGCAGGTCCCGGGTGATCAGCTCCATCGCCGCACGCATGTCCTGGCGCAGCCGGGCCTCCAGCAGCATGCGCCGCGAGCCCTCGAGCCCGCCGACAAACACCACGACCAATCCCGACAGGATGAACAGCGCCAACGCCACGCCCACCAGCAACTCCACCAGGCTGGCGCCGCGCACGCGCCACGGCCCCCTGGCCGGCCCGGGGAAGGGCGGTCTTCTCAGGAGGCGCATGTCTTGTACCCCGGAAAGAGCCCGCTGGGCGCGCACATCTGCACCCGGCCGGAGGGCCCCACCGTGACCCGGAGCGTGGCCGTGGTGCGGCTGTTGCCCACCGTGAGGGCGATGTCCGAGGCATTCGTCAAGGCCCCCAGGCGGGACTCGAACACCAGCGTGACCGAGGCGGGGGCCAGCGTGCTGCCACCGGTCAGGGCGATGCTCTTGTAGCTGGTGCCCCCCGGGGGCGAGGTGATCTCGTACTGCGAGCCCGAGGACACCGCCATCTGGACATCGGCCCGCTGGCTCACCGCCAGCGAGCGGGCGTACTGCAGATCGGCGCTCAATTCGTTGGCCACACCCTGCACGCGCTTGCGGGCCAGCATCTCGACGAACGAGGGGGCGGCCAGGGTCGCCAGGATGGCCGTGACGGCCGTCACCACCATCAACTCGATCAGCGAGAAACCGGCCGCACTGCGCATCATCGGCTCCAGCACTCCGTAGGGGTGTTGGTGGCCACGCCATTGCTCACCGTCACGGTCAGGACATTGCACGCCACCGCGCCGGCCTTGTCGCTGTTCTGGCTGGTGGTGGTGACCGCCGTGGCGGTCACCACATAGGCGACGCCCGTGGGGACCGGATTGGTGCCAATGGCCAGGTCGTAGTAGCCCCCCGCCGTGCGCGTGGGAATGCCCAGGCCGCCCGGCCAGGCCGTGTTGAGCTGGGCATTGGGCGCGTAACTCACATTGACCGAGCGCCAGCGCTCCTGCGCCTGCAGCACCTGGGTCAAGCCCTGGATGGCGTCCGAGCGGCGGCCCTTGCGGATCTGGGCCAGGTAGCTCGGGTAGGCCACGGCGGCCAGGATGGCCACGACGACCACCACGATCATCAACTCGATCAGGGTAAACCCGCGCCTGCGGGAAATCATGGTCACGGCAGGGTCCATTCAAAGCCAAGGATGGATGGGCATCGTACTGATAAAACCGTGACACGCCGGCCAAGCTGCGTGTTTCTTGACCAGGAGCAAGCCGGCCGGCCCTGCGGCGGGACTCAGTCGCCCAAGGCTGCCCGCATGCTGTCGATCACGCCCCGGTAGTCGGGCTTGCCGAAGATGGCGCTGCCGGCGACGAAGGTGTCGGCGCCGGCATCGGCCACGCGGCGGATGTTGTCGGCCTTGATGCCGC
>CAYZPX010000161.1:0-6299 GCA_964480105.1 uncultured Burkholderiaceae bacterium | reverse complement strand
GCCAGGTGGGCGAGCTGTCGCTCCCGCCCGAGGTGCACATGGGCCTGATCATCCGCGGCCTGCCCGACGCCCACCACCCCGAGGCGCCCGTGCCCGCCACGCCCGAGGTGATCATCCCGCGCAGCAGTACGGTCATTCAGTCGAACGACCATGTGGTGTTTTTCTTGCCGAACAAGCGCTACGTCAACGATGTGGAAAAGCTGTTCCGCGTGAGCGCGCTGTTTTTCTGAATCTTTATTTTTCAACCCCTAAGCAACGTTCATGCCCCAGTCTGGTTTGCGCGGCGCGCTGGCCGATTTTTTCCCGGTGCTGCGGGTGCTCAGCGTGCTCATCATGGCGTTTGGCCTGGGGCTGTGCCTGCCCTGGGCGGTGGCCTGGTGGGGGCAAGAGGCGGTCTGGTGGACCTACCCCGTGACCATGTTGCTGGCCTTTGCCAGCGGTGGCGCCCTGTGGTGGGCCATGCGCCGCCACCAGCGCGAGCTGATGCCCCGCGATGGGGTGCTGCTCGTCACGCTGGTCTGGCTGCTGCTGCCGCTGTACGCCGCCGTGCCGCTGATGCTGGCGCTGAACCTGCACGGGCTGTCCTTGTCCTTTACCCACGCGTACTTTGAGGCGGTCTCGGGCCTGACGACCACGGGCGCGACGGTGCTCAGCGGGCTGGACCGGCTGCCGCCCTCGGTCAATGTCTGGCGCACGTTTTTGCAGTGGCTGGGGGGCATGGGCATCCTGATTCTGGCCGTCGCCATCTTGCCCATGCTGGGCGTGGGGGGCAGCCAGTTGTTCAAGGCCGAGGCTGCTGGTCCGGTCAAGGACGCCAAGCTCACCCCGCGCATGACCCAGACGGCCAAGGGCCTGTGGGGGGTGTACGCTGTGTTTTCTTTGGCCTGCGGGCTGGCGTACTGGGCGGCGGGTATGGGCCCGCTCGATGCCTTGATGCACATGTTCACCACCGTGAGCCTGGGGGGACTGTCGCCTTATGACGCGAGCTTTGGGCATTTCCAGTCCCCGCTCTTGGAGGCGATTGCCGTCGTATTCATGCTGGTGGCCAGCTGCAATTTCGCGCTGTATTTCATGGCCCTGCGCAAGGGGCACTGGCGCGACTTTTGGCGTGACCCCGAACTGCGCGCCACCCTGGGGGTGCTGATTGGCAGCGGCGTGCTGGTCAGTCTGCTGTTGTGGGCCAAGGGAATATATGGCCCGCTGGATGCGCTGCGCCACGGCATGTTCCATGTGATTTCGGTGGGTTCGACCACGGGCTACGCTTCGGTCGATTACCTGGGCTGGCCGGTGTTTGCGCCGGTGCTGATGCTCTTGCTGTCTGGCGTGGCCACCAGCGCAGGCTCTACGGGCTGTGGCATCAAGATGGTGCGCATGCTCATCCTGGTCAAGCAGGCCCTGCGCGAAATCCACCGCCTGCTGCGGCCCCGGGTGGTGCAGCCCATCCGTCTGGGCGACACCGTGGTAGACAGCCCGGTCATCTTTGCCGTGCTGGCGTTCATGCTGGTCTATGGCGGCACCATCATCGGCCTGAGCATGGTGATGTTGCTGACCGACTTGGACCCGGTGACGGCCTTTTCGGCGGTGATTGCCAGCGTCAATTGCATGGGGCCGGGGCTGGGCCTGGTGGGGCCGGCGTCCAACTACGCGGTGCTGAGCGACTTTCAGGTTTGGGTCTGCACCCTGGGCATGCTGTTGGGCCGGCTGGAGATCCTCAGTTTCATGGCCCTGCTGACCCCCGCGTTCTGGCAGCGTTGACCGTCGGGCGACTGCCTACAATCGCCCCAACTCCGCTAAGGCAGCTATCGCATGGTTCCCCACCTCATCACCGCCCTGACCGGCCCCATCAACGAGCTTGAACAGCGCATGCTCGACGCCATGCCCGCCATCGAGCGCTGGTTTCGCCTGGAGTGGATGGAGCACACGCCCCCGTTCTACGGTGCGGTGGACTTGCGCAACGCTGGCTTCAAGCTGGCACCCATGGGCTGCAACCTGTTTCCCTCCGGCTGGGACCAGCTGACCCCGGAGATGCTGCCCCTGGCGGTACAGGCGGCAATGGCCGCCATCGAAAAGATCTGCCCGGAAGCGCGCAACCTGCTGATCATTCCGGAGAACCACGCCCAGCACCGCAGTTTTTACCTGGCCAACATTGCCCAGCTGCAGCGGATTTTTCACCGTGCGGGCCTGAATGTGCGCATCGGCTCCATCGACCCGGAGATCAAGAAGCCTACCCCCATCGAGCTGCCCACGGGTGAAACGGTGGTCCTCGAACCCGTGTTGCGCAGCAAGTACCGTCTGGGCCTGCCCGATTTCGATCCCTGCACCTTGTTGCTCAACAACGATCTGGCAGCCGGCGCGCCTGGCATCCTGGAAGACCTGCACGAGCAATTCCTGCTGCCGCCCCTGCACGCGGGCTGGAGCGTTCGGCGCCGCAGTCAACATGTCAGGGCCTACGAAGAGGTGGCCAAGCGCTTTGGCAAGATGCTGGGCATCGATCCCTGGCTGGTCACCCCCCTGACGGCCGTGGCCCCCGCCTGGGCACCAGAGACGCCCGAACCCCAGGTGCTCGACGCGCTGCAGACCAAGGTTGATGCGGTGCTGACCAAGGTCCGCCGCAAGTACAAGGAATACGGCATCCAGGAGCGGCCCTTTGTGTTCCTCAAGCCCGACCAGGGCTCCTGCGGCGCTGGCGTGGTCACGGTGCGGGATGCCAAGGCGCTGGAAAACCTGTGGCCCTCCTTGCAACCCGCGATGACTGCGGGCACGCCCGAAGGCTTGCATGCGGCGGGCATCCTTGTCCAAGAAGGCGTGCGCACCCAGGAGCGCCTGCATGGCGCCGTGGCCGAGCCCGTCGTTTACCTGATGGACCGCCATGTGGTGGGTGGCTTCTACCGCATGCACACCGAACGCGGAGACGAGGAAAGCCTCAACGATCCTGGCATGCGCTTCGTGCCCCTGGCCTTTGAAAAGGGCACTTATCTGCCCCAGCCAGGCCTGCGTCCGGGGGTCAGCGCACCCAACCGCTTCTATATGTATGGCGTGATTGCCCGCCTGTCCATGCTGTCTGCCAGCTACGAACTGGAAGCCGCCGACCCCGACGCCGAGCGCTACGACTGAACCGATAGTTGCTGCATTGCAACATTCGTGCGCCTGTCTGCGCCGCCGTGCATCCAGCCGGCGCACAATGCAAGCCCTTCATCAGTAACAAGACTTTGCTGCCGCGCGCGGTGAAGACGGTGGTCATGGAAAACGCCAAATCATCGCTGGCCGCACTCACCCTGGGCGCCCTCGGGGTCGTGTACGGGGACATCGGCACCAGCGTGCTGTATGCCGTCAAGGAAGTCTTTGGCTCCGGCCATGTGCCTTTCACCCCGGAAAACGTCTATGGGATCTTGTCCATCCTGTTCTGGACGCTGACGCTCATCGTCTCTGTGAAATATGTGGTGCTGGTCTTGCGGGCCGACAACCATGGCGAGGGGGGGCTGGTCGCCATGCTGGCCCTGGCCTCGCAGTCGGTCAAGGACCGACCCGCCACCCGGCGCATCTTGTTGGTCGTCGGCATCTTTGGGACCTGCCTCTTTTACGGCGACGGTGTCATCACGCCCGCAATCACGGTGCTGGGTGCCGTGGAGGGGCTGGAAGTCGTCTCGCCCACCTTCAAGGGCGCGGTGATCCCGCTGGCGCTGGTCATCCTGCTGGGCTTGTTCCTGGTGCAGAAGCAGGGAACCGCGAAGATCGGCAAGTTCTTTGGCCCGATCATGGTGCTGTGGTTTTTGTCCATCGCCGCCTTGGGCGTGGTGCAGATTCTGGACCACCCCGAAATCCTCTGGGCCCTGAGCCCCCACCATGCCCTGGGCTTCATCGTCCAGCACCCAGGCACCACCTTCATCATCCTGGGCGCGGTCGTGCTGTGCGTCACGGGCGGCGAGGCGCTGTATGCCGACATGGGGCACTTTGGCAAGCAACCCATTCGCCTGGCCTGGTTCTCGGTGGCCATGCCCTGCTTGACCCTGAATTACTTTGGCCAGGGCGCCCTGTTGCTGGAAAACCCGGACGCCGTGAAGAACCCCTTCTTCATGCTGGCGCCAGACTGGGCGCTGATCCCCATGGTGATGCTGGCCACCGCCGCCGCGGTGATTGCCTCGCAAGCGCTGATCACCGGGGCGTTCAGTGTGACCAAGCAGGTCATCCAGTTGGGCTACCTGCCCCGCTTGCAAATCCTGCACACCAGCGTGAAGGACACCGGCCAGATCTACATGCCCTTCGTCAACTGGGGGCTGTTCGTGGCGATCGTGCTGGCGGTGGTCCTCTTCCGCTCGTCGAGCAACCTGGCGGCGGCCTACGGCATTGCGGTCACGCTGGACATGCTGATCACCACCACGCTCACCTTCTATGTGATCCGCTTCGGTTGGGGCTACCCGCTGGCGCTGTGCGTGGCCTCGACCGGCTTTTTCTTTGTCGTGGACCTGGCGTTCTTTGGCTCCAACCTGCTCAAGCTGTTCCAGGGGGGCTGGTTCCCGCTGCTGATTGGCGGGGCGGTGTTCACGCTGATGCTCACCTGGAAGCGTGGCCGTGAGTTGATCAACGAGACCTTGCGCTCGGATGCTTTGCACTTGCCCGATTTTCTGGAAGCTGTCTTCGTCGCGCCCCCCACCCGGGTCGATGGCACCGCGGTCTTCCTGACCGCTGAGTTGGGCATGGTGCCTAATGCCTTGCTGCACAACCTCAAGCACAACAAGGTCCTGCACCGCCAGAACCTGTTTGTGACCGTGCGCAACCACGAAGTGCCCTGGATCGATGACGCCCGCCGGGTCGAACAGGAGGCCCTGGGCAACGACTGCTGGCAGGTCGTGCTGCACTATGGTTTCAAGGACGACATCAATGTCCCGCGGGCCCTGGCCCTGTTGCGCCATGAGGGCTGCACCATCGAGCCGATGGGCACCAGCTATTTCCTGTCGCGCGACACCATCATCCCCACCCTGGGCAGCGGCATGACCCCCTGGCGCGAAAAGCTCTTTGCCCAGATGCACCTGAACGCCAGCGGGGCGGCGGACTTCCTGAACCTCCCCAGCAATGCCGTGGTCGAACTAGGTTCGAAGATCGAAATCTGAAGATTTCTATTGAAAATGGCCGCTAGCCCTTTAAATACCAGCGGTATTAGCTATCAATTTTGAATTTTTGGAATTGCCATGCACCTGCTCTTTGTCGCCGATCCGATCGAATCCTTCAAGATTTACAAGGACACCACCTTCGCCATGATGCGCGAGGCCCAGCGCCGGGGGCACACCCTGTTGGTCTGTGAGCCGGCCGACATTCACTGGCAAACGGGTCAGCCCGTCAGTGCCCAGGTGCGGGACATTACCCTGACCGGCGATGCCCAGGCCTGGTTTAAGGTACGCGGTCAGCGCAGCCTCGCACTGGCCAAGGCCGATGCCGTCCTGATGCGTAAAGACCCGCCCTTTGACAGCGAGTATTTCTACGCCACCCACCTGCTGGAACAGGCCGAGCGGGAAGGCGCCAAGGTCTTCAACAAGCCCCGTGCCCTGCGCGACCATCCAGAAAAGCTGGCGATCATGGAGTTTCCAGACTTGATCGGTCCCACATTGGTCACCCGCGATCCCGAAGACATTCGCCGTTTCCATGCCGAGCACCAGGACATCATCCTCAAGCCACTGGATGGCATGGGCGGCATGGGCATCTTCCGGGTCAAGGCCGATGGCTTGAACCTGGGCAGCATCATCGAGACCTTGAACCAGCAGGGCGCAAGCACTGTCATGGTCCAGAAGTTCCTCCCGGAAATTGCCGATGGCGACAAGCGGGTCCTGATTGTGGGGGGACGTCCTGTGCCCTTCTGCCTGGCGCGCATTCCCCAGGGCGGCGAGGTTCGTGGCAACCTGGCGGCGGGCGGGAAAGGGGTCGCTCGCCCCTTGAGCGCCCGAGATCGGGAGATCGCGGAAACCTTGGGACCCATCCTTCGTGCTCGGGGCCTGTTGCTGGTGGGCGTGGATGTCATTGGCGACTGCGTGACGGAAATCAACGTGACCAGTCCCACGTGCTTCCAGGAGATCTACGACCAAACGGGCTGCGATGTGGCGGCGCTCTATATAGAGGCCTTGGAAGAGGCATTAGCGGCCTGAGGGGACTCTGGGATCTTTGGAAGAATTTCCCCAAGCGTCTTCCTTTGGACGGGAAACGCTGTTATAGTTGAGGGCTTCGCTGCACGGCGGCTGGTTGATCCGGGTGGTTAATTGGTGTTGGTTGTGCGGTGGTCTTGAAGAAATTTTCGCTGATTTGGTTTTTGA
>CAYZPX010000160.1:0-6353 GCA_964480105.1 uncultured Burkholderiaceae bacterium | reverse complement strand
TGGACCGCATCATCACCGACCTGGCCGTGATGGACGTGACCCCCGAAGGCCTGAAGGTCGTCGAGATGGCGCCGGACGTGAGTTTCGAGCTGCTGCAGTCCAAAACTGGCGTGCCCCTGCTGCGCTGAGATCGCGGTCTTGCTGAGGTGGGGTTTGAGGTTAAATTGGCCTCCAGCCTTTTAAATACCAGCGGTACTAGCTATTATTTTTGATGGCCTCTGCCCGTGCAGCGGCCATTTTCTTTGGCCCATCAATGTCCCGCCCATCCCGTTCTGTCAACCTGCCCCTGGATCGGGGGCTCAGTCCCAGCGCGGTCGCGCTGCCCAGCCAGCAAGGGCGCTGGGGCCTGTTGCTCGATTTCCTGGCGGAGCGTTTTCCTGCCGTACCGCGCGCGCACTGGCAGGCGCGCATGGCGGCAGGGCGGGTGCTGGATGCCCAAGGCCAGCCGCTGGCGCTGGACCAGGTCTTTGAGCCAGGGGCGCGCATTCACTATTACCGGGAGCTGGCCGACGAGCCCCGGATTCCTTTCGAAGCCGCCGTGCTTTATCAGGATGAGCACCTGCTGGTGGCCGACAAGCCGCATTTCCTGCCGGTCCAGCCGGCGGGCCAGCATGTGCACGAGACGCTGCTGGTGCGACTCAAGCAGTCCCTGGGGCTGCCCGAGTTGTCCCCGCTGCACCGCATCGACCGCGAGACGGCTGGCTTGGTGCTGTTCTCGGTACAGCAGCGCACGCGCGGGCTCTACCAGGCCCTGTTCCGCGAGCGGGCCATCGTCAAAAGCTACGAGGCCCTGGCACCTTGGCGGTCTGGGTTGGAGTTTCCCCGCAGCCACCGCAGCCGCCTGGAGGAAAGTCCGGAGGGCTTCCGGATGCATGAGGTACCGGGGCCACCCAACAGCCTGACTCGGCTGGAATTGCTGGCGCAGCAGGACGGTGTGGGCCATTACCGCCTCTGGCCCGTCAGCGGCAAGCGCCACCAGCTGCGGGTGCACATGGCGGCGCTGGGCCTCCCGATCTGTAACGATCCGCTCTACCCCGTGCGGCGGGAGGTCTCGGAAGGGGACTTCACGCACCCCCTGCAATTGCTCGCCAAATCCTTGGATTTTGTCGATCCTCGCACCGGGGAGGCCCGGCGCTTTGTTTCGGAGCGCGCCCTGGTCTTTGGTGGCGCAGTCCTGCGTGCCCTTGACGGCTCCAGAGCGGCTGCGGAGGGGGCGGGATAATGGCCCAGTCCGCTGTTTCTGGAGGTTTCGCATGGCATACCGCATTCATCCTGTCCGTCGTCTGGCCCTGCTGGTGTGCCTGGGGGGCCTGGCGCTGGGTCCTGGTGCTGCCCTGGCCCAGTCCGAAGGCGCGGCGAGCAGCGCGGCCCCCGACAGCCATTTCACGGTTTCCGACGATGGCCTGTGGGTGCTGGACCAGCGTGCCAAGCTCGCATGGCCCCGCTGCGTCGAAGGCATGGTCTGGAATGGGGCGACCTGCATTGGCCAGCCTCGCCGACTGACCCACGGAGAGGCCATGGATCTGGCCTTGCAGCGCTGGAAGGCCGAAGGGGTGCGCTGGCGTGTTCCCCGGGCGAACGAACTGCGCCGCCTGGTCGACAAGCAACAGCTCCGGGGGGGGGTGAATCCACAATGGTTTCCAGGTGCGCCGCGTGAGTGGCACTGGTCCAGCAGCACCAACATCCGGGCCGGCACCGTCAATCCCTACAACTACGGAAATGTGATGGAGGGGCGCACCGAGCAAAGCACCACGCAGGTCGGCTTCCTGCACGGTTGGGCTGTCAACATGGTGGATGGAGAGGCGAGGGGGGATGTGACCAAGTCCAGCCGTTTGCCGGTCCGCCTGGTCCGCCCGATGCCTGAATCGCTGCAGGATTGAGGGACGGGTCACTTTCCCTGGTGCGAGGCGCTGGCCTTGCGCCTCGCGCGCAGAGCGGTCAAATTACTGGCCGCTGGCTTTCTTCAGGATGGTGTACAGCTCGTCCTTGAGGTGCAGCTTTTGCTTCTTCAGGTTTTCGATTTCGACCTGGGTGCCAGGCTCGATGTGGTCTTCCATGTTCTTGATCTTCTGGTCCAGCTCGTTGTGCTCGTTAAAGAGGCGGGTGAAGTGGTGGTCGTTGTTCTTCAGCTGGGTGATCAGGTCGCGGTATTCGGGAAACATGCTTCTTCCTTGCAAAAAAGCCCGCACCGGAGTGGTGCATTGGCGAACCCGTGAATATACCGCCTGCAAAGGGCGTGCCCCCAGGGCTCACGGGCTGTTGGGGGGGGCCGCGTTGCTTTCTGTCCTGGAGGGGGCTGGTCGGTTCGCTGGAGCCTCTGCCGCGCCCAGCCGGGACGCGTAGAGGTCCCAGCTGGCAATGAACAAAGCGGCGATCGTGGGCCCGATCACAAAGCCCGTCAGCCCGAACAGGGACAGCCCGCCCAGCGTGGACAGCAACACCAGATAGTCTGGCATTTGCGTGTCTTTGCCTACCAGCAGGGGGCGCAACAGGTTGTCCACCAGCCCAATCACCCCCACCCCAAAGCTGGCCAGCGCCACAGCGTGGCCCACTTCACCTGTGAGCAGCAGGTACAGGGCGACAGGCATCCAGATCAGGCCAGCCCCCACGGCTGGCAACAGCGAGAGGAAGGCCATCACAGCCCCCCAGAGCACTGGGGCCTGGATGTCCAACACCCAGAAAATCATGCCTCCGAGACTCCCTTGCGCCAGGGCGACCAGAACATTCCCCTTCACGGTGGCGCGGATCACGGTGGAGAATTTTTGTGCCAGGGCCTTCTGGTGTGAGCGTTCCAGGGGCAAGGCGTCGGCGATCCTGGCCAGCAGGTGGTGGCCATCCCGGACCAGGAAAAACAGGATGTACAGCATCAGCCCAAAGCCGACCATGAACTGCAAGGCGTTCTGTCCCAGGTTCAGCGCCTGGCCGGCAATCAACTGGGCGATTTGACCAGCCAGCGCATTGAGTTTGAGCTGCAAGGCCCTGAGGCTGCTCAGTTTCCACTGGTCCAGCAACGATACCATCCACGAGGGGAGGGCCTTGATGCCCTTCTGGAAGTGCTGCTGCAGGTTGAATTGTCCCGATCGGACTTGCTCGTACAGCGCGGTGGCTTCCTGGACCAGCGAGAAGCTCACCAAGGTCAGTGGCAGGATCACGATGAGCAGGCACAGCCCCAGCGTACACAGCGCCGCCAAGTTGTCTCTGCCAGGCATCCGGGTGCGCAGGCGTTGGTGCATGGGACTGAACAGGATCGCCAACACCACGCCCCAGAAAACCGCCCCATGAAATTCCCACAAGATGGCGCCAAACGCCAGGGTCACGACGGTCAGGATCATCAGGAAGACGGGGCTGTGGCGCATGGCGTGGTCAACATGGTCAAAGGCAGTCCGTGGAATGTACGCGAGCCCCTGTCACTGCGCCGATGGGCTTACGCGTATCTACCTATGCGGGCCCCGTCTGCTTCGGTGGCACAATTGCCAGCCGAAAACGGGCCCTTCCAAAGCCACTGTCGCATCCGCCAATCGGTCCAGCCGTGTCGCGGGAGGTTTTTCAACCAAGCTAATGCTTCCTGCAGGGAAGCGGAGGTTCGCGGAATATGAGCGAAACGACATCTGTCTACCAAGCCTACCAAGGCAACACCTACCTCTTCGGCGGCAATGCGCCGTATGTCGAAGAGATGTACGAAAACTACCTGGCCAACCCTGGCAGCGTCCCCGACACCTGGCGTGACTATTTCGATGCCTTGCAGCATGTGCCGGCTTCGGATGGCAGCGATGCCAAGGATGTTCCCCACCTTCCCGTCATCAACGCCTTTGCCGAGCGCGCCAAGCAGGGCGGTACCAAGGTCGTTATGGCCAGCGCCGACGCCGAGATGGGCCGCAAGCGCACGGCGGTGCAGCAGCTGATTGCCGCCTACCGCAACGTGGGCCAGCGCTGGGCCGACCTGGACCCGCTCAAGCGCACCGAGCGCCCCGCCATTCCTGAGTTGGAGCCCTCCTTTTACGGCTTCACCGATGCCGACCAAGAAACCGTGTTTGACACGAGCAACACCTTCTTCGGCAAAGACAAGATGGCCCTGCGCGAGTTGCTCAACGCACTGCGCGAAACTTACTGCGGCACCATCGGTGTCGAGTACATGTACACCACCAACCAGGCGCAAAAGCGCTGGTGGCAGCAAAAGCTGGAAAGCATCCGCAGCAAGCCCAGCCTGAGCGCCGAGAAAAAGCAGCATATCCTGGACCGCCTGACCGCTGCGGAAGGCCTGGAGCGCTATCTGCACACCAAGTACGTGGGCCAGAAGCGCTTCTCGCTCGAAGGGGGCGAGAGCTTCATCGCCGCGATGGATGAGTTGATCCAGCAGGCCGGCAGCAAGGGCGTGCAGGAAATCGTGATCGGCATGGCCCACCGTGGCCGCCTGAACGTACTGGTCAACACCCTGGGCAAGATGCCCAAAGACCTGTTTGCAGAATTCGACCACACCGCTCCCGAGGACCTGCCTGCGGGTGACGTGAAGTACCACCAAGGTTTTAGCTCTGATGTCGGCACCCCCGGCGGCCCAGTGCACCTGTCCCTGGCCTTCAACCCTTCCCACCTGGAAATCGTGAACCCCGTGGTGGAGGGCTCAGTACGTGCTCGTATGGACCGCCGCGGCGATGCCCGTGGCAGCCAGGTGCTGCCGGTGCTGGTGCACGGTGATGCCGCCTTTGGTGGTCAGGGCGTGAACCAGGAGACCCTGTGCTTGGCCCAGACCCGTGGCTACACCACCGGCGGCACGGTGCACATCATCATCAACAACCAGATCGGCTTCACGACCTCCGATCCGCGCGACATGCGCTCCACCGTCTATTGCACCGACATCGTCAAGATGGTCGAAGCACCGGTACTGCACGTGAATGGCGATGATCCTGAAGCCGTGGTCCTGGCCACCCAGCTGGCGCTGGAGTTCCGCATGGAGTTCCGCCAGGACGTGGTCGTGGACATCACCTGCTTCCGCAAGCTGGGCCACAACGAGCAGGACACGCCCAGCCTGACCCAACCGCTGATGTACAAGAAGATTGCGGCCCACCCCGGCACCCGCAAGCTGTACGGCGACAAACTGGTGGCACAGGGTGTGCTGCCTGCCGACGGACCCGACGGCATGGTCAAGACTTACCGTGCCGCCATGGATGCGGGCAAACACACGGTTGATCCCGTCCTGACCAACTTCAAGAACAAGTACGCGGTGGACTGGAGCCCGTTCCTGGGCAAGAAGTGGACCGATGCCGGTGATACCGCCATTCCGCTGACCGAGTGGAAGCGCTTGGCCGAAAAGCTGACGACCATTCCTGCAACGGTGACACCGCACCAGCTCGTGAAGAAGGTGTATGACGACCGTGCCGCGATGGGCCGTGGCGAGTCCAATGTGGACTGGGGCATGGGCGAATCCATGGCCTTTGCTTCCCTGGTCGCCAGCGGCTATCCCGTTCGTCTGTCGGGCGAAGACTCGGGCCGTGGCACCTTCACCCACCGCCACGCGGTGATCCACGACCAGAACCGCGAGAAGTGGGATACCGGCACCTATGTGCCCCTGCAGAACATCGCCGAGAACCAGGCGCCGTTTGTCGTCATTGACTCCATCTTGTCGGAAGAGGCAGTGCTGGGCTTTGAGTACGGCTACGCTGGGTCCGACCCGAACAGCCTGGTGATCTGGGAGGCTCAGTTTGGCGACTTCGCCAACGGTGCCCAGGTGGTGATCGACCAGTTCATCGCTTCCGGCGAAGTGAAGTGGGGTCGCGCCAATGGCCTGACGCTGATGCTGCCCCACGGCTACGAAGGCCAAGGCCCCGAGCACAGTTCGGCACGTCTCGAACGCTTCATGCAGCTGGCTGCTGACGCGAACATGCAGATCGTTCAGCCCACCACGGCCAGCCAGATCTTCCATGTGCTGCGTCGCCAGATGGTGCGTGACCTGCGCAAGCCGCTGATCATCTTCACGCCCAAGTCCCTGCTGCGCAACAAGGATGCCACCTCGCCTGTGTCTGAGTTCACCAAGGGCGCGTTCCAAACCGTGATCCCAGAGAACAAGGAACTGAACAACGACAAGGTCAAGCGCGTGTTGGTCTGCTCTGGCAAGGTGTACTACGACCTCGTCAAGAAGCGTGAGGAAAAGGAAGCCAACGATGTCGCGATCTTGCGCGTCGAGCAGCTCTACCCCTTCCCGCACAAGGCCTTTGCCGCCGAGCTCAAGAAGTACCCCAATGCCACTGAGCTGGTCTGGTGCCAAGACGAGCCGCAAAACCAGGGCGCCTGGTTCTTCGTTCAACACTACATCCACGAGAACATGCTCGACGGCCAGAAGCTGGGCTATTCCGGCCGTG
>CAYZPX010000159.1:4617-6409 GCA_964480105.1 uncultured Burkholderiaceae bacterium | reverse complement strand
GGCGCGTCGTTCACCGGCGTCACATCAAAGCGCAGTGTGTTCGGGCTGCTGTCAAACGCTCCTGCCGTGTCTTGCACGCTGAACGTCAAGCGCGCGTAGTCCGCGCCGCTGGCGTTGGCCGCCGGACTGAACTGCAGTTGTCCCAGTTGCGCTGCGCTGATCACCTGGCCTGCCTGCACCGCCACTCCGCCCAGTGTCAGGCTGCCCGCTGTCGGCACGCTGTCGATGCGCACTGCCGCCAGTTGCTGCCCTGCGTCTGCATCCACAAACCCGAAGTCTTGCGCGCTCAGGCTCACGCTGGTGTCTTCTGCCAGCGTGAAGCTCTTGTCCGTGCCTTGCGGTGCGCTGTTGGCTCCCACGTTCACTGTCACCGTCGCGCTGGAGCTGGCTCCTGCGCTGTCCACGATGTCGTACGTGATCCGCACTGGTCCGCTCACGTTCGCCCCTGGCGTGAAGCTCAGTGTCCCGTCGCTGTTGACCGTCACGCTGCCTTGCGCGGGGTTTTCCAGCTGCGCTCCTGTCACCTGCAGGCTGTCTGCCGGCAGGTCTGCGTCTGTGTCGTTGCCCAGCACGTTGATCGACAGCACCGGTGTGTTGATCGCCGTCGCCGCCGTGTCATCCACCGCCACTGGCGCGTCGTTCACCGGCGTCACCGTTACCTGGAAAATGATCGTGCTGACCTGCCCAGCCGAGTCTCGGGCAGCAATAGTGAAGCTGTCTTCCCCGAAATAGTTGGGGCTAGGGGTGTATTCGTACGTCCCGTCGGGGTTCACCACAACGGTTCCGTTGGTGGGGTCCGAACCTTTTTCGAAAGTCAACGCTCCCGCGTTAGGGTCCGCGACTTGGACCTGTCCCCGGGACACGGTGTCCTCGGGCGTGGTGACAGCGGCGTTGGCCTCTGTAACCGGAGTGTTATCCGCGCCGACGAACGTGACAGCGACAGGCTCAGGCGTCGGATTGGTCGACTCGGACTGCTGGGAGGAGCTGGATGTGGTGTTGATGTCCTGCACCCCCTCATCAATACGGTCGAGCTGGACAAAGCTATGCCCCTCGCTGGCTCCCCCGCCCGACAGGCCGGCTGCGGTGCTCTCGAGCCCCTGCAAGGGATCCTCGCCGCGCTCCAAAGACTGGATCACCCGGTCAATGGCTGCAGAGCCTTCTGCGGAAACTGCGGCCTCCGAGCGTTCGGGCACCGGAGCGCTGCCGAGCATTTCCGCGTCAACGATCACATCCCGCGGACCGGCCACCGAGATATCTCCCGTCGGCGTACGCATTTCCAGGATGGAACCGTCCGTCGTCACGACGCGCTGGCCTTCCTGGATCACATCTCCCACCTTGAGGGCCCGGAGCTGCCCCGAAGGCAGGCGGATAAAGGCCTCTCCAATCAGGGCGGTGATGGTGCCGGTGGCGGAAGCGGTGGTGGTGACTGTGGACATGGCAAATCGGGTAATAGTTATTTAGATGCTACGCAACTAACGAATGCTTGCAAATTGGCCTTCAGAACAATGGCAAATGGGCCACGTTCGCAGTTTTATCTGCAAAAGTGGCCCATAGTGCTTTTCAGGCGGTCGTTTTTTGCTACAAATTTGATATCGAAATCACCGAACGCCGTGAACGCGCAAAGCCAGTTGCAGCCGATCGGCAACGCCCAGCTGTTCGAAGGCTGCCGAGAGATGGGCTTTGACTGTTCGAGGGGTGATTCCCAGCTGGCGGGCGATGGCATCGTTGGACTCACCCATGGCGGCCAGACCCGCCACTTGGCGCTCCCGATCGGTCAGGCCGGTATGCCAAT
>CAYZPX010000159.1:0-4517 GCA_964480105.1 uncultured Burkholderiaceae bacterium | reverse complement strand
AGGCGCTCGCGCCAATCTGGATCGGACCATACCGGAAGACCAAGGCCGTCCACGTCCATGAGGACGAGCCGATGCCCCTGCTGGCGCCACGGCTCAAGATCAGACAAAGCATGTCCGCGTACCAACGACCATTCCACACCCAGCGCAGACCATCGTGCAGCCAATGCGTCGTCGCGGGTCAATAACAAAAGGGGTTCGCCCATCATGTTCAGGGGTTCAGCGCTCTGTGAGAGCCCGTTGCTTGGCGCGCAGCACGGGCTTGAGAAGATAGGAAAGCACGGTTTTCTTGCCTGTGACGATGTCCACCTCGGCCATCATGCCGGGCAATATCGGCAAATTCTGCTCACCGAATTCACTTTTTGTGGTGCGCACACGCACAAGGTAGAAGGAGTTGCCCCGCTCATCCGTCACGGTGTCGGCACCAATCTGCTCGACCTTGCCTTCCAAGGCACCGTAAGTCGCAAACTCGTAGGCTGTGAATTTCACCACGGCTGGCTGCCCAGGCACGAGGAAGGCAATGTCGCGGGGAGACACTTTGGTTTCCAGCAGCAGTGTGTCGTCACTGGGCACTACTTCCAGGATCTGCTTGCCCGGCTGGACCACACCACCCACGGTATTGGCCAGAAGCTGCTTAACGATCCCACGCACCGGAGATCGGATTTCTGCCTGCCGAACCTTGTCCGCCAGGCCTTCGCTGCCTGCATTGAGGGCACTGAGTTTTCCTCGGGTTTCCGACAGTTCGCTGCGCGCCTGGTTACGAATGGCCAAATCCACTTCCTCCAGCTTACGCTGGGCTTCCAGGATTGCGGACTGGATTCGCGGGATCTGCGCACTGGCCATATCACGTTCACCGCGAAAACGCGATACGTCGCGCTCCAGCCGAAGCAGCTCGACCTCGGATACAGCCCCAGTACGCGCCAAAGGCCGGGTCACTTCGAGCTCCTTGGCCGTGAGCTGGTAGCTCTGGGCAGCCTGCTGCTGCTTGGATTGGACTTCCGCCAGTTCCTGGCGCCGTTGTGCCAGTTGCTGCCTGGCCACGCCCACCGTTGCATCTAATTCGGCCCGGCGCGACTCATATGCCGCACGTTCTTGCTCGATCAACTCGGGGGCCACCTTTTTCAACTCATCCGACACAGAAAAAGGTTTGCCCGAGGCCAGCGCCTCCAAACGCGCAGCGCGTGCCTGCAGCGCATAGGCCTGGGCCTGATTTTCACGCAACGACGATTCAAACCGGATCGGGTCAATCCGCAGCAAGACCTGTCCTGCCTCGACACGCTGGCCCTCACGCACCAGGATTTCTGAAACGATGCCGCCGTCCAAGCTCTGTATCTGCTGCACCTGCTTCGAGGGGATCACCCGGCCTTCGCCACGTGCCACCTCGTCAATGCGGGCAAGTGCGGCCCAGACGAGGAGCAGGATCAGCACCAACAGCGTGACCCACACAGCCAGGCGAGCGCCCCGCGCACGCTGCTCATGGATCGCCCAGGCAGCATCTGCGTCAAAGTCACCGTCATCGTGCAGCTCAGCGCGCTCCGCTCCGTCCATCCATCGATCAAATGCACGGCCCACACGATCCGCAACGCGTCCCCACCAGCGGCTCAAGCGACGGCTGAACGAGCCTCTCTCCTGCGGAGCACCTGCAGCAGTCGGGGGGACAACTGGGTTTGGTGTCATATCCTGCATCACGATGCCTTGCCGATACGGCCCCGCTGGAGTGCCTCGACGACCTGCGCCTTGGGCCCGTCAGCGACGACCTGGCCCGCGTCTAGCACGATGAGACGATCGACCAGGTCCAGCAAAGACGTTCGATGGGTGACCAGGAGCATCGTCTTGTGCCGCGCATACGCCGCCAAGCGGCTCTTGAGGCGCTCCTCGCTTTGGTGGTCCATGCTGGACGAAGGCTCATCCAGCAACAGAATGGGTGGGTCTCCCAGCAAGGCGCGTGCGATGGCAACAGCCTGGCGCTGACCACCGGACAATGACTCGCCACGTTCACTGATCAGCATGTCGTACCCCTGCGGGTGGCCGTTGGCAAACTCGTCCACGCCAGCGACATCGGCGGCGGCCAGGATCGCTGCGTCATCGATGAAGGCCGTGCCCAAGGTGATGTTGTGCCTCAAGCTGCCATAAAACAAGCTGATGTCCTGGGGCACAAACCCGATAGCGCGGCGCAATTCCGCCGGGTCCAGCTGACGCGTATCAATGCCGTCCACCAAGACTTGCCCACGCGTGGGTTGCCACAAGCCCAGGACGAGCTTTTCCAGTGTGGTCTTGCCCGAGCCCACGCGGCCAATGATTCCGACCTTTTCGCCGGGCTGGATTTTCAGGGTAATGCCCTGGAGCACCGCCTGTTCACGCTCCGGGTAGCCGAAATGCACATCCTTGAACTCAACTCCCCCCCGGAAATGCGCACGATGCACGAAAGGCGCATCTGTAGGGCGCTCCACAGGCATGTTCATGGTCTGCTCCACCGACTCCAGTGAGGTGCGCGCCTGGTGGTATTGGGTCAGCAGGGCGGCAACCTGCCCGAGTGGCGCCAAAGCACGCCCTGAAAGCATGGAGGCAGCGATGATGCCCCCCATGGAAATGCCAGCATCCTGCAACTGGTACACCCCAACGATGATGACCGCCACCGAGACAAGCTGGAGCACGAACTGTGCAAAGTTGACATTGCCGGACGAGAGCAGCTTCAGGCGGGCCCCCACCTGTGCCAAAAACATCGTTGCACGCTCCCACTGGCGCTGAACGGCGCCTTCGGCGCCCAGCGTCTTGACTGTTTCAAGGCTCACCAGGCTTTCCACCAGCACCGCATTGCGCTGCGCCGCGGCACGGTAGGTGGTCTGGGTCAGGTCGTGCATCTTGTGCTGCACCAGCAGCGACACCACCACCACGATCACGATACCGAAGAGCGGGGGAGCCACGACCCAGGGAGAAATCCACAGCATCGCTGCCAAGAAGAGCACGACAAACGGCAAATCGACCAAGGTGGTCAGCGTGGCCGACGCAATGAAATCGCGCACCGACTCGAAACTGCGCAGATTGGAGGCAAAAGAACCCGCAGAGGCAGGGCGCGCGTCCATGCGCACCCCCAGCACCTTTTCCATGATCTGGGAAGACAGCTGGATGTCCACGCGCTTACTGGCCGAATCCACGATGTAGGCACGGATGGTGCGCAGCACGAAATCGAACACCAGGATTAGGAATACCCCAACCGCCAGAACCCAGAGCGTCTCCACCGCACGGTTCGGTACGACCCGGTCATAGACGTTCATGGAGAAGAGAGGAATCGCCAGCGCGAACAGATTGACTGCAAGCGCAGCCAGCAATGCATCCCGATACAGGCGCCAGTTCTGCAAAATGGCACCCCAAAACCAGTGGCGCTCACGCAAGGCCCGCACTTGGGGCGCCCGGGCCTCGAAGCGAAACCGTGGACGAACCAGTACCGTAACGCCCGTGTACTCGGCAGCAAGGTCCTCGACGGCGATCTCCTGCGCCGACTCCCCGAACTCAGGGCGGCGAATACGCAGACGGTCGCCAGGCAACCGCTCCAGCACCAGACACGCCTGACCATCGCGCAACAGCGCAATCGCTGGAAGCTGAGCGGCGCCGAGTTGTTCGAGCTTGCGACGGACCAGTCGGGTGGCGAGGTGGGCACGCGCAGCGGCACGGGGCAACAGAGACGGGGGAAGCCGGTTGTCCACCAACGGAAGCCCTGCGGTCAGGGCCTCAGCAGTCCAGGGATGGCCGTGGATCTTCGTCAGCGCCACTAGGCAATCGAGCAGCGGGTCTTCGTGAAGCAAACGCTCATCAGCAAATCTGATCGGGGGAGCCGTAGAAGAGCCGGCAGAAGCAAACACGTGAGAGAAATCCATGTCGAGCAGCAAGCCCCCGGTCTGCCCGGGTTTATCGTGAAAGTAATCGGAAAGGCGATGCGCGCTAAATAACGTCGTCACCCGATAGCAAATCGAGTCCGTCGCGCAGGCGACCGCGCAGACCTTTTCGGGCAAGCAGCTTGCGCTGCGCTTCATGAGGAAGATCTGTCAGCCGCAGCACATTTTTGGCGATGAGTGTATCGATCACATCTTCAAGTACCCGGATGAATTCAATATCCAAACCATCAAAACCGGGTGCACGCTCAGAAGCAGGCAATCCTGCAAGAAACTCATGAATCTGCAGATCGCCTGCATCCCGCCACTCATTCGCAGAAAGACGGGGAGTAGCAAAAATTGCAATGATGGCGCCGGAACTATTGCGTTCGACAAAAGGCATGAGGGTCGGGATCAAAAAAGAATGCCACAACAGCTTTCTATAGAACAAACACTGTACACACTTTCCAAAACTCCAATTTAGGAAAGATGTGCAAAAAACGCGTCAACGCTGCCCTCTAATCAGGTGTGAGCATGGCCCACCTCCAACTGATCTTGCGTCGGACCATGTAGAGCAGCTTGGTTGGGGCCTCATCCCCAAGAAATAGCCCCCGTTTTTGGTCAGTTTCCTCAGCCCCATGCTCGCCAACT
>CAYZPX010000158.1:0-6419 GCA_964480105.1 uncultured Burkholderiaceae bacterium | reverse complement strand
TGTCGGTGCGCACGTCGGACGGGTTGATGTTGATCTCGATCGAGTCGTCGATCTCCGGGTAGACGAACAGCGAGGCAAACGAGGTGTGGCGCCCGCCCGAGCTGTCGAATGGGCTCTTGCGCACCAGCCGGTGCACGCCGGTCTCGGTGCGCAGCAGGCCGTAGGCGTACTCGCCCTCGATCTTGATCGTGGCGCTCTTGATGCCGGCCACGTCGCCGGGGGTTTCTTCTTCCACCGTGGCTTTGAAGCCCTTGCGCTCGGCGTATTTCAGGTACTGGCGCAGCAGCATGCTGGCCCAGTCGCAGGCCTCGGTGCCGCCGGCGCCGGCCTGGATGTCGACGAAGCAGTTCAGCGGATCGGCCTCGTTGCTGAACATGCGGCGGAATTCCAGCTCTTCGATCAGCGGGCGCAGCTTGGCGCTTTCTTCTTCGATGGTGATCAAGCCGGCTTCATCGCCTTCTTCTTTGCTCATTTCGAACAGTTCGGCGTTGTCTGCCAGCTCGCGGGTGAGCTTGTCCAGCGTCAGCACCACGGCGTCGAGCGATTTCTTTTCCTTGCCCAGCTCCTGGGCTTTCTTGGGCTCGTTCCAGACCGAGGGGTCTTCCAGGGAGGCGTTGACGGTCCTCAGGCGTTCGAATTTGGCATCGAAGTCAAAGATACCTCCGTAATTCCTGGGTCCGCTCGGACAGGTCGCTGAGGGTGTTGCCGATTTGGTTGATGTGTTCTGCTTCCATGGTGTTTTCCTAGGGATGTAAGGTGGGTGAAGGGTTTAAAAACAGCCCGGGATTCTCGCACGGGCTGTGCGGGGCGCTGGGCGCAGGCCAGGGCTGGCTGCGCCAGCGTCTGCACAGGCTTTCTTTGCTATTGAAAGAAGAGCTGCTACCGCTGGTAGTCATTGGCCTGGAGCCCAATTTGACCCTTAATCCACACAGAACTCCTGGATCAGCGCCGCCACCGCTTCGGGCTGGTCGTGGTGCAGCATGTGGCCGGCGTCGGGCAGCACGGCAATGCGGTGCGTGCGCACGCGGGCCAGGCGCTGATGGAATTCTTCCCGGGTGTAGGCGCCTTTCCACCAGCCCTGAAGGCTGTCCTCTTCGGCCTCGACCACCAGCGTGGGCGCGGTGATGGCGGCATAGACCTCCAGCATCTCGTCGGCGCGGTAGAGCTGGGCGCTGCTCACCTTGTGCGCGTCGTCGCCCAGGAGGCGCCATTGCCCGTCGCTGCCTTCCCCGGCCCAATGCCCGGCCAGCCACAGGGCCTTGTCCCAGGGCAGGCGCGGGTTGGTCTTGCGCAGGCGCTCGGCCACAGCCTGCTGGCTGGGGTAGGGCTTGAGTGCCAGCTGGCCCTGGCGCAGCTGGCGCATTTCATCGAGCCAGCGGGCGTAGCGGCCAGGGGCCTGGGCCGGCTGGGTGGCGGGCAGGCCAAAGCCTTCCAGGTTGACCAGGCGGCGGATGCGTTCTGGCCGCACGCCGGCATAGGTCATCACCGCATTGCCCCCCATGCTGTGGCCGACCAGGTCCACCGGCTGGCCGGGGCTCATGTGGTCCAGCAGCTGGTCCAGGTCGGCCAGGTAGTCGGCAAACAGATAGTGCGTGCAGGGCGCCTGCAGCCGGCTCTGGCCAAAACCGCGCCAGTCCAGCGCGACGATGCGGCGCCGGGCGACAAAGTCGGCCCCCAGCGCATCAACCACGAACTGCCAGGACGCGCCCACGTCCATCCAGCCGTGGGCCAGCACCAGCGGGGGCAGGGTGCTGTGGGTCGCGCCCCAGTGGTAGAGGTGGTAGCGCACGCCGGGCAGCTCCACCCCTTCGCTGCGCCAGGGGCGCTGGGGCACATAGGCGGAGGCATGGGTGTGGGGTGTAGGTGGGGTATTCACGTCAGTCATGCGTTGATTGTGGGCGCAGTGCCCGCCTGGGCGGGGCCACGTCGGTGACAGCCGGCGCAGTGCTTCCTCCTACACTCCTTTCTCTTGTTGGAACCGTGTTTGGGAGATACCGATGCAGACCCTTCCCTTGGGCCAGAGCGACTTGCGCGTGACCCCGATTTGCCTGGGCACCATGACCTTTGGCGAGCAGGTGGCCGAAGACCAGGCCCACGCCATCCTGGACCGCGCCATCGAGCGCGGCGTGAACTTCCTGGACACGGCCGAGATGTACGCCGTGCCCGCCCGCGCCGAGACCGGCGGCGCCACCGAGGCCATCCTGGGCCGCTGGTTCGCCAGGCAGCCCGGCCTGCGCCAGAAGCTGGTGCTGGCCACCAAGGTGGCCGGCCCCTCGCGCGGCATGCCCTGGCTGCGCGACGGCCAGGGCATGACGGCCGCCGACATCGTGGCGTCCTGCGAGGGCAGCCTGCGCCGCCTGCAGACCGACGTGATCGACCTCTACCAAATCCACTGGCCCGAGCGCCATGTGCCCGCCTTTGGCATCAAGTACTACGACCCGTCCAAGGAGACCGCGCAGACGCCCCTCCACGAGCAGCTCGACGCGCTGGCGGGCCTGGTCAAGGCGGGCAAGGTGCGCGCGATTGGCCTGTCCAACGAAACGCCCTACGGCGTGCACGAGTTCGTGCGCCTGGCCGAGCAGCATGGCCTGCCGCGCGTGGTCTCGGTGCAGAACCCGTATTGCCTGCTCAACCGCAGCTACGAGAACGCATTGGACGAGACCTGCCACCGCCTGGGGGTGGCGTTGTTGGCCTATTCGCCGCTGGGCTTCGGTCTGCTCACGGGCAAATACGACGACAGCGGCCTGGAAGGGCCTAACGCCCCGATGGACGCCCGCATTGCCCGCTACCCCTCGGTGCGCAAGCAGCGCTGGGGCCGCCCGGAAGCCCTGGCCGCCGCCCGGCGCTACAACGCCCTGGCCCGCGCCCATGGCCTCACGCCCACCCGGATGGCGCTGGCCTTTTGCTACACCAAGTGGCAGGTGGCCAGCACCATCATCGGCGTGACCTCGCTGGCGCAGCTGGACGAGCAGCTCGACGCCTGGGGCACGGTCCTGCCCCCCGAGCTGCTGGCCGAGATCGACGCGCTGCACTGGCAGCTGGGCAATCCAGCGCTGTGAGGTCGGGGAGCTGCTTGGAAACCGCTCGGGCGTATTTTTAGGTCAAATTGGCCTCTAGCCCAATAGAATCGAGCGGTAGTAGCTCTCTTTTTGATAGTGATTTTGTGACTGTGTATGGCCAAAAACGCCACCAAGACTGCCCATGTCAGCGAAACCCCGGCCACCCAGCTCCTCAAGGCGTACAAGGTGGACTACCTGGGTCTGCCCTATGACTACGTCGAGCACGGCGGCACGGCCGAGTCCGCGCGCCAGCTGGGGCTGGATGAGCACATGGTCATCAAAACCCTGGTGATGCAGGACCAGGACGCCAAGCCCCTCATCGTGCTGATGCACGGTGACCGCAAGGTCTCCACCAAAAACCTGGCCCGCCAGATTGGCGCCAAGTCCGTCGCGCCCTGCACCCCTGAGGTGGCCAACCGCCACAGTGGCTACCTGGTGGGCGGCACCTCGCCGTTTGGCACGCGCCGGGCGATGCCGGTGTACATCGAGGACACCATCCTGCAGCTGCCGCGCATCGCGATCAATGGCGGGCGCCGGGGCTTTCTGGTGCAGATCGATCCGCAGGTCTGCGTGCAGCTGCTGGGGGCCAAACCCGTGCAATGTGCGCTGGCAGAATGACGCCCCTTTGAGACACCACCCTAACCCCCTTCCTGGGCCGCCGCGCCCTGAGGACACCGCGTGAACACTGCTTTTCCCCTGCTGGCCACGGTGGCCGCGTATTTGCTGGGCTCCTTGTCGTTTGCCGTCATCGTCAGCCGCGTCATGGGCTTGAACGACCCGCGCACCTACGGCAGCAAGAACCCCGGCGCCACCAATGTGCTGCGCTCGGGCAGCAAGCTGGCGGCCATCGTCACCCTGCTGTTCGATGCGCTCAAGGGCTGGGCGCCGGTGGTGTTGGTGCGGGCCTATGGCGCGCCCTATGGGCTGGAAGAAGGCACCCAGGCGCTGGTGGGCATCGCGGCGTTTCTGGGGCACCTGTGGCCGGTGTTTTTCCGCTTCCAGGGCGGCAAGGGCGTGGCGACAGCTTTGGGCGTGCTGCTGGGCTTTAGCGGCTGGCTGGGCCTGGCCTGCGCGATGACCTGGCTGATCATCGCCGTCTTCTTCCGCTATTCCTCGCTGGCTTCGCTGGTGGCAGCGGTTTTTGCGCCTGTGTACTACCTGATCGCGCAGGGGGTGCTTTGGCAGGCCGATGCGCGCATTGCCGCCGCCATCGTGGCGATGGCCGCTTTGCTGGTCTGGCGCCACCGCGAGAACATCCGCCGCCTGTTGGCGGGACAAGAATCCCGCCTGGGAAAAAAGGGCAAGGCAGACAAGGCTGCTTGAGCTGGCGCGCTGCAGCTGAGCGGCCACCGTGGAACTGGCTTTGCCAGGCCACTGGTGGCGTCCCCTGGGGGAAGCCGCGCAGCGGCTCAGGGGGGATTAATCTCTGAAGTTGTTGAAGGACAGCGGCACGTCGCTGATGTCCTTGCGGATCAGCGCCATCGCGGCTTGCAGGTCGTCGCGCTTGGCGCCGGTCACGCGCACGCTCTCGCCCTGGATGGCGGCCTGGACTTTGAGCTTGCTGTCCTTGATGAGCTTCTGAAGCTTCTTGGCCAGCTCGCTCTCGATGCCGTTGCGCACCTTGATGGTCTGTTTGACCTTGTCGCCACCGATTTTTTGTACGTCGCCCCGGTCCAGGAAACGCACGTCCACATTGCGCTTGGTCAGCTTGTTGCACAGCACATCGTCGATCTGGGTGAGCTGGAAATCGGCATCGCCGGTCAAAACGATGTCTTTGTCCTTCAGTTCGATCGCGGCAGAGGTGCCTTTGAAATCGAAACGGGTGCCAATTTCCTTGGCCGTGTTCTCGACGGCGTTCTTGACTTCGACGAAATCGGCTTCACAGACGGTGTCAAAAGAGGGCATGGGGCAGGGGTACTTTCAAAAAGGAGGGGTCCATGCAAAAGGGTCCGCGTGGGACCCAATGCGAAAATCGCGGCAATGTTAGTCGAGAAAAACGCTTCCCTGCAGCCCTACAACAGCTTTGGCATCGCCGCCCGCGCCCAGACCCTGATTCGGGTCCAGTCCGAGGACGATTTGCACGCCCTGTGCGCCGACCCGGCCTGGGCGGGCCAGCCCTTTTTCGTGTTGGGCGGGGGCAGCAACATCGTGCTCACGGGCGATGTGAAGCCCGTGGTGCTGAAGGTGGAAATCCGCGGCCTGCGCTTGCTGGAGACGACCGACAAAGCCTGGATCGTCGAAGCCGGCGCCGGCGAGGCCTGGCACGACACAGTCGCCTGGACCCTGGCCCAGGGCCTGCCTGGGCTGGAGAACATGGCGCTGATCCCGGGCACCGTCGGCGCCGCGCCGGTGCAGAACATTGGCGCCTATGGCGTCGAGCTGCAAGACCGCTTCGAGTCGCTGGACGCCGTGGACCTGCTGACGGGACAACGCTTCACGCTGAACGCCGCGCAATGTGCTTTTGGCTACCGCGATTCGGTGTTCAAGCACGCGCCCGCGCCGGGCAGCGCGGTGGGCGAGTTGCCTCGGGGCATGGGCCTGGCGGGCCGGGCGGTGATCACCAAGGTGCGTTTTCGCCTGCCCCGGCCGTGGAAGCCCGTGCTGGGCTATGCGGATCTGGAGCGCTACTTCGAGGCCCAGCCCACGCCTGTGCGCAATCCTGATGCCCAGGCCATTTTTGACGCGGTCTGCGCCATCCGCCGTGCCAAGCTGCCCGATCCGGCCCAGGTGGGCAATGCAGGCAGCTTCTTCAAGAACCCCACTGTGACGCCCGAGCAGTGCGCCGACATCATTGCCCGCGACCCCAAAATCGTGCATTACCTCTTGCCCGATGGCCGTTTCAAGCTGGCGGCCGGCTGGCTGATTGACGCCTGTGGCTGGAAGGGCAAGTCGATTGGCAAGGCCGGCGTTTATGAAAAACAGGCCCTGGTGCTGGTCAACCGCGGCCAGGGCGCCGACAGCGTCACCGGTGGCGAGGTGATGACCCTGGCCAAGGCGATCCAGACCAGCGTCTATGAGCGCTTTGGCATCCGGCTGGAGCCGGAGCCGGTGGTGGTTTGAAGCGCCAAGAAAAAACCGCCTGAAAAGGCGGTTTTTTGGGTGGTTTTGCTCCTAACTTAAGAGCTGGTACCGCTCGTAAAATAAGGGCTAGAGGCCATTTTGACCTCCACCCTCATGGTCTCGCTTACTTGCTGCCGTCGTTGCCCAGCTGCGCCAGCGCAGCGTTGCCGCCCAGCGACAGCAGGCCGGCTTTGGCATACACGCCCAGCTTGTCGCGGGTGTCCACGATGTCCAGGTTGCGCATGGTCAGCTGGCCGATGCGGTCCAGCGGGGTGAACGGGGCGTTTTCCACCTTTTCCA
>CAYZPX010000157.1:0-6421 GCA_964480105.1 uncultured Burkholderiaceae bacterium | reverse complement strand
TGCTGGTGTTTGGTGAGCAAATTCCGCCCAGCGGCTGGCTGGGCATGGCGCTGATCGTGGGCAGCGGCATCATGGCCACCGTGCTGCGCTCTCGCGCCGCCCCCGGCACCCCGGGCGAGGAGCATTGAGCCCACGCACCCCGCTATGCTTTCATGCATGACTGCTTGCACGACCCACACCACCCTGATCACCCCCGCCCAACTGCAAGCGCTGATGCAGTCCCCCATCCCGCTGATGGTGTTTGACTGCAGCTTTGACCTGATGCAGCCCCAGGCTGGCGCCGCCCAGTGCGCCGAAAGCCACCTGCCGGGCGCGGTGTACGCCGATCTGGAGCAGCACCTCAGCGCCCACACCCATCCGGGCGAAGCGGTGCCGGACTGTGCCTCCGGCGGGCGCCACCCGCTGCCCACCCGCGAGGCCTTTGCCGCCTGGCTGGGGCAGATCGGCTTTGCCAATGGCATGCAGGCCGTCGTCTATGACCGCAACGGGGCCAACTACTGCGGCCGGCTGTGGTGGATGCTGAAATGGGCCGGTCACGACGCCGTGGCCGTGCTCGACGGCGGCCTGCAGGCCTGGCAGGCTGAGGGTGGCCTGCTGCACAGTGGCCAAGAGGCACCCCGCCCCGCCACCACCTTTGCGCTGCAGCCCCCGCTGCGCCGCCTGGTGAGCGCTAATGAAGTACTGGCCCAGCTGGAGCAGCCCACCCAAACCCTGATCGACGCCCGCGCACCCCAGCGCTTTCGGGGCGAGGTCGAACCGCTGGACCCGGTGGCAGGCCACATTCCCGGCGCACTGAACCGGCCCTTTGGCCTGAACCTGGGGGCCGATGGCCGCTTCAAGCCGTCCGCTGAACTGCGGGCCGAATTTCTGGCGCTGCTTGATGGGCGCGACCCGGCCTCGGTGGTGCACCAGTGCGGCAGCGGCGTGAGCGCCCTGCCCAATTTGCTGGCCATGGAAGTCGCCGGCCTGGGCCCCAGCGCCCTGTTTGCAGGCAGCTGGAGCGAGTGGTGCAGCGACACCAGCCGCCCTGTGGCCCGGGGGTAAACCCGCAACTCCCCTGCTGCGGCGCCGTCAGGCGTGTCAGAAAAAACCTGACAAACCCTTGCCGCCGACACCGACAAAAAGCACCGACAAAGGCCGACTTAATTTTTGATTGGCCTGCTTTCACAATCCTTTTCAAGCGATTGACGCGGTTTGCACCCCTGCAAGCTGTGCCCCGATCGCAGTCGACAAAGGATTGCCCCATGACCTCCGAACAACTGCTGGCCGAGATCCGCGAAGCCAACCTCTCGTACCTGATGCTGGCCCAGAACCTCATCCGCCACGACAAGGCCGAGGCGGTGTTCCGCCTGGGCATGACCGAGGAAGCGGCCGACATCCTGGTCTCGCTGTCGGTGGCACAGGTGCTCAAGCTGGCCTCGCGCAACACCTTGCTGTGCAGCTTCCGCGTGGACGACGAGCTGGTCTGGAGCTTGCTGACCAACCAAACCACGCCCAAGTCCAGCAAGATCGCCAACGAGGCCACCAACACGCTGCACGCCAACATCCTGATGGCCAGCAAGCTGTCCGAAGTGCTCTGAGCCCCTGTGTTTGACTGCCACTGTCCGGAAAGCCCGCCATGTCCACCCCTGTCAAAAGTGTCCTGAACGAATCCCGCCAGATCGAGCGCGCTGCCATGCTGATCCAGATGGGCGCCCGCATGCAGGTCCTGGAATCGGAGACCACGCTGTCCTACGAGCGCCTGATTCGCCTCTACAAGGAAGTGGCGGGCAAATCGCCGTCCAAGGGACAGCTGCCGTTCTCGACCGACTGGTTCCTGACCTGGCAAGAAAACATCCACAGCTCGCTGTTCCTGAACATTTACGTCTACCTCTCCAAGGGCGTGGACCTGGACGCGGTCGAGCTGCTGACCAAGGCCTACCGCCTTTACCAGGAGCAGGTGCAGATCGCGCAGATCGAGCCCCTGCTGTCCTTCACCCGCGCCTGGCGCCTGGTCAAGTTCGTCGATGCCAACATGCTGACCCGCACCGCCTGCTCGCAATGCGGTGGCCTGTTTGTGACCGAGCCTTATGAAAACGCCAGGCATTACACCTGCGGCCTGTGCAACCCACCCGCCCGCGCTGGCAAGAGCAAGTCGGCCGGGGCGCTGACCTTGCAGTGAGCGAGCAACGGGCCATTTCAAGCCTTTTTGGCCTCTAGGCTAATGAATACCAGCGGTAGCAGCTCTCATTTCAGGAGCAATTGGGGGCATGGTCAGGTGCCCTGCCATCGCCCCCAAACGCTGGACGGCAAATCCTCGGGTTTACCCGGGGCCTCCACCGCCCACAGGGCCCCTCCCCAGACTTCTCAGCCCTCGGGGGAGCGCTCCACCGCTGCAGAGATCTCCTCCACCAAGGCCCGCAGCAGCGGCACGTAGCGGGTGGCAATCTCCCGCTCGCTCACCGCCGTGCGGTGCATGACCAGGTTAATCGCGGCAATCGCATGCTCGCCAATGCGGATGGGCAGGCCAATCGCGGTCACCATGCCTTCGGTCGCCCACTCCCCCCGGTTGACGGCATAGCCCCGGCGGCGGGTGTCTTTCAGCAGCTGCTTGACCTGGGCTGTGTCGCGCGCCAATGCACCAATGGCATCGGTGCGCTCGGCCAGCAGCGCCAGCGTGGCCTCGCGCTCCTCATGGGCGCACCAGGCCAGCCAGGCCCGCCCCACCGAAGACACCAGCATCGGGATGCGAATCCCGATCGTGGCGCGGTGCTGGGACAACAGGCTCATGCGGTGAGTGGATTCGCGCACGATCATGAAACCCGCATCGGGCGTGGCCGGGTCGCTGGGCCAGGACAGGATGCGCTGGTGCGCCCGCATGGCCGGTGCAGCGATCTGATCGATCCAAGCGGCGCCCACATAGCCCTCGGACAGGCGCCGCACCTCAAAGCCCAGGGCGTAGGCGCCGCCATCGTCCTTGAGGTGGACCAGGCCTTCGGCTCGCAAAGTCTCCAGCAGGCGCTTGACCGTGGTGCGGTGCAGGCCAGTGGCGCGGGCCAGTTCGACCACGCCACCCATGCCGCCGGGCAGGGCGTTCAGCGCCCGCAACACGGCCAAACCACGGCTGAGGCCGCGGACTTCAGGGTAGGTGTTGGGCACATCCGCCAAAGGCAGGGCTGGCAAGGCAAAGGCGGTGGGCGGGATCGTCATGCCGGGATTTTGGTGCATTCTGTGCACCGGGTTTGCGTTTCGCACGGCTTTACCGACACTGCCGGCCCACGCCTGCAAACCCTGCAGGCGTCCTTCCCCCACAAGGAGACTTTTGCATGTCCATCCAACGCCGTGACTTTTGCGCCCTCGCCGCCCTGGGCCTGGCCTCTCAGGCCGCCTTCGCCCAGGAATGGCCCGCCAAGCAACCCATCCGCATCGTGGTGCCTTACCCAGCCGGCGGCAATGCCGACTCGTCCGCCCGCGCGCTGGCCGAGGCCGTGTCGGGCAACCTCAAGCAGACCATCCTGATCGACAACCGCCCCGGCGCTTCGTCCATCATCGGCACCGAGGCCGTGGCCCGCGCACCGGCCGACGGCTACACCCTGGGCGTGGTCTCCGACTCGCATGCCATCAACCAGGCCATGTCCAAATCGCCCAAGGCCGCCGACATCCTGGGCGCCAAGGTGCCCTACGACGCGCTGAAAGACTTTGTGCCCGTGTCCGGCCTGATCCAGATTCCGCTGGTGATGGTGGTGCCACCCAAGCTGAACCTCCGCACCGTGAAAGACCTGGTCCAGCTGTCGCAAAAGAACGGCAAGGGCGCCAACTTTGGCACCATGGGCACAGGCAGTCCCTGGTACCTGCACATGCACCAGCTCAACGACCTGACCAAGAGCGTGTTCGTCGATGTGCCCTACAAAGGCCTGGCCCCTGCCGCCACCGACCTGATTGGCGGCCAGATCGATGTGATGGTGATGCCGCTGCACTTTGCGCTGCAGCACATCAAGGCCGGCAAGCTCATGCCCCTGGCCACGCTGGGCGCCCAACGCCACCCCCTGCTGGCCGACGTACCCACGCTGGCCGAGAGCGGCTACCCGGGCCTGAGCATCTCCAACTACCTGTTCATCGTTGCCCCTGCGGGCACGCCGCAGACCGTGGTGGACCGCCTGGGCCGCGAATTCAATGCCGCGCTCAAGCAGCCTGCCATCAAGGAAAAGTTTGGTGCCTCGGGTGACCCCTATCCCGCTGATGCCGCCGAGATCAGCGCCCGCCTGCGCCGCGACATTGGCGCCTACGGCAACGTGATCCAGACCTATATCAAATAAGTAACTGAGCAACCAAGGACGAGCCTTCATGTCTTCCCTCCCCTCCCAAGAGCTTTACGACACCGATGTGCTGGTGGTGGGCAGCGGCCCCATGGGCGGCACCACCGCGCTGGCCCTGGCCACCTATGGTGTGCGCGTACAGGTGGTCAACCGCTACAACTGGACCGCCAACACCCCCCGCGCGCACATCACCAACCAGCGTGCCATGGAAGTTTTGCGTGATTTGGGGGTGGAAGACGAGGCCCGCCGCGACGCCACGCCCTGGGAGTGGATGGGTGACACCCTGTTCACCACCAGCCTGGCGGGCGCCGAAATCGCCCGGCTGCGCACCTGGGGCACCGGCGACGAACGCATTGGCGACTACCTGCAAGGCAGCCCCTGCCCCATGATGGACCTGCCGCAAACACTGATGGAACCCATCCTGGTCAAAAACGCCGCCGAGCGCGGTGCGGTGTTCTCTTGGAACACCGAGTACCTCCGCCACACCCAGGACGCCACCGGCGTCACCGTGCAGCTGCAAGACCGCCTCACCGGTCGTGAATACAGCCTGCGCGCCCGCTACCTGGTGGGCGCCGACGGGGCCAAGTCCAAGGTGATGGAGGACGCAGGCCTAGAGCTTACCGGCCAGCTGGCCCGCGCCGGCACGGCCTATGTGCTGTTCAAAGCCGACCTGACGCGGTTGGCCGCCCACCGCCCCAGCATCCTGTACTGGATCGTCACCTCGAACGCTGCGTTTGGCGAAATCGGTATGGGTTTGCTGCGCGCCATCACGCCCTGGAACCAGTGGATTGCCGGCTGGGGCTTTGACATGAGCAAGGGCGAGCCTGACCTGTCGCCCGAAGAAGTGCTGCGCAAGATCCGCATCCTGGTCGGCGACCCCGAGCTAGAGATCGAGATCGAGACCACCTCGGTCTGGTACGTCAACCAGGCCCATGCGCCCGTCTATTCCAAGGGCCGGGTGTTCTGCGGTGGCGATGCCGTGCACCGCCACCCACCGTCGAGCGGCCTGGGTTCCAACACCTGCATGCAGGATGCGTTCAACCTGGCCTGGAAGCTGGCTTTTGTGGTCAAAGGCCATGCCGGCGAGGGCCTTCTGGACTCCTACACGCTGGAGCGCGCCCCAGTGGGCGCCCAGATCGTTGCCCGCGCCAACCAGTCCCGCGTGGACTACGGCCCGCTGAACCAGTGCTTTCGCGACCCCAGCGCCGCCAACCCCGTGGAGGCTGGCCTGGCCGAGCTGTCCGACCCCGGCCCCAAGGGCCAGGCGCGCCGCACCGCACTGGCCGAGGCGCTCAAGCTCAAGAACTACGAGTTCAACGCCCAGGGCGTGGAGCTGAACCAGCGCTGCGTCTCTGCGGCTGTCATCCCGGACCCAGACGCGGGCGAGGAAGTCTGGAAGCGTGACCCGCAGCTGTACCTGCAAGCCACCACCCGCCCCGGCGCCAAGCTGCCCCATGCCTGGCTGGTGGGCCGCGATGGCCGCCGCATCTCGACGCTGGACCTGGTCGGTCACGGCCAGTTCACGCTGCTGACGGGCCTGGCTGGCCAGCCCTGGGTGCAAGCCGCTGAGGCCTTGGCCCGCCCCTGCCTGCGCACGGTGGTGATTGGCACCCCCGGCGCCCAGGACGCCTACTGCAGCTGGCAGGCCCTGCGGGAAATCGACGAAGCCGGCGCGCTGCTGGTGCGCCCGGACGGCGTGGTGGCCTGGCGCCAGCGGAACGCAGCGGCCAGCACGGCGCAGGCCGAACAGGTCCTGGCAGCGGCTTTGGCGCACCTGCTGGACCTGCCCCCCACCAGACCCTGCTGAGTCCCCTGCGCCTGCGCCACCAACGGGATGGCGCCCAGCCCGTGCCAGCGCTTCTTCCGGAGGGGAGAAGCGCTTTTTTGCAGCCTCTCACCAAAAGGGGGCGGATGCGCTGCGATGGGGCACCGCAAGGCCTTTTCGGCCCAAGACCGGCACCGCAGAAGCCACAATCGCCCCAAATCAGGCCAATTTGCACCAAAAATAGGCACATCTATGCAGCGCTCTCATGTTTTTTTGACATAATCCGCCCGCGGCGCACTGGCGCCCCTTCCCTGACCCTTAGAAAGCACATCCACATGAAGCACGCAACCCTGGACAGCTT
>CAYZPX010000156.1:0-6515 GCA_964480105.1 uncultured Burkholderiaceae bacterium | reverse complement strand
AGACCCTGGCCGCCAGCGGCATCAAGGACTTCGGCAAGCTGCTGGGCATGGTGGCAGACGCCGCCCCGCTGCGCCGCAACGTAACGATTGAGGACGTGGGCAATGTGGCCGCCTTTCTGATGTCCGACCTGGCCAGCGGCGTGACCGCCGAAATCACCTATGTGGACGGCGGCTTCAGCCAGACCGCCGGCGTCAGCCGAACGATGGTAGGTTAACGGCGAGCACCAAGGCCTGGGCAGTCCCCAGGCCTTTTTTATCACTTCACAGCCTTTTTGGCCTCTAGCCCAATGAATACCAGCGGTACTAGCTATTTATTTCATAGCATTTTCAACCGCCGCAAGGCATTGGCAGGGGCCGTGGCGGGGGTCCTGGCGCCCGCCTTGCCCACCTGGGCGAGACCGGGTCCGTCTGGCAGCGCCGACGAGGGGCCCCCAGCCCTTGCGTTGGCGCAGGAGTTCCGGCCCGGGCAATGGCGGTCCGGGCACTGGGTCAGCGAAAAATACGATGGTCTGCGCGGACATTGGGATGGAAGCACCCTGCGCACCCGGGGTGGCGAAGTGATCGCAGCCCCCGCTTGGTTCACCGCCGGCTGGCCGGCCACGCCGCTCGACGGCGAACTCTGGGCAGGCCGGGGCGCCTTCACCCAGGCCCTGTCCACCGTGCGCAGCCAGAACGCCAGCGAGGCCGCGTGGCGCCAGATCCGCTTCATGGTGTTTGACCTGCCAGCGCATGGCGGCGTGTTTGACGAGCGGCTCGCAGCCCTGCCGAGGGTGGTCGCAGCGCTGCAACAGTCCTGGGTCCAGGCCGTGCCGCATTGGCGGGTGGACAGCGAGGCGGCGCTGCGCGCCCAGCTGCGCCAGTTGGAACGCGAAGGTGCCGAGGGCCTGATGCTGCGCAGGGGCGATGCGCCTTACCGCGCAGGGCGCAGCGGCGACCTGCTCAAGCTCAAAAGCCACCAGGACGCGGAAGCGCTGGTCCTGGCGCACCTGCCCGGCCAGGGCAAGCACCAGGGGCAACTGGGGGCCTTGCTGGTGGCGTTGCCCGGCGGCCAGCGCTTTCGGCTGGGCACGGGCTTGAGCGATGCGGAGCGCCAACATCCCCCGGCCATTGGGAGCCGGGTGACTTACCGTTACCGGGGCCACCATCCGGATGGCCTGCCCCGCTTTGCCAGCTATTTGCGGCCGGCGGCGGACTGAAGCCGCCGCCTCCCGTCAGACATTCCTACCGAAAGGGCCGTCGTCGCCGACCTGAACCAGGTTGTCGGCGGTGGCGAGCTTGCGGCCCAGCTTGCGGGGCTTGCTGCTTTCCACCACGCAGTCGGCGTAATAACGCACCTTGCCATGGGCATCTACTTCCTCGACCAGGCCGTGGATGTCGGTCTCGAAACCTGGGGTCTGCAGCGCAAAGTCGCGGGCGAACTTGAGGTATTCAACGATCTTCTTGTTGAAGACCTCGCCGGGCACCAGCAGCGGAATGCCGGGGGGGTACGGCGTGATCAGGCCCACGGTGATGCGGCCTTCCAGGTGGTCGATCTCCACGCGCTCGGTCTTGCGCTGCGCGATGTGGGCGTAGGCATCGGACGGCTTCATCGCAGGCGTCAGGTCCGAGAGGTAGATCTCGGTGGTCAGGCGGGCCACGTCGTACTTGGCGTACAGCTCGTGGATGTGCTGGCACAGGTCGCGCAGGCCCATGCGCTCATAGCGCTTGTGCTGCTGGCAGAACTCCGGAAGGATGCGCCACATCGGCTGGTTCTTCTCATAGTCGTCCTTGAACTGCTGCAGCGCCGTCAGCAGCGTGTTCCAGCGGCCCTTGGTAATGCCGATGGTGAACATGATGAAGAAGCTGTACAGGCCCGTCTTTTCGACCACCACGCCGTGCTCGGCCAAATACTTGGTGACGATGGCCGCCGGGATGCCAGTGGGAGCAAACTTGCCGTCCAGGTCCAAGCCAGGCGTCACGATGGTGGACTTGATCGGGTCCAGCATGTTGAAGCCGTCGGCCAGCTCGCCAAAGCCGTGCCATTTGCTGGCGGCCTTCTTGCCCCGGCCCTTGCCGTCGGTGCGGATGATCCAGTCCTCGGCGCTGCCAACACCTTCATCGGCCAGCGCTTCAGGGCCCCAGACCTTGAACCACCAGTCGTTCTTGCCAAAGTCTTCCTCGACCTGGCGCATGGCGCGGCGGAAGTCCAGCGCCTCCAGGATGCTTTCCTCGACCAGCGCGGTGCCGCCGGGTGGCTCCATCATCGCGGCAGCCACATCGCAGCTGGCGATGATGCTGTACTGCGGCGAAGTGCTGGTGTGCATCAGGTACGCCTCGTTGAACAGGTGGCGGTCCAACTTGGTGCTTTGCGAATCCTGCACCAGCACATGGCTGGCCTGGCTGATACCCGCCAGCAGCTTGTGGATGGACTGGGTGGCATAGACCACCGAATGCTGGGGCCGCGCACGCTTCTTGCCCATGGCGTGGTAGCTGCCATAGAAGGGGTGGAAAGCGGCGTGGGGCAGCCAGGCCTCGTCGAAGTGCAGGTTGTCCACGTAGCCATCGAGCATCTGCTTGATGGTTTCGGTGTTGTAGAGCACGCCGTCGTAGGTGGACTGGGTGAGCGTCATCACGCGGGGGCGCACTTTTTTCGCGTCCACGCCCTTGAGCAGGGGGTTGCTCGCAATCTTTTCGCGGATGGTCTCGGGCTCGAATTCGCTCTTCGGAATCGGGCCGATGATCCCGAAATGGTTGCGTGTGGGCTTCAGGAAGACCGGAATCGCGCCGGTCATGATGATGCTGTGCAGGATGGACTTGTGGCAATTGCGGTCCACCACCACCACATCGCCCGGCGCCACGGTGTGGTGCCAGACCATCTTGTTGGAGGTGCTGGTGCCGTTGGTGACGAAGAAGCAGTGGTCGGCATTGAAGATGCGGGCGGCATTGCGCTCGCTCTCACCAATGGCGCCGTTGTGGTCCAGCAGCTGGCCCAGCTCTTCCACGGCGTTACAAACGTCGGCACGCAGCATGTTCTCGCCGTAGAACTGGTGGTACATCTGGCCGATGGGGCTTTTCAGGAAGGCCACGCCACCCGAGTGGCCGGGGCAATGCCAGGAGTAGGAACCGTCTTCGGCGTAGTCCAGCAGGGCTTTGAAGAACGGGGGCTGGATGCCTTCCAGGTAGCTCTTGGCCTCGCGAATGATGTGGCGGGCCACGAACTCGGGCGTGTCCTCGAACATGTGGATGAAGCCGTGCAGCTCGCGCAGGATGTCGTTGGGCAGATGGCGGCTGGTCTTGGTCTCGCCGTAGACGTAGATGGGCACATCCAGGTTCTTGCGACGCACTTCCTCGATGAAATGGCGCAGGTTCACCACGACGGGGTCCAGGTCCGGGCCCTGGGTAAATTCTTCGTCGTCAATCGACAAGATGAAGGCGCTGGCGCGGCTTTGCTGCTGGGCAAACTGGGACAGGTCGCCGTAGCTGGTCACCCCCAGGACTTCAAAGCCCTCGCTCTCGATGGCCTGCGCCAGGGCACGGATGCCCAGACCCGAGGTGTTCTCGGAACGGTAGTCCTCGTCAATGATGACGATGGGGAAACGAAATTTCATAAGACCTCCGGAAAGCCCATCCCGCATGGCGCGGTGCACAAAAATAGGCGCGAAGTGTAAGGAAAAACAGTGACGGGCATTTGACGGTCGCGTTTTATTTTTGGGGACACAATGGCACGGTGATTCCCCACCCCGGAGAAACCATGGACCTGAGCACCCTCTGGTGGTCTGCAGTTGGCCTGACCGTGCTGGCCGAACTGCTGAGCGGCACCTTCTTCCTGCTGATGTTGGCCCTGGGCCTGGTCGCTGGCGCGCTGGCGGCCCACGCGGGACTGGCACTGCCCGCGCAACTGTTGCTGGCGGGCCTCACCGGTGGCGGTGCCGTGCTGGGCTGGTACCTGTGGTTGCAGCGCCATCGCCGCCCTGACCCGGAACTGGCTCAAGAGAATGCGTCCCTGGACCAAGGCGCCACCGTGTACATCGACCACTGGAACAGCGATGGCACAGCCGAAGTGCGCTATCGCGGCGCCCAATGGACCGTGCAAGCTTCGCAAGGCAGCAGCACCCACCAGCCAGGCCCCCATCGCATCGTGGGCCTGTCCGGCAGCCGGCTGGTGGTCGAACCCCTCCCCCCTCCCGCTTGATCCCCCCTGAAAGGTCTGACCATGGAATTCGCCTTCCTCATTTTTGCCATTGCGGCCGTGTTCATCGCCAAGGGGGTCAAGGTCGTTCCCCAGCAGCATGCCTGGGTCAAGGAACGCCTGGGCAAGTACGCGGGAACGCTGTCGCCCGGGCTGAACATCATCGTGCCCTTCATCGACCAGATTGCCTACAAGCACAGCCTCAAGGAAATCCCCTTGGATGTGCCCAGCCAGGTCTGCATCACCAAGGACAACACCCAGCTGCAGGTGGACGGCATCCTGTACTTTCAGGTGACCGATGCCATGCGGGCCAGCTATGGCTCCAGCAACTACATCATGGCGGTGACCCAGCTGGCGCAAACCAGCCTGCGCAGCGTGATCGGCAAGCTGGAATTAGACAAGACCTTCGAGGAGCGCGACATCATCAACGCGCAGGTCGTCCAGGCGATTGACGAAGCGGCGCTGAACTGGGGCGTGAAGGTGCTGCGCTACGAAATCAAAGACCTGACCCCACCGCAGGAAATCCTGCACGCGATGCAGGCCCAAATTACCGCCGAACGGGAAAAGCGCGCGCTGATTGCGGCGTCCGAAGGACGCCGTCAGGAGCAAATCAATATTGCCACCGGTGAGCGCGAGGCCGCGATTGCACGCTCAGAAGGCGAAAAACAGGCTGCGATCAACCAGGCGTTTGGCGAAGCGGCCGCCATCAAGGCCGTGGCCGAGGCCAGTGCGGAAGCCATCGAACGCATTGCCCATGCCATCCGCCAGCCCGGTGGCGATCAGGCGGTTCAGCTGAAAGTGGCTGAAAAGGCGGTCGATGCCTATGGCCGAGTCGCTGCCAACGCGGCCACCACCCTGATCGTGCCCAGCAACATGGGGGAGGTGTCGGCACTGATTGGCTCGGCCATGAAAATGGCACAGATCCACAGCCCAACAGACCGCTGAAAGGGCCGCTTGGTCGGTCGTACACTCCAGCCCCTGCACATCCTGCCTGCTGTCAACGCGGGCAGGCACTTGCCCTGAAAGAACACTGTGAGCCACAAAGGTCCCGTGGGCGTAGCGAACCGCCACGATTTCGACACCCTCATCGATGCCCGTTCGCCGGCCGAGTTTGCACTCGACCACCTTCCGGGTGCCATCAATTGCCCCGTCCTCGACGACGAAGAACGGCGGATTGTCGGCACGCTCTACAAACAGCAAGGCCCCTTCGAGGCCAAGCGGGTAGGCGGTGCCATGGTGGCAGCCAACCTTGCCAAGCACCTGCGCACACAGTTCGCCGACCGCCCAGCCGGCTGGAAACCCCTGATTTACTGCTGGCGGGGCGGAATGCGCAGCGGCTCAATGACCACCTGGTTGCGGATGGTGGGCTGGGACGCACAGCAACTCGCCGGGGGCTACAAGGCCTGGAGACGCCACGTGATCGCCACCCTGGAGGCCAGTGCGCCACAGCTGCAGCTGCGTGTGCTGTGTGGCGCCACGGGCAGCGCCAAGACACGGGTGCTGCAAGCGCTGGCGCAACAAGGCCACCAGGTTCTGGACCTGGAAGGGCTGGCCTGCCATCGGGGCTCAGTGCTGGGTGGCTGGCCGGGCACGCCACAACCCTCGCAAACGGCGTTCGAGACGCAGATCGCCCATGTCCTTGAAGGTTTCGATCTGGCGCGCCCTATTTTTGTGGAAGCAGAAAGCGCGCGCATTGGCCGGCTGAACGTCCCCACCCCGCTGGTCCAACGTTTGCGCGGCAGCCCGTGCATTGAAGTGCAGGCTTCCACACCGGCCCGACTGGCTTACCTGCTGCGGGACTACGCCAATCTGGCAGACGACCCAGCCCGGCTGGTGCAAAAGCTGGGCGTGCTCAAGGAGTTGCATGGCCGCCAGGTCATTGAACGCTGGCAAGCCTGGGCCGAGGCTCGGGATCTGGCGCCCTTGTTCAGCGAACTCATGGCCCTGCACTACGACCCTTTGTACGCACGCTCGCAAAGCAAGCACTTTGGGCACTGGACCCAGCGCAAGGTGGTGCCAGTCGCAGACCTCTCGCCCAGCGCCATCAACGCGCTTGCCGTGGAAGTCGCACAACTTGCCTGCGTTTGACCGCAGCTTCCAGAAACCGGGCATTGCATTTCTCGTAATAGAAAATGGGCGAATTGCCAAGGAATGCAAAAATCACTGCTAGAATAGCGGGCTTCCGGAGAGGTGGATGAGCGGTTTAAGTCGCACGCCTGGAAAGCGTGTGTGGGCTAATCCCCACCGCGGGTTCGAATCCCGCCCTCTCCGCCAGATTGGTGTTTCACCTTATGTGGGACGTTAGCTCAGTTGGTAGAGCAGCGGACTTTTAATCCGTTGGTCACAA
>CAYZPX010000155.1:0-6576 GCA_964480105.1 uncultured Burkholderiaceae bacterium | reverse complement strand
AAGGTGGCGTGCGAGGGCGTGTCCTGGTGCGCGGCGCAGCCGGGGTAGATCAGCAGTTGCAGCGCCAGCGGGAGGCCCTGGTCGCGGGCCAGGATGGCGTTGACCGCCGCCAGCGTGCCGCCGGCACTGTCGCCGCCCACGGCCAGGCGGGTGGTGTCGGCACCCAGGCTGGCACCCTGGCGGGCCAGCCAATCGAGCGCATCCCAGGCATCGTGGCAGGCAGTGGGAAAGCGGTGCTCGGGCGCCAGGCGGTAGTCCAACGACACGACCATGCAGCCGGCCAGCCGGGCCAGCTCGCGGCACAGGATGTCGTGCGTGGCGATGCTGCCAATCGTGAAACCGCCGCCGTGCAGGTACAGCAGCAGCGGCAGGCCGCTGTCGGTGCTGGGGGCATACAGCCGGGCGGGCAGGCGGTGGCCGTCGCGCACGGGGATGTGGAAGTCCTCCACGCGCGGCAAGGTGGCCTTGGGCACTTCGAGCACGCCCGCGCCGGCCTCGTAGGCCTTGCGCGCCTCGGGCACGCTGCGGGTGTGCAGCGGCGGGTGGCCGGCCTTGGCCATGCGCTGCAGCACGCTGCGCATCTGCGGGGTCAGCCGGTCGTGGTGCAGGTGGTGGGCGGAATGGTCGCTCATGCGGGGGCTCCCGCACGCAGGGCGACCGGAGCGCTTGTCTCCGAGGCGACCCGGCCTCCCGGATCGGCCAGCAACAACAGGGTTTTGGAGGATTTCACGGTGTCTTCGCGGGGTAACAATGCAGCGCACATCGTAATCTCCCCCTGCCCTCTTCGACCCACCATGGCCCTGATCCAGTACCTCACCACCATCCACCTCGAATACGGCGCGCTGCAAAAGCTGGCGGCCGAATGCCAGCGCGTGGGCATCCGCCGCCCGCTGATCGTGACCGACCCTGGCGTCAAGCTCGCCGGGCTGCTGCAAAAAGCGCAGGACGCGCTGGACGGCCTGCCCCACGCCGTGTTTGACCAGACCCCCTCCAACCCCACCGAGGCCGCCGTGCGCCAGGCGGTGGCCATCGCCAAGGCCGAGGGCTGCGACGGCCTGATCGCCGTGGGCGGGGGCTCGGCGATCGACTGCGCCAAGGGTGTGGCGATTGCCGCCACGCACGAGGGGCCGCTGGCGCACTACGCCACCATCGAAGGCGGCTCGCCGCGCATCAGCGACAAGGTGCTGCCGCTGATTGCCGTGCCCACCACCAGCGGCACCGGCAGCGAGGTGGCCCGGGGCGCCATCGTGATCGTGGACGACCACCGCAAGCTGGGTTTTCACTCCTGGAACCTGCTGCCCAAGGCCGCGCTGTGCGACCCCGAACTGACCCTGGGCCTCCCTCCGCTGCTGACGGCGGCCACCGGCATGGACGCCATCGCGCACTGCATGGAGACCTTCCTGTCCGCCGCCTTCAACCCACCCGCCGACGGCATTGCGCTGGACGGGCTGGAGCGCGGCTGGGCCCACATCCTGCGCGCCACCCGCGATGGCAACGACCACGAGGCCCGTCTGCACATGATGAGCGCCAGCATGCAGGGCGCCATGGCCTTCCAGAAGGGACTGGGCTGCGTGCACTCGCTCAGCCACAGCCTGGGCGGCCTGAACCCGCGCCTGCACCACGGCACGCTGAACGCGCTGTTCCTGCCCGCGGTGGTGCGCTTCAACGCCGGCAGCCCCAGCGTGCAGCAGGAGCGCAAGCTGGCCCGCATGGCCCACGCCATGGGCCTGAACGGCCAAGGCACAGCAGACGATATTGCCACCGCCATCCAGGCCATGAATGCCGATTTGGGCCTGCCGACCGGCCTGGCCGCGCTGGGCGTGACCCCAGAGCTGTTCGACCGGGTGATTGAAGGTGCGATGGCCGACCATTGCCACGCCACCAACCCGCGCCTGGCGACGGCCGACGATTACCGGGCCATGCTGCAAGCGGCGTTGTAAGCGGCAAAAAGCCGGAACTCAGCGCGGATTGATCAGCCGCACCTGGAATGGCGGCGCCTGTGCCGGGTCCACCGTCACTTCCACCGCGCGCACATCCCCGCCGCCCGGCACCTCCAGCCGGGTCAGCGGCTTCACCGGCTGGCCCTGGTGGGTGAAAGGCTGGTCAAAGCGGTATTGGTGCGTGTCCCCATGTACCAGCAGCACCGGAATGGGCGATACCGCCGCCAGCGGCACCAGGGTCTGGCCGATGCTCTGGCGAAAGCCGGAGTTGCCCGGAAAGTCCTCGCCGCTCCGGCGCCGCTCAAACACATCGGCCTGCATTGCAAACACCAGGGCCTTGGCGCCGCGCTGCCGGGCCAGCGCAAAAGTCTCCCGAATCCAGGCGCGGTTGGCCCGGTCGCGCAGCGCAAATTCGCCCTCGCCACGCGGGCCCGGGGGCGCAAGGTTGTTGTTGCTGCCCACGATGTGCAGCGTGGCAAACAGCACGCCGCCGCGCTCCCAGCGCTGGTTTTCAACAAAGGGGGCCCATTCGCCGCCCTGGGTGGACTGGTTCTCAACCCGGATCGGCACCTGCCCCAGCGACTGGCCTGGCGTGTAGAAGGTCTGGCGCACAAAGGCCAGGCGCTCAATGGGGTCGTGGCCGCCCATCACCAAGCGGTGGCAGTCGGTCCATTCGTTGTCGCCGGGGGTATAGACCACCGCGCCCTCGTACAGGTCGAAGTGCCCGCGCTGGATGCGCAGCGAGGCATTGGAACAAGACGCCAGACCCGACTGCACATCGCCCACGTGCACCGAAAAATCGGGCCGCAGGCGGTTGATCTGGCCGATCAGTCCGAAATAAGGGTCTGGGTCGCTGTAGGGCATGTCCCCCAGCGCGATGAAACGGACCAGTGCCTTGGAGGAATCAAGCGCGGGCGTGGGTGCGGCGGACTGGGCCTGCGCCCAGAGGCCCGCCAAGGCGAGCAGGCACGCGGTGGCGACGGCGATGCGGCGTGTGGAGCGTGTGGAGTACGTCCGTAGAAAACCGAAAATTCCTGGCATGAAGACAGCAGCAAACAACAAAAGCCGCGATTGTTACGCCGCCCCGCCCCCCTGTGCCAGCGCAGTCTGCACGACGGCGCGGTTCAGCGTCGGTACGAAGGCTTCAATGAAGTCGTAGGCGTAGCCCCGCAGCCACACCCCCCGGCGCAGGCCCAGGCGGGTGAGGTTGACCTCGAACAAGTGCCCTGCGTCCAGGATGCGCAAGTGGCGGTCGCGCTCAGGGTCTACCGCAATCGAGGCCACGACGCCCACGCCCATGCCCAGCTCCACATAGGTCTTGATCACGTCCGCGTCCATGGCGGACAGCACGATGTCGGGCGCCAGGCCCTCGCGGGCGAAGGCCTCGTCGATGTGCGCCCGGCCGGTGTAGCCCAGCTCGTAGGTGACGATGGGGTAAGCGGCCAGTTGGGCCAAGGTCACCGGCTCGGTCAGCGCCAGCAGCGGGTGGTCGGGCGGGACCACGATGCTGTGCGTCCAGCGGTAGCAAGGCAAGGTGACCAGATCGTCGTAGCTGGCCAGGGCCTCGGTGGCCACACCGATGTCGGCCTCGCCGCTGCGCAGCATCTCCGCCACCTGCCGGGGCGAGCCCTGGTGCAGGTGCAGCGAGACCTGGGGGTACTGCTGGCGAAAGTCCCGCACCACCTGCGGCAGCGCATAGCGTGCCTGCGAATGCGTGGCCGCCACCGAGAGCTTGCCCTGGGTGCTGGCGGCAAAGTCATGGCCCACGCGGCGCAGGTTGTCGGACTCCAGCAGCATGCGCTCGACGATGGGCAACAGGGTCTCGCCAGGAGCCGTGAGGCCTGTGAGGCGCTTGCCGGCGCGCACAAAAATGTCCACGCCCAGCTCCTCCTCCAATTCACGGATCTGGCGGCTCACGCCAGGCTGCGAGGTGTGCAGCATGGACGCCACCTCGGTCAGGTTAAAACCCCGGCGGACGGTCTCGCGCACCGAACGCAATTGCTGAAAATTCATCATTCCACCCCGGATGACGCTACATATTCAATAGCTATTACCGCAGATTCCATATACCTAAAACCCACTTTTCTTATGCAGTCCACCAAAGACCCTCACACCGCGAACTGCCAACGCCCCACCGGCAGCAGCACCTCGCCCGGCCTGAGCGGTGGCTCAGCCAGATCGGCGGGCGGGTGGGCCGCAAACTCACGCAAGACCCGGTCCTTGACGGTGGTGAAGGCGTGCGAGGTGCGGTCACGCGGGTGGGGGAGCGGCACCGCAATCTCGCGGCGGATACGCCCCGGGCGGGGCTCCATCACCACCACGCGGTCGCCCAGATACACGGCCTCCTCCACGTCGTGCGTGACCAGCACCATGGTGATGCCCTCGGCCTGCCAGATACGGCGCAGCTCGTCCTGCAAGTGGGCGCGGGTCATGGCGTCCAGCGCGCCAAAGGGCTCGTCGAGCAACAGGATTTCGGGCCGGTTCACCAGCGCGCGCGCAATCGCCACCCGCTGCGACATGCCGCCCGAGAGTTGGTGCGGGTAGGCCGACTCAAAGCCCTCCAACCCCACCAACGCAATGTGCTCGCGCACGGCTTGGCGCTGCTGGCCCTCGGTCAGCTGAGAGTTCAGCAAGCCCAGCGCCACGTTCTTCTCGACCGTGAGCCAAGGGAACAGCCGGTGCTCCTGGAAGACGATGCCCCGGTCCAGCCCTGGGCCCTTGAGCGGCTTGCCACCCAGGGTGATCTCTCCCTGGTAATCGCCCTCCAGCCCGACGATCAATCGCAGCAGGGTGGATTTGCCGCAGCCGCTGGAGCCGACGATGCTCACAAACTCGCCAGGCGCAATGTTCAAGTGAATGTTCTGCAGCACAGGCAGGGTCTGGCCCTTGACTTCGTACTGCTTGTTCAGGCCCCGCAGGACCAAAGGAATGGCGTGTGCCATGGTGTTTCTCCCATCCAATGCGATGTCAGTACTGCGCCAGGGTGCGGTCGCGCCAGGCCAGCAGGCGTTTTTCCAGGGCCGACAGCGTGGCGTTCAGCGCATAGCCGACCAGGCCAATCACCACCACGCCCCACAGCACCAGGTCCATCCAGAAATGCTCGCGGCCGTCGATCAGGGTGTTGCCCAGGCCCTTGCCGGAGGCCAGCAGGTACTCGGCGCCCAAGGTGGCCAGCCAGCCGTAGATCAGGGCCAGTTGCACGCCGGTGAAGATCGAGGGCGCCGCCGCCGGCGCAATCACGCGGCGCAGCAGCTGCCAAGGACTGAAGGCATAGACCCGGGCCACCTCGATGTATTCGCGCGGCACGCTGCGCAGGCCCTCGAAGGTGTTGAGCACCATCGGAAAGAAGGCCGCCATGGCCACGAAGGCAATCTTGGCCGCGTCGCCCAGGCCAAACCACATGGACAGCATCGGAATCCAGGCGAACAGCGAGATCTGCTTGAGCGTGTGGAAGCTGGGCCCCACCAGGCGCTCCGCCCAGCGCGAGGCCCCCAGCAAGGCGCCCACGGCAAAGCCCAGGCCCCCGCCAATCAAGACGCCCCAGACATTGCGCCACAGGCTGGCGGACAGGGCCGTCCACAGCTCGCCGCTGACCACCTGCTGCACCCCGCGCTGCCACACCGCCAGCGGCGACACGAGCAAGGGCGTGTTCGCCCAGCCCGAGGCGACGGCGGCCCACCAGAAGGCCAGCAGCGCCAGGGGCAGGACCCATCCCCGTAACCGTGGCGGGACACGGTGCGGAATGCGGAAGGCACTTTGCGCTTTTGCCATGGCTCTCTCCTTCACAGGCCGGTCCTGCGCCAACGCAGGAGCCAGGTTTCGATCGCAGCCAGGGCCTTGTCCAGCACCAGGCCAAACACCCCCACCGACACCACAGCCGCCAACACCACGTCCAGCTGGAACAGCTGACGGCCATAGACAATCAAAAAGCCAATGCCTTCCGACGACGCCAGCAACTCCACCACCACCAGTGCCAGCCAGGCGTGGGTCAGGCCAAAGCGCACCCCGTTCCAGATCGGTGCCGTGGCTGCCGGCAGGACCACCTTGCGCAGCAACTGCCAGCGGCTAAAGCCATAGACCCGGGCCACTTCGACAAAACGCTGTGGCACACCCTGGATGCCCTGGCAGGTGTTGATCACCACCGGCACCAGGGTAGCCTTGGCAATCAGCAAGAACTTGAGTTCCTCGTCAATGCCCACCAGCAGCATCAACAGCGGCAGCCAGCCAATCACTGGCACCTGGCTGAAGGCCTTGAACAGCGGAAACACGTAATCCCGCAAGGTGGGCGACAAGCCCATGGCCCCGCCCAGCAGCAGCCCCACGGTGAGCCCGATGCCAAAGCCAGCAAACACCCGCACCAGGCTGATGCGCAGGTGCTCCAGCAGCTCGCCGCTGGCCCATAGGTCGGCCAGGGTGCCAAACACCACCGCCGGCGGTGGCAAGACCTGCTCGGGCACCCAGCCTTGCGAGGCCGACAACTGCCACAGCGCCAACAGGGTCAGCGGGAAAGGCCAGGCCCAGGCGCAAGCGCCCAGTTGGCGCCAAACCCATGCGCCCACGGCACGCAATCGCGCCGTAGCCGGCTCCCAGCCAGCGGCTGGGGGCGCCTTGCCCGCCGGGGCGGTGGCGAACAGCC
>CAYZPX010000154.1:0-6609 GCA_964480105.1 uncultured Burkholderiaceae bacterium | reverse complement strand
TGGCTGTGGGGCTCGCGGTTCAGGATGAAGTTGATGCCGTTCTGGCGGTACAGCAGCACGTCTTTGGAGCGGTGCCGCGCCACCAGGGTGAAGCCCAGTTTTTCGAACACCGGCTCCAGCACGCCCGGCGTGGGCGAAGTGAATTCGACAAATTCAAAGCCCATCAGGCCCATGGGGTTGTCCCAGGCGGGGGCGGCGGTCGCAGGGGTCGTGGCGGTGGTCATGCAGGTCTCCAAATGCGTTGGTGGGGCCCCGGGAGGCAGATGTCAGGACTGTAGGTGCAGGACGGCGCAGGTTTTTCGCAAAAAACACCAAATCGGACAGTTGTATGCAGGATTCCTGCGCTGATCTTCTTTCTGGCACAGTTCTTTGCCTTTGAATCGTGTTTTGAAGGTGTTTTCATGCAGCACTACCCCGAACTCGACAAGCTCGACCGCGCCATCCTGCGCAGGCTGCAGGACGATGGCCGCGCCACCTGCGAAGCCATCGGCGCCGAGGTGGGGCTCTCGCCCAGCGCGGTGCTGCGGCGGATCAAGCGCCTGGAAGACGCCGGGGTCATTGCCCGCTATGTGGCCCTGGTGCCGCCCGAGGCCGTGGGCCTGGGCCTGACCGCCTACCTGAACGTACGCCTGGAAAAACAGAGCGAAACCCACAAGCGCAATCCCATGGACCTGTTTCGTGCCAGCGTGCAAACTTGGCCCGAAGTGGTGGAATGTGCCGCCCTTACCGGCGAGATGGACTTTTTGCTGCGCGTCGTGGTGGCCGACATGGCCCACTACAGCCGCTTCATCATGGACACGCTCCTCAAGCACCCCAGCGTGCAGGATTGCAAGACCAGCTTTGTGCTCGACCGTGTCAAGACCACCACCGTGATGCCGCTGTGATCCCCGCCCCGCCGGCCCTGGAATAACCCAGACTTGCCACAGGGTTGCTATTGATTTAATAGCTTGTTCCGCGCATCAAATGGGCTGCAGATCGGTTTTTGCCTATAGTGTGTTCCTGCTGCCTTCGCAGCGATGTTGCAGTGCAGCAAAAATCGCGGAAAATATCTGGGTTAACCCCAGGAAGCAAGCCTCCATGACCCCGACCCACGCACCGTTTTCGTCTTCTGCAGGCCCCGCCCCCGCGAAGCCCCCGGCGCGCCGTCCGGGCGTGGTGCCCATCCGCTCCCTGGGGCCGTCTTACCGCGAGCGCATCACCGCCCACCTGCTGCAACTGGACCCGGCCGACCGCTACCTGCGTTTTGGCTACCCGGCCACCGACGAGCAAATCCGCCGCTACACCGAGGGCCTGGACTTCGAGCGGGACGAAATTTTTGGCATCTACAACCGCCGGCTGGAGTTGATCGCCATGGCCCACCTGGCCTTTGCCAACGACCCTGAGCACCAGTCCTGCGCCGAGTTTGGTGTCTCCGTGCTCAAGCAGGCCCGGGGGCAGGGCCTGGGCGCCCGCCTGTTCGAGCGCGCCGTGATGCATGCGCGCAATGCCGGCGTGAACATGGTCTTCATCCATGCGCTGACCGAGAACACCGCCATGCTCAAGATCGCCCGCAACGCCGGCGCCGAAGTGCACCGCGACGGTTCCGAGTCCGAGGCCTACCTGCACATTCCGCCTGCCAATTTCGATACCCTTGTGGGTGAACTGGTGGTGCAGCAGTTCGCCGAGATGGACTACCAGCTCAAGAAGCAGGCCAAGCAGTTCTGGGATTTCCTCGCCGGCGTGCAGGAAGTGCGCCGGGGCGTGCAAAACGCCCGGCACCAGTCTGGGGTGTGAGGGCTCCCCGCGTGCGCGGGGCTGTCATGTTGATCCGCTATCCTCGGGGTCCGTTTCACTACCGCACGTCCTGCACTCCAAGACAGTGTCCGACCCCTTACCCGCGCGCGCTGCCGACAAGGAAGACAAGCGCAGTTTTCTGCAAAAGCTGGCCGAATTCATCCATCCCGGCCCGGATTCCCCCGAAGAACTGATCGAAACCCTGGCCGAGGCCGAAGACAACCAGGTGATCGGTGCCGATTCCCGGGTCATGCTGGAGCGCGTGATCCGCATGGCCGACATGAGCGCGGGCGACGTCATGGTCGCTGCGCCCCGCATGGACCTGATCGACATCCATGCCCCCTTTGACGCCATGCTCTCGGTGGTGATTGGCACGGCCCATTCGCGCTTTCCGGTCTTCGAGGGCGACCGCGAGAACATCGTTGGCATCCTGATGGCCAAGGACCTGCTCAAGCTCCAGAGCACCCCCCAGCCCAGCATCCGCGCGCTGCTGCGGCCTGCCACCTTCGTGCCCGAGAGCAAGGGCCTGCACGACCTCTTGCGTGAGTTCCGGGGCAACCGCAACCACCTGGCCATCGTGATCGACGAATTTGGCCGTGTGGCCGGGCTGATCACCATTGAGGACGTGCTGGAGCAGATCGTCGGTGAGATCGAGGACGAATTCGACATTCCCGAGGACGAGGGCGACATCTTCGGCCTGGCCGACCACACCTTCCGTGTCAGCGGGGACACCCCGGTCGAGCGGGTGGCCGAGGCCTTCGAGACCGTGCTGGCCGGCAGCGACCCCGACGAGCGCTTTGACACCATCGGCGGCCTGGTCGCGCATGAGATGGGCCATGTGCCCAAGCGGGGCGAGCAGCTGCGGCTGTGCGGCCTGGAGTTCACCGTGCTGCACACCAAGGGCGGTGCGGTGCGCTGGTTCAAGGTGTCCCGGGTGGACGCCGATGGGTTGCCTGCCTGAGCACCGTGATGCGGCGGCGCGGTACCCCTGGGCCTTGGGCTGGCTGGTGGCGCGGCGCGCTGTGGCCCGGGCTGGCCGGGCTGGCGCAGGCGGCCTCGCTGGCGCTGCCCGGCAGCGGGGCGCCTGTCTGGGGCCTGCAACTGGCCAGCATGGGCGGGCTGGCCTGGCTGCTGCAAGGTGCCCGGCGCCCAGCCCAGGGCGCCTGGATCGGCCTGGTGTTTGCGTGGGCCTGGCTCACGGGCACGTTCTGGTGGCTGTTCATTTCCATGCACACCTATGGTGGCCTGGCCGCACCGTTGGCCGTGCTGGCCGTGCTGGCGCTGGCGGCCTTCCTGGCCAGTTACTACGGTGTGGTTTCATGGCTTTTTTGCCGTCTAAGCCCTGAAAATCGAGCGGTACGTGCTCTCTTTTTTGGAGCAATCTGGACCCTGGCCGAACTGGCGCGGGGACAGTGGTGGACCGGTTTCCCCTGGGGCGCGGGCGGTTACGCCCACCCCGACGGTCCACTGGCGCCGCTGGCGCGCTGGATCGGCGTCTATGGCCTGGGTGGCGTGGCGGCGGCGCTGGCCATGCTGGTGGTGCAGGTCCGCTGGCGCGATGCCGTCTCCCCCAAGGCCTGGTCGCTGGCCTTGGGTGCGGTAGCCTTGCTGATCGGGGCGGCTTGGCAGCGCGACTGCGCGCTGGGCCTGTCGGACGATCCTGTCTGTCTGACCGCCGCCCCGGCGAGTGCCGTGCAGCCGCCCCCGCCGCTGGACCTGGCGCTGCTGCAGGGCAATATTCCCCAGGACGAAAAGTTCCAGCCCGGTTCCGGCGTGCCGCTGGCACTCGACTGGTATGCCCGCGCCCTGCGCGGTGCGACGGCGGCGCTGGTGGTGGCGCCCGAGACCGCCATCCCCCTGCTGCCCGACCAGCTGATGCCGGGCTACCTTGAAGACCTGGCGGCGCCTTTTGCCCAGGGCGGCCGGGCGGCGCTGCTGGGCATTCCGCTGGGCAACGAGCGCTTGGGCTACACCAATTCGGTGCTGGGCTGGCGCGCGGGCGCGGCCACGCTGGAGACGGCCTACCGCTACGACAAGCACCACCTGGTGCCGTTTGGCGAGTTCATTCCGCCGTTCTTCAAGTGGTTCACCCAGATGATGAACATCCCGCTGGGCGACTTCAACCGAGGCGCGCTGGCCCCGCCGCCCTTTGCCTGGCGCGGCGAACGCATTGCGCCGCACATTTGCTACGAGGACTTGTTTGGAGAGGAGCTGGGCGCCCGCTTTACCGACCCGGCCCAGGCGCCCACCGTGTTCGTCAACCTGAGCAACATTGCCTGGTTTGGCGATTCGCTGGCGATTGACCAGCACCTGCAGATTGGCCGCATGCGCGCGCTCGAATTTGAGCGCCCCATGGTGCGTGCCACCAACACCGGCGCAACTGCTGTGATCGATCACCGCGGCCAGGTCACCCATCGCTTGCCCTCGCAGGTGCGGGAGGTCTTGCACGCACACGTCCAGGGTCGGGGGCAGGGTGGGGAGGGCATCACGCCTTACGCCGGCTGGGTGGCCCGCTGGGGCTTGTGGCCGCTGTGGGGCCTGGGGCTGCTGGCCCTGGTCCTGGCGGCCTGGGGCAAGCGTTCGTCCCGCTTGCGCCCGCAGCCCTTGCGCTGGCGGGGATAATGTCGCCCTGCAACTATTGCCAACCCTGATGATGGACCGTGCGGCGGGGCCGCGCGACGGAAGCGAGACCGAAAATGGCTGAATCTTTTTCCTATGAACAACTGATTGCCTCGGGCGAGGGCCGGTTGTTCACCCCCGACAGTGGCCGCCTGCCGCTGCCCCCGATGCTGATGTTTGACCGCATCACGCACATTGACGCCGACGGCGGCGCCCATGGCCTGGGCCGTATCGTGGCCGAGTTGGACGTCAAGCCCGACCTGTGGTTCTTTGCCTGCCATTTCCAGGGCGACCCCGTCATGCCCGGCTGCCTGGGCCTGGACGCCATGTGGCAGCTGATTGGCTTCTACCTGACCTGGCTGCGCCTGCCCGGTCGCGGCCGCGCCCTGGGTGCGGGCGAAGTCAAGTTCACCGGCGAGGTGGGCCCAGACGTGAAGCTGGTCACCTACGAAATCGACATCAAGCGCGTGATCAAGCGCAAGCTGAACATGGCCATTGGCGATGCCCGCCTGCTGGCCGATGGCAAAGAGATTTATGTCGCCAATGACCTGCGCGTGGGCCTCTTCCTGCGCGAAGGCGATGCTTCTGGAGCTGCAGCATGAAACGCCGTGTTGTCATTACCGGGGCTGGCATCGTTTCCTGCATCGGCAACGACCTGGCCACTGTCGAAACCTCGCTGCGCGAAGGCCGCTCTGGCATCCGCGCAATGCCGTCCTTTACCGAGCTGGGCCTGCGCAGCCAGGTCGCAGGGATCCCTGAGGTCAACCTCGAAGAGCGCATCGACCGCAAGCAGCTGCGCTTCATGGGCGACGCGGCGGCCTATGCCCAGCTCTCGCTGCAGGATGCCATCGCCCAGGCCGGCCTGACGCCCGAGCAGGTGTCCCACCCCCGCACCGGTCTGATCATGGGTTCGGGCGGCGGCTCGCCGGCCAACCAGATCGAGGCCGCCGACACCCTGCGCGAAAAGGGCATCCGCCGCGTGGGCCCTTACCAGGTCACGCGCTGCATGAGCAGCACCGTATCGGCCTGCCTGTCCACCAACTTCAAGATCAAGGGCATCAACTACTCGATCACCTCGGCCTGCTCGACCTCGGCGCACTGCATTGGCGCGGCGGCGCAGCAGATCGCCTGGGGCCTGCAGGACGTGATGTTTGCCGGCGGTGGCGAGGAGCTGTCCTGGGGCATGGCCCTGTTGTTCGACGGCATGGGCGCCATGTCCAGCAAGTACAACGAGACTCCCGAGAAGGCCGCCCGCGCCTACGACGCGAACCGCGACGGCTTCGTGATCGCCGGCGGCGGCGGCGCGGTGGTGCTGGAGAGCCTGGAGCATGCCCAGGCCCGCGGCGCCACCATCCTGGCCGAGGTGGTGGGCTTTGGCGCCACCTCCGACGGCGAGGACATGGTCGCCCCCTCGGGCGACGGCGCCATCGCCTGCATGAAGCAGGCCATGGAAGGCCTGGACGGCCCGGTGGACTACATCAACACCCACGGTACCTCCACCCCGGTGGGCGACATGCAGGAAGTGCGGGCCATGCGCGCGCTGTTCGGCGAACAGGTGCCACCGTTCTCGTCCACCAAGTCGCTCACCGGCCATTCGCTGGGCGCGACCGGGGTGCAGGAGGCCATCTACTGCCTGATCATGCTGAACCAGGGCTTCATCGCCGGTTCGGTCAACGTCGACACCCCCGACCCCCTCCTGGGCGACATGCCCCTGGTCACCCAGACCCGCGACGCGCAGCTGAACACCGTGCTGTCCAACAGCTTCGGCTTTGGCGGCACCAACGCCACGCTGGTGCTGCGCCGCTGGAACGGCGCCTGAGCCGGCTGGGCTTTCCCCCTTCGCGCGGCTTCGGCCGCGTGCCTTTTTGTCGGGCGGGTTCTGCCCGCGCTAGATTCCCAAGTCCATGCTGACATTCCAACAAATCATCCTGAAGCTGCAGTCGTACTGGGACGCCCAGGGCTGCGCCCTCCTGCAGCCCTACGACATGGAAGTGGGCGCGGGCACATCGCACACCGCCACGTTCTTGCGCGCTATCGGCCCTGAGCCCTGGAAGGCCGCCTATGTGCAGCCCAGCCGCCGCCCCAAGGACGGTCGCTATGGCGAGAACCCCAACCGCCTGCAGCATTACTACCAGTATCAGGTGGTGCTCAAGCCTGCGCCGGCCAACATCCTGGAGCTGTACCTGGGCTCGCTGGAAGCGTTGGGCTTTGATTTGA
>CAYZPX010000153.1:0-6627 GCA_964480105.1 uncultured Burkholderiaceae bacterium | reverse complement strand
GGCTCAGGCCTTGCAGGGCGGGGGCGTTCATCGGCTTGTCTTCCTTGGGTCTTCGACAGAACCCAAGATTCTATGAATCCCCTGTGAATTTGTGTCGCACGAACGGGATAAATCTATGCGTAATATGCATGAGGTTATGCGGTTGATTGACCGGCCACCCAGCGGGCATGGCCGTTCTTGCGCAGCACGCAGGCGGGGCACTCGCCGCAGCCATGGCCCCAGGGGTGCAGCTGGTCGTGCACGCCGTGGTAGCAGGTGTGGGTGTCCTCGATCACCAGGCGCACCAGCGCGTCGCCGCCCAGTTGCCGGGCCAGGTCCCAGGTGTCGGCCTTGTCCAGCCACATCAGGGGCGTCTCAAAAGTGAAGCGCTGGCCCATGCCCAGTGAGACCGCCACTTGCAGGGCCTTGAGGGTGTCGTCGCGGCAGTCGGGGTAGCCCGAAAAGTCTGTCTCGCACATGCCGCCCACCAGCACGTGCAGGCCCCGGCGGTAGCCCACGGCCGCGGCCAGCTGAAAAAACAGCAGGTTGCGTCCCGGCACAAAGGTGTTGGGCAGGCCGGCGGCGGTCATGCGGATTTCGGTGTCGCGTGTCAGGGCGGTGTCGCTGAGTTGGCCCAGGATGGCCAGGTCGATCAGGTGGTCCTCACCCAGGCGCTCGGCCCAGTGCGGAAACTCAGCCCGCAAGCGCGTACGCACGGTTTGACGGGCCTGCAGCTCGATGGCGTGGCGCTGGCCGTAGTCAAAGCCGATGGTCTCGACATGGGCAAAGCGCTCCAGCGCCCAGGCCAGGCAGGTGGTGGAGTCCTGGCCACCGGAAAACAGCACCAGGGCATGGTCGGATCGCATGGGAAGGTCCTTTCAGACAGACAAAGGGAGCGTGCCAAAAGAAAAGCCCCGCAGGGCGGGGCTCATCGTGGGTGCGGATGGGAAATCAGGCCATCTTCACGGCGATGAACGCCAGCAACAGCATCATGACCCCGCCCACGATGGGCAGCACCACGGGCATGACGTGAGCGACGTTCTCCACCACGTCGTCGGACGGGGTGCCGGGGGTCTGCTGGTGGGAATCGGACATGGATGGCTCCTTCAGAATCAATGGGGTGTCGGTTGGGGGATTGGACGGGATTTTAGCCCTGGACCCCTCAGGCCAGCGCGCAGATGCGCAGCACCTCGGTCCCGTAGGCGTCCAGCTTCTTGCTGCCCATGCCGCTGATGCCCTGCAGGTCGGCCAGCGTGCGGGGGCTGCGCTCGGCAATCGCGGCCAGCGTGGCGTCGTGAAAGATCACATAGGCCGGCAGGTTGTGCTCGCGGGCGACCTCGGCGCGCCAGGCCTTGAGGTTGATAAAGCGCACCTGCGCGTCCGGCCCCAGGTTGGCGGCGGCCACCGGGGGCTGGGCTGTGCGTCGCCCACGGGGCGCGGGGGCCGCTGCCACCGAGGCCCGCAGCCGCACCGGCCGTTCGCCGCGCAGCACCGCGCGCGAGCCCTCCGTCAGGCACAGGGTGTCAAAGTGGTGGCCGCTGTCGCTGTGCACCTTGTGCAGTCCCACCGCGCCGGTGGCCAGCAGCTGGCGCAGCACGCTGCGCAACTGGGCTTCGGAATAGTCCTTGCCCAGGCCAAAGGTGGAGATCTGCTCATGTTGGTACTGCGTGACCTTGTCGGTCACCTTGCCGCGCAGCACGTCCAGGATGTGGCCGGTGCCAAAGGTGAGTTGGCTTTTCTCGTGCACGCGGTAGATGGTGGACAGCAGCTTGCGCGCCGCGTCGGTGCCGTCCCACAGCTCGGGCGGGTTCAGACAGTTGTCGCAGTTGCCGCAGCGGTAGCGCGGGGCCGCGTTGGTGTCCGGGTGGCCGTCGGGCCCGGGGCCGGTGCCGTAGGTCTCGCCAAAGTAGCTCAGCAGGCGCACCCGGCGGCAGTCGGTGGCCTCGGCCAGGGCCAGCAGCGCATCGAGCTTGCCGCGCAGCGCCTGCTTGAATTCCTCACCGGCCGGGCTCTCGTCGATCATGCGCCGCTGGTTGACCACGTCGTTCAGGCCGTAGGCCATCCAGGCGTCGGACGGCAGCCCGTCGCGGCCGGCGCGGCCGGTTTCCTGGTAGTAGCCCTCGATGTTTTTGGGCATGTCCACATGGGCGACAAAGCGCACGTCGGGCTTGTCGATGCCCATGCCGAAGGCGATGGTGGCCACCATCACGATGCCGTCTTCGCGCAGAAAGCGGTCCTGGTGCTGCTGGCGCAGTTTGGCATCGAGCCCCGCGTGGTAGGGCAGGGCGCGGATGCCAGCGTCTTGCAGCGTGGCGGCCAGCTCTTCCACCCGCTTGCGCGACTGGCAATAGACCACGCCCGCCTCGTCCGGGTGCTCGCGCTCGATGAAGCGCAGCAGCTGGGTGGTGGGGTCCTTTTTCTCTTCGATGCGGTAGCGGATGTTGGGCCGGTCAAAGCTGCTGATAAAGAGCCGCGCGGCTTCGAGCTGCAGGCGCTCGACGATGTCGGCCCGGGTCAGCGGATCGGCGGTGGCGGTGAGCGCGATGCGCGGCACGCCCGCGTAGCGCTCGTGCAGCAGGCTGAGCTGGCGGTACTCGGGGCGGAAGTCGTGGCCCCATTGGCTGACGCAATGCGCCTCGTCGATGGCAAACAGCGCCAGCTGCCCCGCCTGGTACAGGCTGTCGAGCAGGCCCAGGAAGCGCGGGGTGTTCAGCCGCTCGGGCGCGGCGTAGAGCAGGGTCAGGTCGCCGGTCTGCAGGCGCAGCTCGACTTCCTGGGTTTCCTCGAAGCTGAGCGTGGAGTTCAAAAACGCCGCCTCCACCCCCGCCTCGTGCAGCGCGCCGACCTGGTCGTGCATCAGCGCGATCAGCGGCGAGACCACGATGGTCACCCCCAAGCCCTGGCGCTGGCGCACGATGGCCGGCACCTGGTAGCACAGGCTTTTGCCGCCGCCAGTGGGCATCAGCACCAGCGCGTCGCCACCCGCGCAGACATGCCCGACGATGGCTTCTTGCGGCCCCCGGAAGGCGGGGTAGCCAAACACCTCGTGCAAAACGGACAGGGGGAGGCTCACAAAATGCTCTTGAAAAGATAGCTGGTACCGCTGGTATTTACTGGGCTGGAGCCCAAAAACACCTGAAAAATCAACCCGGTAAATCGAGGGCCAGGACGCTGGAAAAGTGGCGTATTGTGCGCTGTGCCACGGCAGGCCAACGGGTGTCCCAATACCATGCACCTCAGGCCGGCCCCGCCGCGGCCCCGCCCCTGTGATGACCCCAAGGAATGCCATGGACCCCGTGCTGGACCGCCCCGAAAAGCAGACCCTCCTCGTCGTGGACGATGTGCTCGACAACCTGGCCCTGATGACAGGCCTGCTCAAGGACCTGTACAAGGTCAAGGTGGCCAACAGCGGTGAGAAGGCCTTGCGCCTGGTGCGCGAGGGCCCACCGCCCGACCTGGTCCTGCTGGACATCATGATGCCGGGCCTCTCCGGCTATGAGGTGTGCGAGGCGCTCAAGGCGGACCCTGCCACCCGGCACATCCCCATCATCTTCCTGACCGCCCTCAGCGGCACCGAGGACGAGCGCAAGGGCCTGGCGCTGGGCGGTGCGGACTACATCACCAAGCCCATCAGCCCGCCCATCGTGCTGGCGCGCGTCAAGACCCAGCTGGAAAACAAGGCCATGGCCGATTTCCTGCGCGACCGGGCAGCGTTTTTGCAGACCGAGGTCAACCGCCAGACCCAGCAGATCCGTGCCATCCAGGACGTGACCATCTTTGCGCTGGCCTCGCTGGCCGAAACCCGCGATGCCGACACGGGCCAGCACATCCGCCGCACGCAGTTCTACATCAAGGCCCTGGCCGAGCAACTGCAGGCCCACCCGCGCTTTGCCGCTTTCCTGACGCCCGACACCATCGAGGCCCTGTTCAAATCCGCGCCGTTGCACGACATCGGCAAGGTGGGCATTCCCGACCGCATCCTGCTCAAGCCCGGGCGCCTGGACCCTGAGGAAATGGCCATCATGAAGACCCACACCACCCTGGGCTGGCAGGCCTTGGCCCAGGCCGAGCAATCTCTGGGCACCGACGTGGCCTTCCTGCGCCTGGCCAAGGAAATTGCCCAGAGCCACCACGAGCAGTGGGACGGCCGGGGCTATCCCCAGGGCCTGCGCGGCGAGGCCATCCCGGTGGCCGCCCGCCTGATGGCGGTGGCCGACGTGTACGACGCCCTCATCAGCCGCCGTGTCTACAAGGAGGGCATGCCCCATGCCCAGGCGGTCAAGATCGTGACCGAGGGCCGGGGCAGCCACTTCGACCCCGAGGTGGTGGACGCCTTTGTGGCGATCCAGGCGCAGTTCCAGGCGATTGCCCAGCGCTTTCGCGACACCGACCAGGACCTGGCCCAGAAGGCCGCTGCCCTGGCCGTGCAGGGCGTGCCGCCAGGGGGAGCCGCATGAGCCGCCTGATGGCCGCGCTGGAAGCGCGCACCCTCAACACCAAGCTCGGCCTGGTGTTCCTGACCCTGTTCCTGATCGTGCTGGGCATCGGGGCCGAGAACCTCTACAGCCAGTACCGCATCCAGCACAGTGTCGGCCAGCTGTACGCGGAGGGCCTTCGCGGGCTGGGACAACTCAAGGACCTGCAGCGCTACCAGCAGCAGATCGGGCGCGAGCTGCGCCAAACCCTCATCGCCCCCGACCCCCTGGAGCGGGAGGTGGCCCTGCGCAATGCCCTGCACTCGGTCGAGCGGTTGGGCCCCCTGTTGCAAGGCGTGCGCGAGGTCTGGGGCCATGAGGCGGCAGACGCCCAGACCCTGGCCCAGGTCGAGCCCGTGCTGGCCAGCTACGTAGCCCAGGTCCACCGCGCGATTGCGCTCGTGCGCCTGCAGCGCCTCCCCGAGGCCGAGGCCTATGTCGCTGACCCGGCGTTTCGCCAGGTGGGCGAGCGGGCGCAGGCCCTGCTCGATGACTGGGCCCGCGCCCGGGAGCAGGACCTGACCGCCAACGCCCGCACCCACGAGGCCGAGGCCCGCACCGGCATGTGGCTGTCCGTGGCGCTGGTGCTGCTGGGCCTGTGCGCGGCCCTGGCGGGTGGCGCGGTGATTGGCCAATCCATCCGCCAGCCGCTGGATCGCATTCGGGTGGCGGTCAAGCGCATCGCGGCGGGTGAGCTGGACCTGGCTTTGCCGCATGCCGGTGATGCCAATGAAATCGGCGAGCTGGCCCGGGCCGTCCAGGTGCTGCAGTCGCAGGCCCAGCAGCTCGAAGCCCAGCGCTGGATCAAGACCAGCATTGCCGAGATTTCCTCCGATTTGCAGCAGGCCGCCGATTTCACTGCGCTGGCCCAGCATTTCCTCTCCCGCCTTGCCCCGCTGATTGGCCTGGGGCAGGGGGTGTTCTACCGGTACGAGGAGGAGCATCGCCACCTGCGCCTGCTCGGCGGCTATGCCTTTGTCGAGCGCAAGCAGTTCCACCCGTTTTTCCAGCTGGGCGAGGGCCTGGTCGGCCAGTGTGCGCTGGAGCGCAGCCCCATCCACCTGCACCAGCCGCCCGAGGACTACCTGCGCATTGCCTCCGGCCTGGGCGAAGGCACGCCGCGCAGCCTCCTGGTGCTGCCCGTGCTGCGCAACGACCGGCTGCTGGCCGTGGTCGAGCTGGCGGGCGTTGAGGCCTTCACCCCGGCCCACCGGGGGCTCATCGATGGCCTCTTGCCCGTGCTGGCGATGGACCTGGAGATCCTGGAGCGCAGCGTCAAGGCCCATGGCCTGTACGAGGAAACCCGCCGCCAGGCCGAGAGCCTGGAAAAACAGGCCGCCCGCCTGGAAGAGCAGACCGTGGAGCTGGAAGCCCAGCAGGAGGAAATCAAGGCCACCGAGACCTGGTACCGCGGCATCATCGAATCGGCCCCCGACGGCATGCTCGTGGCCGATGCCCAGGGCCGGGTGGTGCTTGCCAACCCCCAGGCCGAGGCCATGTTCGGCCATGCGCCGGGCGCGCTGGAGGGGTGTGCCCTCGACAGCCTCCTGCCGCCCTCGGTGGCTGGCGACGACGGGGTGCGCCAGGGCCTGCGCCAGGACGGCAGCCGCTTTCCGGTGGAGCTGGGCCAGTCCCACCTGCCGGCCCTGGGCGGTCGCGGGCACTGCGTCTGCGTGTCGGTGCGCGACATCACCGAGCGCCAGCGCGCCCAGCAGGAGCTGGCCGAGCAGCGCACCGCGTTGGCGCAGATCCTGGAGCACAGCCCGGTGGGCATTGCCTTCACCACACAGGGGCATTTTCACTACGCCAACCCTGAGTTCGTGCGCATGTTCGGCGTGGGCGAGGGCGACGATGCCGCGCACATCTACCCCCATGCCGAAGACCGCGAGGCCATGCTGGCCAAGCTGGAGGCCGAGGGCATCGTGCGCGACGAGGAGATGCGCCTGGTCAGCGCCAGCGGTGCCTTGCGCGATTACCAGGTGACCTTCATGCCCTTCGTACACGACGGCCAGCCCGGGGTGATGGGCTGGCTGCAGGACATTTCGGTGCGCAAGGCCGCCGAGCGCGAGATGCAGCATGCCCGTGAGCTGGCCGAGGAGGCCACCCGCGCCAAGAGCGATTTCCTGGCCAACATGAGCCACGAGATCCGCACGCCCATGAACGCCATCATCGG
>CAYZPX010000152.1:0-6698 GCA_964480105.1 uncultured Burkholderiaceae bacterium | reverse complement strand
TCGAGCGCGACTGCTCGGTGCAGCGCCGCCACCAGAAAGTGCTGGAAGAGGCCCCAGCCCCCGGCATGACCCCCGAGCTGCGCGCCCAGATGGGCCTGGCGGCGGTGGCAGCCGCCCGCGCGGTGAACTACGTGGGCGCGGGCACGGTGGAGTTCATCGTCGAGCAGCCGGGGGGGTACGCGCACCCCGAGCAGATGCGTTTTTATTTCATGGAGATGAACACTCGCCTGCAGGTGGAACACCCCGTGACCGAAGCCATCACCGGCCTGGACCTGGTCGAGTGGCAGCTGCGCGTGGCCGCCGGCGAGCCGCTGCCGCTGCGCCAGGAAGACCTGCGCATCCACGGCCACGCCATCGAGGCCCGCATCTGCGCCGAAAACCCCGACAACCAGTTCTTGCCCGCCACCGGCACCTTGCAGGTCTATCGCAAGCCCGCCTGCACCAGCTTTGAGCGGGGCGAGGTGCGCGTGGACGACGGCGTGCGCGAGGGCGATGCCATCAGCCCCTTCTACGACTCGATGGTCGCCAAGCTCATCGTGCACGGCGACAGCCGCGAGCAGGCCCTGGCCCGGCTGGACGAGGCGCTGTCCCAGACCCACATCGTGGGCCTGGCGACCAATGTGCAGTTCCTGCGCTACGTGGTGCGCAGCCCCGCCTTTGCCCAGGCGCAGCTGGACACCGCGCTGATCCCGCGCGAGCAGGATCGCCTGTTTGCTCAGGAGCCGGTGGGTCTGCCGCTGGCCGCCGCCGCCGCCGTGGCGCAGACCCTGCTGGCCGAACAGCAGTTGGAGGGCGCCGATCCCTTCAGCCGCCGCGATGGCTGGCGCTCGCACGGCTTGGTGCGCCGGCGCTTTGCCTTCGAGTTTGCCGGCCAGCCCGTGACGGCCTGGCTGCGCTACGAACGCGACGGCCGCCTACACCTGACGGTGGGCGAGGGTGCCGAAGCCATTGAGGGTGTTTTTGCCTTCCAGGCCAATAAAGACCAGCGCTTATTGCTACAGTTTGAAGAGCAGAGGGCCCTGGCCAGCGTCTATGCCCAGGGCGAGTGGCAGCATGTCTTCACCCCCCAGGGCGCGACGCAGATCCTGGAAATCGACCTGCTTGCCCATGCCGGCGACGACCAGTCCGAAGGCGGCCGGCTGACGGCCCCGATGCCCGGCAAGGTGGTGTCCTTTGCGGTGCAGGCCGGCGACACCGTCACCAAAGGCCAGGCGCTGGCGGTGATGGAAGCCATGAAGATGGAGCACACCATCGCCGCCCCGGCCGATGGTGTGGTCCAGGAGCTGCTGTACGCCCCTGGCGACCAGGTGGCCGAGGGTGCAGAGTTGCTGACCTTGTCGGCCGCGTGACCTGGGCGGGCCCGCTTTCGCGCTACCCTTGCCCGCCATGAACATCACCGTCTGCTGCACCCAAATGAAACCCGAGCCCTGGCAACAGGGCTTGCAAGAAGCCCTGCCGGGCGCCCAGGTCCGTATCTGGCAACCGGGCGATCCCCCCGCCGAAACTGCGGCCGACTACGCCGTCGTCTGGGCACCGCCCCAGGCCTTTATCGACGAACAGCCCGGCCTCAAGGCCTTGTTCAACCTGGGTGCGGGGGTCGATGCGCTGCTCAAATTGCGCTTGCCGCCCAGTCTGAAGGTGGTGCGGCTCGACGATGCCGGCATGTCCGTGCAGATGGCCGAATATGTCTGCCATGCCGTCATCCGGCATTTCCGCGAATTCGATGGCTACGCCGCCGACCAGCGCGAGGGCCGCTGGTCCTACCGCAAGACGCCGCAGCGCGCGGAGTTTCCGGTGGGCATTCTGGGCCTGGGCGTGCTGGGCGAGCGCGTGGCCAAGGCCTTGCAACGGTTCGAGTTCCCGGTGCAGGGCTGGAGCCGTTCGCCCAAGGCGATTCCTGGCGTGCGCAGCTTTGTCGGGGCCGAGCAGCTCGGTGATTTCCTCGCGGCCAGCCGGGTGCTGGTCAACCTGCTGCCGCTCACGCCCGAGACCCAGAACCTGCTGAACCATGAGCGCCTGGCCCGCCTGCAGCCGGGCGGCTATGTCATCAACGTGGCGCGCGGCCAGCACCTGGTCGAGGAAGACCTGCTGGCGCTGATCGACAGCGGCCACCTGGCCGGCGCCGCGCTGGACGTGTTCCGTACCGAGCCGCTGCCTACCGGGCATCCCTTTTGGCAGCACCCGAAAATCACCGTCACCCCCCACACGGCCGCCCGGACGATGCGCGAAGACAGCATCGCCCAGATCGTGCGCAAGATCGCCGCGCTGGAGCAAGGCCAGCCGATTGCCGGCGTGGTCGATCCGGCCTTGGGCTATTGACCCTGTTGCGTCCAGTCAGTCCAGGGTCACGCCGGTATCGCGCACCAGCTTGCCCAGGCGCTGGGCGTCGGCCTGGACCAGCTTGCCGAAATCGGCCGGCGTGCCGCCCACGGCGGGCGTGCCAATGGCCTCCCACTTGGCGCGGAAGGCCGGGTCCTGGAAGATGGCATTCACCGTGGCGTTGAGCTTGTCGATGGCCGCGGGGGGCGTGCCGGCCCGCACCGCGATGCCGTGCCAGCCGGTGATCTCGTAGCCCGGCACGCCCGCTTCGGCCATGGTGGGCACCTGGGGCAGCACCTTGGCGCGTTCCTTTGAGGTCACGGCCAGCGGCACCAGCTTGCCAGCCTGGATATGGGGCAGGGAGCTGCCGACGATGTCGAACATCACGTTCACCTGACCTCCCATCAGGTCGTTGAGGGCTGGCCCTGCACCCCGGTAGGGCACATGCGCCATCTTAGTTTGCACCATGGTGTTGAAGAGCTCCCCTGCCAGGTGCTGGGGGGTGCCGTTGCCCGCCGAGGCGAAGTTCAGCGTCGCCTTGCCTGCTTTGGCCAGGGCGATCAGCTCCTGCACCGATTTGACGCCCACCGAGGGGTGGACTTCCAGCACCAGCGGGAAGGCCGACAACTGGACCACCGGTGCCAGGTCGGTGGCGGGGTTGAACGGCATGCTCTTGTACAGCGACGGGTTCACTGCCATCGGGCCGCTGGCCGCCAGCAGCAGGGTGTGACCGTCGGCGGGTGCCTGACGCGCGACTTCGGCGCTGCCTGTGTTGCCACCGGCACCCCCCTTGTTATCGACGATCACGTTCACGCCCAGGCGGGCTTGCATTTCCGGGGCCAGCATGCGCGCCATCAGGTCGGTCGGGCCGCCGGGTGGGTAAGGCACTACGAAGCGAATCGTTTTGCTGGGGTAGGCCGCGGTCTGGGCCCATGTGGCTGCACCCGGCAGGGCACAGGCCAGCGCCAGGGGGGCCAGGGCGAAGAGACGGCGGGCGAAAGAACGAGGGGTCATGGTGGTCTCCTGGGATTGGGGGGAGGTATCCCCGTCTGCGCGGGGCTGGTTTGGGAAGGGGGGTCAGCCTGCGCCAAACCGCTGGCGCAGGTCCTGGGCGGTGGCCAGGGGGCGGCCCAGGGCCTCGGCGGCTTGGGCCGCTTGCCGCACCAGGGCCGTGTTGTCCGGCGCGAGGCTGCCGTCCTTGCAGCGCAGGTTGTTCTCGAAACCCACGCGCGCATGGCCGCCCAGGGCGGCGGCTGCGGTGATGCAGGCGTTTTCGGTGGGGCCGAAGGCACAGACGGCCCAGGGCTCCGCACCTGTGTGCGCCTGCAGGAAGGGCAGCAGGTCGCGCGGGCTGGAAATTTGTCCTGCGCTGTAGCGCCCCAGCACAAACAGCAGGAACCAGGGTTCGTCTGCCACCACGCCCCGCTGCCGCAGGTCCTGCCACCGTTGCAGGTCCTTTGTGTCGTACAGGATCACCTGGGTCATGGTCCCCTGGCGGGCCAGGCCGTTGAAGAAGGCGCCCAGCCGGGCCTCGCCGATGTCGGGCTGGTCCACTTCCCGCAGGCCCACCGACACGGCTTCGGGCCGCAGGGCTTCGACCACCGCGATCTGTTGCGCGGCGGGGTAGATGCCGGCGGCCTCGCTGGTGATCTGGATCACCATGCCTTCGCCCACGGCAGCGCGCACCACGCGGGTGGCCTCGCGGTAGCCCTCCACGTCCAGGCTGTGCCGGCCTTGGGCATCGCGGATGTGCATGTGCAGCATGGCGGCGCCGGCATCGCGGCAGGCGCGGGCGGTGGTGGCCAGGGCGTCGGGGGTGATGGGCAGGGCGGGGTGGTCGCTGGGCTGCTTGTACGCGCCGTTGGGCGCCACGGTGACGATCAGGGGTTCGGCCCAGGCGGGTGTGGGGGTGGGTGCTGGGGTAGAAGTGGTCATGGCTGGGGAGCCTCGGGAAGGTCGCGTGGGAGGGGGGGCAGTTCGGCGGCGAGCAGGGCCAGGCCCTGGCGCAGCAAGCTGTCGTAGCGGGCGCGCTCGGTCTGCCGGCGGTCTTCGGGCCACTCGAAAAAGCCCTTGCCGGTCTTCATGCCCAGCGTGCCCTGGGCCACCTTGTCACGCAGGGCCTGTGCGGGGACGTCGGTGTTGCTCAACGTGGGGTACATCGTGGCGGCGGCGGCGGTGTGGATCTCGATGCCGGCGTGGTCGCGCTGCAGCACCGGCCCGGCGGCCAGGAAGCGGAAACCAAAGCCGAAGCGCACGGCAGCGTCCACGTCCTCGGGGGACGCTATGCCTTCGTCGATCAACGCAAAGGCCTCGCGCGACAGGGCGTGCTGCATGCGGTTGGCCAGGAAGCCAGGCTTGTCTTTTTTGACGAGCACCGGCACGCTGCCGCACTGGCGTATCCAGGCCACCAGCCAGCCGCCCAGCCCGGGGTCGCTTTGGGGGCCGAGCACCACTTCCACCAGCGGCACGAGGTGGGCGGGCATGAAGAAATGCAGCCCCAGCATGCGGTGGGCGCTGGGCAGGTCCCCGGCGATGGCACTGATGGGGATGCCCGAGCTGTTGCTGGCCAGCACCGCGTGGGCGGGCGCCCGGCGCACCAGTTCGGCAAACAGCGCGTGCTTGGGCTCGCGTTGCTCGGTGATGCACTCGACCACCAGCGACACCGGCGCCCAGTCCACCTCGTCCATGGTTGCGCACACCTGGATGCGGCTGGCACGCTCGGCCAGACCAGCAGCGGCCAGTTCCGCACTTGCGTGGGGCAGCAGGCGTGCGCGTTGGTCGGTGTGCGGCTCCACCACCGTGACGTGCGCGCCACCGCGCGCCAGCACCACCGCCACGTCGGCGCCCATGGTGCCGCCCCCCACGACGACGGTGGTGGTTTGGAAGGGATGGTCGGGAAGGGGGGGCATCGTCGGCTGCATCGTCTTTTGAAGGCTGCGGGGAAGGAGAGCGGCAGTCTAGACAGGCTGAATTGCGCGGTAAAGACGTATTTTTCGATAGACTGATCTCTCATGAAGATCAATTGGTCCTCCCGCGATGTGGATGTGTTTCTGGCCTTGGCCGAGACCCGGAGTTTTCGGCGGACCGCCTTGCAGATGCACCTGTCCCAATCGGCGGTGTCCGGCACCCTGGTGCGGTTGGAGGACATGCTGGGAACCCGTCTGTTCGACCGCACCACCCGCACGGTGCAACTCACCCAGGCCGGCGAGGTGCTGGCGGAACAAGCCCGCTTCCTGCAGCACCAAATGGCGGAAACCGTGCGGCGCGTGCAGGCGGTGGCCCAGGTGCAGGTTGGGCGCATTGCGCTGGCGGCGCTGCCCTCGTTGGCCGCAGGGGTGGTGCCCCGCGTTTTTGCGCGCTTCGCGGCGCAGCATCCTGGCGTGCAGTTGGAACTGATCGACAGCCTGGCCGGCCCCGCCTTCGACAGGGTGCGGGCTGGCCGGGTGGACTTTGCCTTGACCGCCGCCAACCCCGCGTACGCCGATCTGGACTGGGAGCCTCTGGCCGCGGATGAGTTTGTACTGCTGGTGCCCCGCGACCATCCCCTGGCACAGGACCGTGGCGCCCTTGGCTGGGCCGAGATTGCCGCGCTGCCCCATATTTCGATGCCGGCCGGGACCAGCGTGCGCCAATACACCGACGAGGCGCTCTTGGCCCACCATGTGCGGTTCACGCCCCGCTACGAGGTCGAGCACCTGGCCACGATCGCTGCCATGGTGGCCGAGGGCTTGGGGGTCAGTGCCTTGCCGGCCCTGGCCGCCCAGGTGGTGCGGCGCGATGGTGTGGTGTGGCGGCCGCTGGCCGACCCTTGCCTGCGCCGTCCGATTGGACTGGTCACCCTCCGGGGGCGGCCTTTGTCGCCGGCTGCCCTGCGCATGGTGGAGCTGCTGCGGGCTGAAATGGCCGAGCCTGTGACCGACTTGTCCCAAGAAGAGGGCCAGGCAGACCGGTGTCTCCGATGAAAATGCACGGCTGCTTTGCTCCTCCCACTAGACACCACTGAGACAAGGTCCCCATGAACCTCCCACCGCGCGTCAATCTGATCGATGTAGGCCCCCGTGACGGTCTGCAGAACGAAAAAACCCCTGTCCCGGCCGAGGTCAAAATCGGCCTGGTCCACCGCCTGCAGGATGCCGGCCTGAAAGAGATCGAGGTCACCAGCTACGTCAGTCCCAAGTGGGTGCCGCAGATGGCCGACAACCACGAGGTCATGCAGGGCATCACCCGCCAGCCCGGGGTGCGTTATTCGGTGCTGACGCCCAACCTCAAGGGCTACGAGGCGGCGGTGCAGGACCGGCCCGACGAAATCGTGGTGTTTGGCGCCGCCAGCGAGGCCTTCAGCCAGAAGAACATCAACTGCAGCATTGCCGAGAGCATCG
>CAYZPX010000151.1:0-6716 GCA_964480105.1 uncultured Burkholderiaceae bacterium | reverse complement strand
CGCCAATGATGATGCCGGTGTTCGGGTCGCCCTCGGCCGTGTAGGCCCAGGCGTGCTCGGACAGCTGCTCGAAGGTGACTTTCTTCTCTTCCAGGTCGGCGGCGGAGGCGAAGGTTTTGGTGCTCATGGACGGGGGCTCCGTAGTTTTCAACAATGACAAAGCTGATTTGTTCAGCGCGAACGGATTGTCGCCAAAAAGTTTGTTTTAGACAAATCAATTTGTTTAAGTAGAAACCCTAGCCCCCTGTGCGCGGGCGACAATTCCGCGATGTCTTCTGTCAGCACTTCCCCTTCTCACGCCCTGCCCCCTGCACCCACTTCCCCCGCGGAATCCGATCTGGACACCGACGCGACGGCCCACCGTGGCTCGCGCGGCATCCAGAGCGTGGAGGTGGGCGGCCAGTTGCTCAAAGCCCTGGCCCACACCGGGCGCCGCATGGCCCTCAAAGACCTGGCGCGCGATGCCGGCATGACGGCGGCCAAGGCCCATCCCTACCTGGTGAGCTTTGGCAAGCTGGGCCTGATCGAGCAGGACCCCGCCAGCGGCCACTACGGCCTGGGGCCACTGGCGCTGCAGCTGGGACTGATCAGCCTGCAGCAGGCCGACCCGATCCGCCTGGCGATGGAAGCCCTGCCCGGCCTGGCGCTGCGTGTGGGCGCCACGGTGGGGATTGCCGTGTGGGGTACGCGCGGCCCAACGATCATCGCGGTGGAAGAAGGCCCGACCGATGTGCATGTGGCCATGCGCCACGGCACCAACGCCTCGGTGCGGCACACGGCGTCGGGCAAGCTCTTCGCAGCGCACCTGCCGCAGGACAAGGTGGCCGCCGCGCTGGCCGCCGATGGCGATGCCAACGCCTTGGAAGACCCAGCGTTTGTGGCAGAGCTGGCACAGATCCGCGATCAGCAACTGAGCGTGGTGCGCGACCAGCTCGTGCCTGGGATTGCCGCCGTCGCCGTGCCGGTCTTTGACGGCCTGGGCCGCCTGGCGCTGTGCTTGACCGCCATCGGCCCCACCGCCACGCTGGACCCGCAGCCGGGCAGCGCCAACGCGCGCCTGCTGCAGGAAGCTGCACAGGCGCTGTCGGGCCGGCTGGGCGCCAGCCGGGTGGCGCGGTGAACGGTCCCGCACCCACGCCCGCCGCCCTGTGAACGCAACCGCCCCTACCGCCAGCCCATGGAATTGGCCCACATCGACCTGAACCTGCTGGTGGTGTTCCAGCAACTGCTGCAGGACCGCCAGGTCTCCCGCGCCGCCGCCGCGCTGGGCCTGAGCCAACCGGCGGTGAGCCACGCCCTGCGCCGGCTGCGCACGCTGCTGGGCGACGAGCTGTTTGTGCGCACCGCCCAAGGCATGGAGCCCACCGCCTTTGCGCTGCAGCTGGCCGATCCCGTGGGCCAGGCGCTGGCCACGCTGCACCGGGCGCTCAACAGTGCCGCCGTGTTCGACCCGACCCAAAGCACCCGCACCTTCACCCTGGCGATGACCGATGTGGGCGAGATCTACTTCCTGCCCGTGCTGATGGAAGCCCTGGCCCGCGAGGCCCCGGGCGTGACCCTGCGCGTGGTGCCGGCCGGCGGTGAGGCCCTGGCCCAGGCCATGGCCGAGGGTCGGGTGGACCTGGCACTGGGCCTGCTGCCGCAGCTGCAGGCGGGGTTCTTCCAGCAGGCGCTGTTCCGCCAGGGCTATGTCTGCCTGCTGCGCCAGGGCCACCCGCTGGCGGCACAGGCGGCCTTGTCCCCGGAGGACTTTCTGGCCGCCGGCCATGTGCGGGTCGATGCGCCCGGCACCGGTCACAGCCGGGTGGACGCCTACTTTGAGCGCGCCGGCTGGGTGCGGCAGATCCGGCTGGCCGTGCCGCACTATGTCGCGCTGGGCCATGTACTGGCCAGCACCGACCTGCTGGCCACCGTGCCCGAGCGCTTTGCCCAGCGCGCCGCCGCCCCGCTGGGCCTGGCCATCCGGCCGCTGCCGCTGGAGGTGCCCGCCACCGCCATCCACCAGTTCTGGCACACGCGCTTGCACCGCGAGGCCGGCACCCAGTGGCTACGCCAGCGCATCACCGCCTGGTTTGGCCGTGAATCGGACGAATTGGCCATGGAATGACCCGCATACCGGGCGCAGCACCACCCGATTCCGGTTTACCCTTGGACCATGCCTGTCCTGCCACGCCCTCCCCTGCCCTCCCTGCTACTCAGCGCCTGCGCGGTTTGGCTGGCCCTGCCTGCCTGGGCGGCCGAACCGGGTGCTGACAAGGCAGCCACTGACAAGGCTGCCCCCTTGCGCGTGGAAAACGCCGAAGACAAGGCCCAGCTGGTGGACAAGATCAACCAGGCCATCCAGCGGGCACAGCAACAGCAGCCCGCCGCCGGCCGACGGGGTGGCAAGGCCGCGCCCGCAACGGAAGTGCCAGTCCTGCGCGTGCAGGTGCCCCCGCCCGCACCACCGCGCCCGGCCAAGGCCCGCGCCCCCAGCAGCCCCAAAGCCGCTGCAACGGCCAGCCGGGGCCCAGCGGCGCTGGCAAGTCCCAGCACCAGCCCGACCGCAAGCCCGGCAGCAGATGCCGACCTGAGCGTCAGCCGCCGCGAGTTGCGCGAACGCGCCGCCGCACTGGCCGCCCAGCTGGGCCCGCCACCGCCGCCAGCGCCTCCCCCGGCCCCGCCCGAACCGGATGCAGACACCGTCGCATGGGGCTATGCTGGCGCCAACGGCCCCGAGGCCTGGGGGCAGCTGCACAGCCGCTTTGCCACCTGCGCCCTGGGCCAGCGGCAATCGCCCCTGGCCATCACGGCACAGGACCTGGTCGGCGGCCCGGCCGAACCCCTGCGTTTTCAGGAAGCGGCATTTGGTGGCCGCTTTGTGCACGAAGGCCACGGCCTGGCACTGAACGTGGAGCAATCCCCCACCCTGCCGCTGCGTGGCCAGCTCTGGCGCTTGCGGCGCTTGGAATGGCACCACCCTGCAGAAGAACAACTGCTGCACCAGCGCTTCGACATGGCCACCGACCTGGTCTTCGAAGGCCCGCAAGGCGCACTGCTCGTGGTCTCGGTGCCCATGCGGGTGGACGGGGTGCCCAACCCCTTCCTGGCCCAGCTGTGGCCGTACATGCCGCTGGAAGCGGGCGACCAGGTGCGCCTGCCGCACCTACTGCCATCCCTGTCGGCCCTGCTGCCGACCGACCGGCGCTATGTGCATTACCTGGGCTCGCTGACCCGGCCGCCCTGCACCGAAGGCGTGCTGCGCGTGGTGCTGAAAAACCCCGCCAGCATCAGCCTGGGGCAGTTGCAACAGCTGCAGCGCACCGCCCCCGCCAACGCCCGCCCCGTGCAGCCCACGCACGGGCGCACCGTGCGGGATGCGCAGTAAGCCGGCTTACTTCGCCAGCGCCTTCAGCGCCAGCTTGATGCCCTCGCTCACGCCCACCTCGGGCGGCAGGGCCTTGAGGGCGGCGGCGGCTTCCTTGTCGCTGTAGCCCAGCGCCAAGAGCGCTTGCAGGATGTCGGCCTGGTGGTCGTTGGCCGCGTGAGTGGGCAGGCCCAGGTCGGGGCCCAGCTTGCCTTTGAGCTCCAGCAACAGGCGCTCGGCGGTCTTTTTGCCAATGCCCGGCACCTTGACCAGCCGGCCCGGCTCCTGCGCAGTGATGGCCTGAGACAGCTCGTTCACGCTCATGCCCGACAGCACACTCAGCGCCATGCGCGGCCCGATGCCCGAAATCTTGATCAGCTGGCGGAAGGCCTCGCGCTCCTGCGCGGTGGCAAAGCCGTAGAGCAGCTGGGCGTCCTCGCGCACCACGAAATGCGTGAGCAGGCTCACCTTCTCGCCCAGGCCCGGCAGGTTGTAGAAAGTGCTCATCGGCACATCGACCTCGTAGCCCACACCGTGGCAGTCGATCAGCACCTGGGGCGGGTTTTTCTCCGCCAGGGTGCCCTGGAGTCGTCCAATCATGGGAAATGTCTTTCAAAAAAGATAGCTAATACCGCTGGCATTCATTGGTCTGGAGGCCATTTTGGCTTGAAATTCGGCCTACCTAAAAAACCGCAGGGCGACAGGCGGCTCTTTATGATGGCGCCCTTGCGTTCCCGGCCCTGGCGAACGCCCCCTTTGCCCCTCACGGACGGTCCCGCCTTGATCCTGCGCCACACCTTCACCCCGCACAACAACCTCCGGCTCACCCATTTGTGTGGCCCGGCCGACCAGCACCTGCGCACCATCGAGATTGCACTGCAGGTCAAGATCGCCCACCGGCACGAGCAATTCAAGGTCGATGGCCCCAAGGCCAAAGCCGAACAGGCCATGGAGCTGCTGCAGGCCCTGTACGAGCAGGCCGAGCGCCCCATCCTCGAAGACACCCTGCAGCTGATGCTGGCCGGCGACGCCGCCATGGCGCTGCACGAAGACGGGGACAGCGCCGTGGTGCTGAGCACCCGCCGCGCTGACCTGCGCGCCCGCACGCCCACGCAGAGCGTCTATCTGGACAACATCGCCAAGCACGACATCACCTTTGGCATCGGCCCGGCCGGCACCGGCAAGACCTACCTGGCCGTGGCCTGCGCGGTGGACGCACTGGAGCGCAGCAGCGTGCAGCGCATCGTCCTGACCCGCCCGGCTGTCGAGGCCGGCGAGCGCCTGGGCTTTTTGCCCGGCGACCTGGCGCAAAAGGTGGACCCCTACCTGCGCCCGCTGTACGACGCGCTGTATGAGCTGATGGGCTACGACAAGGTGCAAAAGGCCTTCGAGCGCAACGCGCTGGAAATTGCGCCGCTGGCCTTCATGCGCGGGCGCACGCTGAACAACGCCTTCGTCATCCTGGACGAAGCGCAGAACACCACGCCCGAGCAGATGAAGATGTTCCTCACCCGCATCGGCTTCGGCGCCAAGGCGGTCGTGACCGGGGACGTGAGCCAGATCGACCTGCCCAAGGGCGCGATGAGCGGCCTGATCGACGCCGAGCGGGTCTTGAAGCGCGTCAAGGGCATCGCCGTGACCCGCTTTACCAGCGCTGACGTGGTGCGCCACCCGCTGGTCGCCCGCATCGTCGATGCCTACGACGCCGCCGGCCGGCCCGGTCCCGTCCGGACCCGTAGCGGTGGTGCCTAAGGCCCTTCAATCGCTATTATTTATATAGCTAGTACCGCTCGTATCCATTGGCCTAGAGGCCAAAAATACCCTAAATTTTCTGACACCATGCCCCTGCCCGCCCTGAGCCTGTCCCTGCAATTCGCGCGCTTTGACAACGTGGCCGCGCACCGCGCTGTGCTGCCGCGCCACAAGGTCGCGCGCTGGATTCGCCATGCGCTGGCCAGCGACGGCGAGATCACCGTGCGCATCGTCGATGCCGAGGAAGGCCAGCAGCTCAACCGCGACTACCGGCACAAGGACTACGCCACCAACGTGCTGACCTTCGACTACACGCAGGACCCCGTGGTGACAGCCGACCTGGTGCTCTGCGCCCCGGTGGTGGAGCGCGAGGCCCGCGAGCAAAACAAAACGCTGGAAGAGCACTACGCCCACCTGCTGGTCCACGGCACCCTGCACGCGCAGGGCTGGGACCACGAAACCAGCGAGCAGGACGCCGAGGAAATGGAGGCCTACGAGACCGAGATCCTCACCGGCCTGGGCTTTGCCGATCCTTACGAGCGCTGAAGCGCTTTAGCCGCCGCGCACCAGCAACACGGGCACGGTGGCCTGGCGCACGATCTGTTCCGCATCGCTGCCCAGCAGCACCCGCTGCACACCTCGGCGGCCATGGGTGCCCAGCACGATCAATTGCGCACCGCATTCATTCGCCTTGCGCAGGACCAGGTCGCTGACGCGGTCGGCAAAGCTCTCGACCACCTCGCCCTCGACGGGAATGCCGGCTTCGCGCACGTAGTTCTGCGCGGCCACCAGCACTTGCTGGCCCGCAGACTGCAGGGACTGCAGCACGTCGGCGGTCAGGGCCACGCTGGCTTCGAAACTGGAGGTGAACGAGGTCTCGTCCACCACGTGCAAAAGGTGGATCGTGGAGCCCATCGCGCGGGCGACGCGGATGGCCTCGTCCAGGCCGAGTTGCGAAGTGGGGCTGCCGTCGACCGGGACCAGGATTTTTTCGTACATGGGCATTTCCTTGCGTGCGGGAAAAAGCCCCATGGTAGCGGGCCTGGACTACGCTAAAACCGTGGCAGCAGCAGGCGCCACGCGCAGCGGCACCGTGACCGGGCCATCGTTGACGAGGTGGACCTGCATGTCCGCGGCAAACTGGCCCGTGGCCACCTGCGGGTGGGCCTGGCGGGCGCGGGCCACCAGGTACTCGTACAGACGCCGGCCGTCTTCGGGCGGGGCGGCATGGCTGAAACTGGGACGGTTGCCGCCCGAAGTGTCGGCCGCCAGCGTGAACTGGCTGACCAGCAGCAGGCCCCCACCCACGTCCTGCAGGCTGCGGTTCATCTTGCCCGAGCGCGCCTGCTCTGCATCGGCAGCCGCCAGGTCGGGCGGGTCACTGAAGATGCGCAGCTTGAGCGCCTTGGCCAGCCATTTGTCGGCCTCCATCTCGGTGTCGCCGCGCTCGGCGCAGACCAGCGCCAGCAGGCCTGGGCCGATCTGGCCGACCACCTGGCCCTCGACCTCCACCCGCGCCTCGCGCACGCGCTGCAGGAGGCCAATCATGCGCGGCCCTCGTCGAACTCGTCCAGCGCCACGCGGCGGGCCTTGACGCTCTTGCCCTTGACCTTGCCGG
>CAYZPX010000150.1:0-6817 GCA_964480105.1 uncultured Burkholderiaceae bacterium | reverse complement strand
TGCCCGTGCTGGTGCGCAACGTGCCCAACGAGGCCGCCGCCGCGATGGCGCTGATCGAGAACATCCAGCGCGAAGACCTCAATCCTCTCGAAGAAGCGCAGGGCCTGCAGCGCCTGGTCCAGGAATTTGGCCTCACGCACGAGCAGGCCGCGCAGTCCGTGGGCCGATCGCGCAGCGCCGCCAGCAACCTGCTGCGCCTCTTGAACCTGGCCGAGCCGGTGCAGACCATGCTGATGGCCGGCGACATCGACATGGGCCACGCCCGCCCCTTGCTGGCGCTGGACCGCGCCACCCAGATCACCGCCAGCCACCAGATCGCCGCCAAAAAACTGTCGGTGCGCGAAGCCGAGGCCCTGGCCAAGAAGCTGGGCGCCGAAGCTGCTGGCACTACCCCGGCCCCTGCAGCCGCCAAGCCCAAAACCCGCGACTTGGAGCGGGTGGAAGAAGAACTCTCCGACCTGCTGACGGCGCAGGTGGAAGTGCGCGTCAAAAAACGCGTCAAGCGCGCTGGCCGCATGGAGGAGCTGGGCGAGCTGGCGATCCAGTTCGGTTCGCTCGACGAGCTCAACGGCCTGATCGAGCGCCTGCGCGGCGGCCCGGCTGAGTAAACCCACCCACCACCTTCCCGGAGCCCCCGATGATTCCGCGCCTGCCCTGGCCCCTGCCGGCTGTCTTGGGCTGGTCGGCCTCCTGGTGGCTGTTCCTGTGGTTGCCCCCGGCGACGGGGCTGCCCCCGGTCGTGGGCTTGCTGGCCGCCAGCCTGCTGGGCACCCTGATCAGCCTGTGGGGCGACACGCTGTGGCGCAAGTTGTTCATTGCCGCTGGTTTCCCGCTGTCGCTGGGGCTCACGCAGGCCGATGCCTTTCCGCCCTGGGCCTGGCTGCTGCCGCTGGCCTGCCTGCTGCTGCTGTACCCACTGCAGTCCTGGAAGGACGCGCCGCTGTTCCCCACCCCGCCCGATGCACTGAACGACCTGCCCGACGCCGCGCCGCTGGAGCCCGGCGCCGCCGTGCTGGATGCCGGCTGCGGCCTGGGCGATGGCCTGCTCGCGCTGCGCCAGGCCTACCCCCTGGCCGCGCTGCACGGCCTGGAGCGTAGCCGCCCCCTGCGCTGGCTCTGCGCCCGCCGCTGCCCCTGGGCCCAGGTCGCGCAGGGCGACATCTGGCAGGCCAGCTGGGGCGCCTATGCGCTGGTCTACCTCTTCCAGCGGCCCGAGAGCATGCCCCGCGCCTGGGCCAAGGCCAGCGCCGAGATGGCGCCTGGCAGCTGGCTGGTCAGCCTGGAGTTCCCCGTGCCTGAGGTGGAGCCGGTCGCACACGGCGAGGTGCCGGGGGGGCGGACGGTGTGGGTGTATCGGGTGCCGGGGCGGGCCGGGGAAGTGGCTTTGCCAGCCCACTGTGGCGCAGCTGCAACAACCTGACGCGGGTGTAAGAAAAGCAGCGTCTGCCTTTGGTACATTGCCGCCCGGGCCCCGCGGCCTCTTTGAGTTTCGCAGTGCGCCATCTCCCTGTTGCGGGGCCGTTTGCCATTCGCCGGGAGGGAGGGTGGTGGTCGCGTTTGGGCGCTGTTCCAACCATTAACCCCGATCACCAACACCCACATGCACCCCGTTTTTCGCCCCCGCCTGCTGTCGGCGCTGACCCTGAGCGCCGTGCTCACCGGCTGCGCCACCTTCCAGAGCCACGACGAACTGGCCGCCGACATGCAGGCCTCGCACCGCACGGCTGGCATTCCGGCCGCGCTGGCCAAGCTGGAGGCCTCGGCCCCCAGCGAGTCCGACAAGCAGGCCCTGCTCTACAACCTGGAGCGCGGCGAGCTGCTGCGCATGGACCACCGCTACGCCGACAGCACCCAGGCTTTCCTGTTGGCCGACACCAAGGTCAAGGAATGGGAAGAGGCCGCCAAGACCAACCCCGACAAGCTGCTGGGCACCGTGGGCGCCGCGCTGATCAGCGAGCGCCTGAAGGTCTATGAAGGCCAGGACTACGAAAAGGTCTGGCTCACCACCCGCCTGGCGATGAACCGCATCGCCCAGGGCGATTTCGACAACGCCCGCGTGGACATCAAGCGCACCCACGAGCGCGAGGCCGTGATTGCCGAATTCCGTGCCAAGGAAACCTTGGCCGCCGAGGAAGAGGCCAAGGAAAAAGGCGCCACCTCGGGCAGCAAGGAAATCAACGGCTACCCCGTCGAGACCCTGAACGACCCCGAAGTGCTGGCGCTGAAGAATGGCTACCAGAACGCCCTGAGCCATTACCTGGCCGGCTACCTGTATGAAGTGCTCAACGAGCCCGGCATGGCCGCCCCTGGCTACCGCAAGGCCATCGAACTGCGGCCCGAAACCCCCGTGCTCGAAGAAGGCCTGCGCGGCCTGGACGACCGTACCAGCTTCACCTGGAAGCGCCGCCAGCGCATGACCGATGTGCTGTTCATCGTCGAAGCGGGCGACGCCCCCGCACGCAAGCCCAAGAGCTTCACGCTGCCGGTGCCCACGGGCCGTGGGGTGGTCGCCGCCAGCATTTCGTATCCGGTGATCGAGCCTTCGACCGACCCGCTGCTGGCCCAGGTCAGCGCTGGCGACCAACGCTTCAAGCTGGAGAAAGTGGTCGATGTGAACGTCATGGCCCGTCGGGTCCTCAAGGACGAAATGCCTGGCATGGTGCTGCGCGGCGTCACCCGTGCCATCGCCAAGGGCGTGGTGCAGGACCAGCTGCAGAAAAACGCCGGCGTACTGGGTGGCCTGATTGGCGCCGTGGCTGCCGTGGTCACCGAAAAGGCCGATGACCGCATGTGGCGCATGCTGCCCGGCCGCGTTTATGTGGCCCGCGGCTACCTGCCCCCTGGTGAGCACCGCCTGACGATTGACGGCCGCCCGGTGGACACCCCCGTCAAGATCGACGGCCAGTACGCCTTGGTGCCCGTGCGCCTGTACCACAACGTGGCCTTGGCCGGCGATGTGGCCACCGCCGGCCGCCTGCCCGATGCGCCACCCCCCGCGCCCGTGGTCGCTGAGCCCGCCCCTGTGCCTGTGGCGGCCCCCGCACCGGTCGCCGCCAAACCTGCGCCCCGCGCCAACCGTGCGCCCCGGCCTGCGGCGGCCAAGGCTGCGCCTGCTGCCGCGCCTGCCGTGCCCGCCTCCGCTGCCCCCGCCAAGAATTGATGTTTCACGTGTTTGAAGGACGTTTTCCCATGACCTCTGTGCTTTCCCACGCCCTGCGCCTGGCCGGCGCGGCGGCCCTGCTGGCGCTGGCTGGCACCGCCTCGGCCCAACATGACCCCGCCACCCCGCTGGCCGTGACCTCCAAGGTGGCCCTACGCGGCGACGCCAACGGCATCGCCGTGCGCGAGATGCGCCTCGTGCGCAAGAACGACATCCTCACGGTGCAGGCCGACCTGGCCAACATGGGCCGCAGCGATCGCACCGTGTTCTACCGCTTCCGCTGGCTGGACAACGTCGGCAACCAGGTCGGCGATGGCGAATCCTGGAAGCAGATGGCCGTGCTCGGCTTGGGCGAGCAGACCGTCAAGAGCGTCGCGCCCACCGCCGCCGCCGTCGATCTGCGCCTGGAAATGAACGTGGAAACGCGCTGATTCGGCGCCACCATCCCAACGAACGCTCTCCCAAGGAACCCTGTCATGAACTTCCGCCTGCCTCTGCGCCGCACCCTTACCCTGGCCTGCGTGGCCGCCACCCTGGGCCTGTCGGCCTGCTCCACCCAGCTCACCTCGCCCACCGTGCGCCTGGATCGCCAGGTCAATTACGGCGATGCCAAGGCCGTCGAGCTGGTGACCAACGAATTCGGGTCTTCTGACCTGCAGATGATTGCCGAGAAGATGGTCGGCAGCCTGCTGGAAACCGGCATCTTCCAGGGCCGCCCCACGGTGACGATTTCCACCGTCAAGAACAAGACCAGCGAGTACATCGACACCACCAACGTGATGAACTCCATCCAGACCTCGCTGGTCAAGTCCGGCAAGGTGCGCTTCACCCGTTCGATCAACGAAATGCAGCAGGGTGTGGACGAGCTGCAGCGCCAGAACCAGAGCGGCCTGTACAAGCAGAACACGACTGCCAAGGTCGGCCAGATGACGGCGGCCAAGTACCAGCTCGAAGGCGAGCTGACCAGCATCGTCAAGCAGAACAACACGACCAAGGACGTCTTCTACAAGTTCACGCTCAAGATGTTCGACGTGCAGGAAGGCACGATCGAATGGCAGGACGAAAAAGAAATCCGCAAGACCAGCAAGCGTTAAGGCAGGACACCCCATGCAACGCCGATTTCTCCTGAACACGCTGCTGGCCGCCACCGCGCTGGCCACCGGCCCGGCCGTCCTGGCCCAGACCAACACCGCTCCCAAGATCGCCGTGACCGACCTGGCGTATTCCGAGCGCGTCTCCGAATACTTCAGCGCCGGCACCTTCCAGCGCAGCAGCCAGATGAGCGCCAGCGGCAGCCACAGCGCCAGTGGCAGCCATGGCCTGTACGGTGGCAGCCACTCGTCCGGTGGCAGCCATTCCATGCAGGCTTCCGAGCAGGCCAGTGGTACCTATGTGTCCGGCCGCTACAGCTACATCGAGCAGCGCGAGCTGGGTGGTTACACCAACGACATCAAGGGCGCGCTGCTGCAGGGCACCTACTTCCGCCTGGTGCAGGGCAAGCGCTTTGATGGCGGCGAGCCCCAGCCCAGCAAGGCCGAGCAGGTGCTCAACCAGGTGCAGGGCGGCAAGATGGCCAAGCCCGTGCGCCAGCCCGACATCAAGGACGTGATCGCCCGCATCAAGAAGGGCGAGTTCAGCGGCGCCGACTACGTGCTGTTTGGCACCGTCTCCAGCATCGACTTCACCGATGCGCTGTCGCCGCTGCAGGGCAGCAGCAGCGCCACCCGCCAGTACGGGCTGCAGCTGCTGGCCGACTTCTCGCTGATCCACACCAAGACCTACGAGATCAAGGCCGCCTTCTCCGCCCAGGGCCAGGGCAACGACACCAAGATCCTGTCGGTGCGCGGCGACATCGCCCCGCCCAACCGCGCCAAGGTCATCCGCGAAACCTCGCAAAGCCTGGCCCAGGACGTGTACCAGCAGCTCGCCATGCAGCTGGGCTACAGCGACCCCAAGCTCTCGCGCGGCGTGCGCGCTGAAGGCATGGCCCCCATGCCCACCCCAGCCGGCGCCTACGGCGTGCAGCAGCCCGCCCCCATGCCCGCTCCCCAGCCGCAACAGCCCGACCAGGTGCTGATCCTGCGCTGAGTTGGCTTTCCCCCGCACCGCCCAGCCTCGGGCGGCTGCAGGGGAGGGGGTAAAAGTTTGATGGTCAAATCAGCCTCTAGGCCAATAAATACCAGCGGTACCAGCTCTCTTTTCAGGAGTGGTTGAGGGCCTTCCTTGCGCGATGCGTGGTCGCGTCATTCAGAGTTGTGCTTCGCGCATCAAGCTTTCAACAGAAATTTCCAGCGCCGCTGCAATTTTTACGATGTTGACGAGCGCCAGGTTGACTTCGCCACGTTCGATGCCCCCAAGGTAGGAGCGGTCAACTTCGGCGCGTAATGCCAGTGCTTCTTGGGACAGGCCTACACGGCTACGGACGTCACGAATCGCAGAACCCAAAGCGACCAAATGGGAGTTTTTTGCGTACTTGACTGACGTTTTTGCCACAGCAAAAACTTATTGCTATGACGTCTATAACTCCACGGGCTATGATACCCAAAGGTGTTACTACTCCGTTGAAATGTAGAGCGCCAGAACTCCAACCTGAGGACCAAACATGAGACAGATCCTGCGGCACCTGCCGCTGCTTGCAACATCGATTTCCATCATCGCCCTGACTGCGTGTGGAGGGGGTGGCGGCGACGATTCCGCCCCTCTCTCGTCGTCACAATTTCCTTTGTCTACAGTTGCTGAAAACATTGCGAAGGGAAACAAGACATATCAGTTAAGAATTTCGGAGTCAGTGATGGATTCTGGAAATTCATTCAAATTCAACGGGAGCGGAACATACACGATCACAAGCAGTCCAGCCTCTTTCGAGGGAGCGTCTGCTATCAAGCAAACGGCGATAAGCAAAGGGTCTGGATCCATCGAGGGTAACAATTCATCCATCGTATTCGACGATTCTGTAGCGTCCTATTACGGAGCAAATTACAAGCCTGTAGGTTATGTAGATCCTGATACCTATTGCCTTGTTTCTAATCGAGTTGAATTGCCTACGTCGGCTGCAGTGGGTCAGTCCGGCTCTTGGTATGACATGACTTGTTATGCAAGCAGCTTGAAATCAACCAAGGTTGGTACAGTCAGTGTGAATTACGCCCTTGAATCCGACTCGATGGAATCGATTGCGCTTCTGAGAATTACCTCGCAAGCGACAGGCGTGCAGGGCCAGAGTCGAAAAACGCTTGTGACATACCGAATCACAACGGGTGGGGCCTCTACTTTGTTGTCTGAAGTGACGGTTTTTTCTGATGCTACGTCTAAGGTAACTACAGAGAAAACTTATCAATGAATGGTTTTGCTGGATTTATTGATTTTTGGAAATTGAGATGAAAAATATTTTTTTGGGATTGATGGTTATCGTTGGAGTTACTGGTTGTTCCAGTTTGACTCAAAGTGAAATGCAAACAGTTGCCCTGACGGCCTCACATGATGGAAAGCCCGTTGAAGCTGAATGCAAATTGAACAACGACCGAGGCAGTTGGGGCGCCAAAACCCCTGCAAATGTTGTGGTTCGAAAGTCTGGTGAAGATCTTGAAGTGACCTGCAAGAAGGAAGGTAAGTAGCCTGCCACAACCGATGTGGACTGTCTGATTGGCGTGGTAACTTTGC
>CAYZPX010000149.1:0-6873 GCA_964480105.1 uncultured Burkholderiaceae bacterium | reverse complement strand
CGGACTGTTAATCCGTAGGTCCCTGGTTCGAGCCCAGGTTGAGGAGCCAGACAAAAAGCCCCGTTCTTTCTAGTGCGGGGCTTTTTTCTTTTCCACCCACCACGGCCCACCATTGCGTCGTCGCTCGTTGCACCATGCATCCTCCCCTGCCTTGGCTGAACCCCGATGACCCCCTGCCTCCACCCGAACAGGCCTGGGGCCGCGACAGTGATGCGCCGGGATTGCTGGCGGCAGGCACCGATCTGGGCGTTGAACGCCTGGTCGCTGCGTATGGCCAGGGGACGTTTCCCTGGTTCAGCCCAGGCCAGCCAGTGCTGTGGTGGTCCACCGATCCACGCATGGTGCTCCCCGTGGAGGCCTTTCGGGTCCACCGCTCGCTGCGCAAGACACTGCAAGGGTTTCGTACCCGGGCTGACTGCGAAATCCGCATCGACCATGACTTTCACGCCGTCATCACCCATTGCGCACAACGCGAGAGGCCCGGGCAGGATGGCACCTGGATCGTTCCGGCAATGGTCGAGGCCTACACCGCCTTGCACCGGGCAGGTCATGCACACAGCGTGGAAACCTGGATGGGCGGCCAGTTGGTGGGGGGCCTGTATGTGGTGGCTCTGGGCAAAGCAGTGTTTGGTGAATCCATGTTCGCCCTGGCCACGGACGCCTCGAAGATCGCCCTGGCCGCCTTGGTCGCCCTCTGCCGGGCACAAGGCGTGACGCTGATCGATTGCCAGCAAAACACACGCCATCTGGCCTCGCTCGGGGCACACGAAATTCCCCGCCGGCAGTTTCTGAACCACATCGCAGAAGCCCAAAAAGCGCCACCGCTGCATTGGCAATTTGACTCCCTATACTGGGATGCGTTGTTGGGATCCCCTCGCACCAAGACATGACCCACCCCGCCGATCTGCCCTTGCAACCGCTCCAGTTCTACGCAACTGCTCCCTACGAATGCAGCTACCTGCCCGGGAAAATGGCACGTTCACAGGTGGCAACCCCCAGCCATCTGATCCTGAATGAAGCCTACACCGCGCTGGTGGACCAGGGCTTCCGGCGCAGCGGCATGTTTACTTACCGGCCATATTGCGATGGCTGTCAGGCCTGCCTTCCCTTGCGTGTGGTGGTGGATGACTTTCGCCCCAACCGCAGCCAACGGCGGGCCCAGGAGCGCCATGCCACGTTGCAGGTGCGGGTGCTGAACCTGGTGTTTCTTCCCGAGCATTACGCGCTGTACCTGCGCTATCAAAGGGCACGCCATGCGGGGGGCGGCATGGACGATGACAGCATTGACCAGTACACGCAGTTCCTGCTGCAAAGCCGGGTGGACACGCGCCTGGTCGAGTTTCGCGCCCCCGTCGAGGGCGAGGACCCCGGGGCACTGAAAATGGTGTCGATCGTGGACGTGCTGGAAGACGGCCTTTCTGCGGTCTACACCTTTTACGAACCCGAGGAGCACCGCAGCAGCTATGGCACTTACAACGTGCTCTGGCAGATCGCCCAGGCACGGCAGTTGGGTTTGCCGTTTGTTTACCTGGGGTACTGGATTGGCGCCAGTCCCAAGATGCGGTACAAGGCCCAGTTCCAACCCTGCGAGATCCGTCGGCATGGACAGTGGATTCGCCAGGATCCATTCAGCGATCGTGATTTCACTATGTAAAATAAGGTTTTCACCCGATTGTCCCGATGAAAACCAAAGAAACCACGCCGAACACCAAACCCAGCGTCCAGGTCCTGGAACGCATGTTTGCAGTCATGGACGTCCTGGCCTCCAGAGAAGAAGCGGTGTCCCTGAAGGAAATCAGCGAAAAGACTGGGCTGCACCCCTCCACCGCCCACCGCATCCTGAACGACCTGGCGATGGGTCGATTTGTGGACCGGCCTGAATCCGGTACCTACCGGCTGGGCATGCGACTCCTGGAACTGGGCAATCTGGTCAAGGCACGGCTCAGCGTGCGCGACGCGGCCTTGGGACCCATGCGGGCCCTGCACAAACTGATCCAGCAGCCCGTCAACCTGAGCGTGCGCCAGGGGGATGAAATCGTCTATGTGGAACGCGCTTACAGCGAGCGCTCGGGCATGCAGGTGGTTCGCGCCATTGGCGGGCATGCCCCGCTGCACCTCACCTCGACCGGCAAACTGTTCCTGGCGATGGACGACCCGCAGCGCGTCCGTGCCTATGCCATGCGCACAGGGTTGGCAGGACAAACACGCAACAGCATCACACAGCTTCCGGCATTGGAGCGAGAAATTGCCAAAGTCCGGCAATACGGGGTGGCACGGGACAATGAAGAGCTGGAACTTGGTGTGCGCTGCATGTCCGCCGGCGTGTATGACGACCAGGGCAAACTAGTGGCAGGCCTGTCGATTTCAGCGCCTGCAGACCGCATCGACGAGAGTTGGCTGCCCAAGCTGCAGAACACCGCCCATGAAATTTCTCTGGCGTTGGGATACCACCCACGTTAGCCGACAGACCAAAATCTGCCAACGCCAACAGCCAGTGGCCAGCAAGCCGAAGCCGTCTGACCTGGATAGTACGTCAGCGGGGGCCAGCGATGGAAGCCGAGGTTTCGACCCAGCGGCGCACACGCTGGGCGTCGGCCAGCCGGCTGAACTTGCCTGCAGAATCCAGGAATACCATGATCAACTTGCGCCCTGCAATCTGGGTCTGCATGACAAGGCACCGACCTGCTTCCGAGATGTACCCCGTCTTTTGCAAGCCGATGTCCCAGGACGGGTTCTTCACAAGGCCATTGGTGTTGGTGTACTGCAAGGTGCGACGCCCCACCGCCACTTCGTGCCCTGGTGAGGTGGACAGGTCACGGATCAGCGCATTGCCGTAGGCTGCATTCACCAAAACAGCAAGGTCACGGGCGCTGGACTGGTTCTTGCTCGACAAGCCCGTGGGCTCGACGTACCGGGTGTCGGCCATGCCCAGCTGGCGGGCCTTGGCATTCATTTGGGCCACAAACACGTCAAGGCCGCCGGGGTAGGTACGGCCCAAGGCATTGGCCGCACGGTTCTCGCTAGACATCAGGGCAAGGTGCAGCATCTCACCCCGAGAGAGCGTGGCGCCCACACTGAGTCGGGAACGACTGCCCTTTTCGGTGTCAATGTCGTCCTGGGTGATGGTCAATGGCTCGTCCAAGGGCAACTTGGCCTCAGTGACGATCAATGCCGTCATCAGCTTGGTCAGCGAGGCGATCGGTAGGACAGCCAGGTCGTTCTTTCGGAGCAGGACCTCGTGGGTGTCCTGGTCAATGACGAGTGCGACGCTGGACTGGAGATCCAGGGGGTCATTGGTGGTGTGCAGGCCAGCCTGCTGGCCAAAGGACAGTTTGGCGGGGACCGCCACCGCGGCAGCGGCGACTGCCACCTTGGCGGCACGGCGAGCCCCTTTGGCGGTAGCGACCTTGGTCGCGCGACCACGGTCTGCTGCAAGTGACCGTTTGGCCGTGGCAGCCACCTTGGTCGTGGCGGGTTTGGCGACGGCCTTTTTGCGCTCAGCAGCGATGGTTCCTGCCGGCAACACCAAGGTGGCGGTCATCGCCAGCAAGCTGGCCGCTTTGTACCAACGGTTCCATGCCAAAGTGTTGCGGTGCTGCATGCGGGCGCTCCCAAACAGTAATCGAAGCCGTAAAACTCAAAAAACCAAGCAAGATCAATGACTTGCGTAAGTATGCGAGGTGAAGACTTCGATTATAGAACGCTGTTTCAGCCTTGTGCAGCCACCCGATCGGCCTTGTTGTGCAGTTTATTGAGCGCGCTCAAATACGCCTTGGCCGACGCGACCACGATGTCCGGATCAGACCCAACACCGTTGACGACACGGCCACTGTTTTGCAGGCGCACAGTGACCTCGCCCTGGCTTTCAGTGGAGCCACTGATGGCGTTGACCGAATACAGCACCATCTCTGCACCGCTCTTGACCTGGGACTCAATGGCCTTGAGCGAGGCATCGACCGGCCCGTTACCCTCGGACTCAGCCGTGACTTCGGCACCTTCGACTGTGAAGACAATCCGTGCACGGGGGTGCTCGCCGGTTTCGCTTTGCTGGAACAGGGAGACAAATCCATACTGCTCCTTCTCGCTCGTCACGCTTTCGTCGCTGACCAGGGCCAGGATGTCTTCGTCGAAGATCTCGCTCTTGCGGTCGGCCAACTCTTTGAATTTGGCGAAGGCGGTGTTGATCTCTGCCTCGCTGTCCAAGGCCACGCCCAACTCCTGCAAGCGCTGCTTGAAAGCATTGCGACCACTGAGCTTGCCCAGCACGATCTTGTTGGCCGACCAGCCCACATCCTCGGCACGCATGATTTCGTAGGTGTCGCGGGCCTTGAGCACACCATCCTGGTGGATGCCGCTGGCATGGGCAAAAGCATTGGCGCCGACCACCGCCTTGTTGGGCTGTACGACAAAACCGGTGGTCTGGCTGACCATGCGGCTAGCAGGAACGATCTGCTGGGTGTCGATGCCCACATCCAGACCGAAATAATCGCGGCGGGTCTTCACTGCCATCACGATCTCTTCGAGCGAAGTGTTGCCGGCACGCTCGCCCAGGCCATTGATCGTGCACTCTACCTGGCGGGCGCCGCCAATCTTGACGCCAGCCAAGGAATTGGCCACGGCCATGCCAAGGTCGTTGTGGCAATGGACCGACCAGATCGCCTTGTCGCTGTTGGGCACGCGCTCGCGCAAGGTCTTGATGAAGTTGCCGTACAGCTCGGGCACGGCATAGCCCACGGTATCCGGCACGTTGATCGTGGTGGCCCCTTCGGCAATCACGGCCTCGATCACGCGGCAAAGGAAGTCCACATCGCTGCGGTAGCCATCCTCGGGGCTGAACTCGATGTCATCGAGCAGGTTGCGGGCAAAACGCACCGACTGCTTGGCCTGCTCCAAGACTTGCTCGGGCGTCATGCGGAGCTTTTTCTCCATGTGCAGCGCCGACGTGGCAATGAAGGTGTGGATACGGGCGCGGTTGGCGTCCTTGAGGGCCTCGGCCGCACGGGCGATGTCCCGGTCGTTGGCACGCGACAGCGAACACACGGTGGAATCCTTGATCGCCCGGGCAATTGCCTGGACAGCCTCGAAATCGCCATTGGAGCTGGCGGCAAAGCCCGCTTCGATGACATCGACCTTCAGGCGTTCAAGCTGGCGGGCAATGCGAAGTTTTTCGTCCTTGGTCATCGAGGCGCCAGGGGACTGCTCGCCGTCGCGCAAGGTGGTGTCAAAAATGATCAATTTGTCGCTCATCTGTCGCTCCTGAATAGGGGGGGTGGGGGAACCCGCAACCTCGAATGTTTGAGACCAAAACAAAAGGCCCGTTGCGGGTGCGACGGGCCTTTGGGTGGATTTTTGCGCGCGAACGCCTACCGCCTCTGCCCGAGAGGAGCTAGCAGTAGGGAGGTGTGTGCAAAAGCCATGGAAAGAATGTAGCACAAGAACACGGGCCCGCGCAGGCTCACTTGTGCAAACCCCGCTCGTCGGGCTCGTCCTTGGAAATGCTGATCACGCTGCTGTGCTGGCCTTTGGCGCGGCGCAAGGCGTAGACGGCATAACCACTGAGGCCGTAGAGCACGAAGATCCCGAACAGGACGATCGGGGGGTGCAGGTTGATGATGGCAATCACCAGCGCAATCAGTACGATCACCGCAAACGGCACACTCTTCTTCACTTGCACGTCCTTGAAGCTGTAGAACGGCACATTGGTGACCATGGTCAGGCCGGCGTAGAGGGTGAAGGTGAACATCAGCCAGGTCAGTTGCCGCCAGGTGAACAACTCCGCATCCTGGCCAGGCTGCACCCCCAACTCGGTCATCAACCAGATAAAGCCCAGTACCAGGGAAGCCGCAGCCGGCGAAGGCAGGCCCTGAAAGTAGCGCTTGTCCACCACCGCCGTGTTCACATTGAAACGCGCCAGGCGCAAGGCGGCGCAGGCGCAATAGACAAACGCCGCCACCCAGCCCCAGCGGCCCAGGCCCTGCAGCGCCCAGACATAGGCGATCAAGGCGGGCGCAGCGCCAAACGAGACCATGTCGGACAGCGAATCCATCTGCTCGCCAAAGGCGCTCTGGGTGTTGGTGAGGCGGGCGACACGGCCATCGAGGCTGTCCAGCACCATCGCACAGAAGATGCCGATGGCCGCCATGTCAAAGCGACCATTCATCGCCATGACGATGGCATAAAAACCACCAAACAGGGCCGCCAGGGTGAACAGATTGGGCAGGATGTAAATGCCCTTGCGCCGCTTACGCTCCAGCGCTTCGCTCCGCAGAGCCTCTTCCCCTTCAAGCATCAAAAACCCCTTTTATCCAGATGGGATACGCGGTACAAGCTATTAAATTCATAGCGCACCCCCTCTTCTGAGAGACACCATGGGAGACCCCATGGACAGGCGTTGCAGTGTAGCGCCGCGCTGTCGGCTAAAGACCAAAGAAAAAGGCCACCGAAGTGGCCTTTGCTCGAACCGAGGATTCGATCAGTTGCGGGTCTGGTCCACCAGCTTGTTCTTGGCGATCCAGGGCATCATGGCGCGCAGCTGGGCGCCCACTTTTTCGATGCTGTGGTCGGCAGTGTTGCGGCGGCGGGCGGTCATGCTCGGATAGTTCAAGCGGCCTTCCTGGATGAACATCTTGGCATAGTCACCGTTTTGCACGCGCTTGAGGGCGTTGCGCATCGCGGCGCGCGACTGCTCGTTGATGACTTCAGGGCCGGTCACGTACTCGCCGAACTCGGCGTTGTTCGAGATCGAGTAGTTCATGTTGGCGATGCCGCCTTCGTAGATCAGGTCCACGATCAGCTTCAGCTCATGCAGGCACTCGAAATAGGCCATTTCAGGGGCGTAGCCGGCTTCGACCAGGGTTTCGTAACCCATCTTGA
>CAYZPX010000148.1:0-6877 GCA_964480105.1 uncultured Burkholderiaceae bacterium | reverse complement strand
CAGGCCTCGCGCCAGGCGGACTGCATGTCCAGCGGGATCAGGTTCTGTCCCAGCAACCAGTCGCGCGGTTCCTGGCCAAAGCTGGCCGTATCCAGCGCCGGCCGGTGCACAAAAGGCCGCGCGGCACCCACCGTGTGGATGCGGGCCAGGAAGCGGCCGATCCATTCCAGCACTTCGAAGTCGTCCAGCTCCGACCCGCGCCCGCCGCGCCAGGGGCTGACGGAGAAGGCGAATTCGCCGTCCTGGTGCAGGGTCTGGCCCTTGAGCACCAGCGGGCCCACGGCGGGGATTTCGGCGGCCATCAGCTCGGCGGCGAAGGCGTGCTCCTCCAGGATCTGCGCGTCGCTCCAGCGGCCGGGGCGGTAGAACTTGGCGACCACTTTCTGGCCGTCTTCCAGCACCACCTGGTAGACCCGGTTTTCGTAGGAGGACAGGGCGGTGAGCCGCCCATCCCCATACAGGCCGACGCTGGCCAGGGCATCGAGCACGCGGTCGGGCGTCAGGGCGGTGAAGGGGTGCTGGGGCGAGTCGGTGGGCAGGGGTACGTGCATGCCCGCGATTGTGGGCCCGCGCCTGGAGGGGTCAGCCCTGCGGGGCGGCCGCCGGGCTGGTGGCGGGCTGGACCAGGGTGACGCTGCAAGGGGCCTCGCGGGCCACGCGCAGGGGCACGGTGTCGATCAGGCGCTGCAGCGCCAGGCCATGCGTGGCGGCGCCCAGCAGGATGTGCTGCACATGGTTGCCCCGGGCGTAGGCCAGCAGGGCCTCGGCCACGTCCAGGGCTTCGAGCACGTGGAAACTGATGGCCTCGGGCGCCACCGGCAGGCCCTGGGCCCACTGGCGCAGCCGCGCGTGGTGCTGGCGGTGCAGCGTGGTTTCGCTGTGGCCGGGGTCGGTGGGGCTGCTGTCGTTGGGGGACAGCACGGTCACGCAGGCCAGGCGGGCCCCGGGTTCCGCGCCCAGGGCCCGGGCGGTGGCCAGGCGCAGGGCGTCGAGCATGTCGTCCCGCACGTCCCGGTAGGGCAGGGCGCACAGCACGATGGGGGCCCGGGCGATCTGCCGCCCCGGCAGGGGGCTGGGCTGGTAGTGCATGCCGGCGGCGCGCACCCAGCGCCGCAGCTGGGCCCAGACACCCAGGCCCCGCAGGCGCTCGCCGCGTGCCGTGGCCGGGACCTGGTCCGGATAGCGCAGGGCCAAGGCCAGGTGCGCGGCCGAGGGGTAGCGCTGGTCGGCCTGCGGCTCCAGGCAGCGCAGGATGATTTCCTGCAGCCAGGCCGGCAGGTCCGGCCGGTGGCGCCGGGGCGGGGTGGGCGCCATCCACAGGCGCTGGCGCAAGCCGCCCAGGGTGCTGGGGGCGCCGAAGGGTAGCTTGCCGGTGGCCAGTTCGTACAGCAGCACGCCCATGGCGAACACGTCGCTGCGCAGGTCGCCGCGCACGCCCACCACCTGTTCGGGCGCCATCCAGGCGGGGGAGCCCACGGCCTTGCGCAGCTCCTCGGCCAGCAGGTCGGGGTAATGCGCGTGGCAGGACAGGCCAAAGTCCAAGAGCACGGCTTGGCCGTCCGGGCGGATCAGCACATTGCCGGGCTTGAGGTCCAGGTGGCAGACGTTTTGCTGGTGCAGGTGGTGCGCGGCCTCGGCCATCGCGGCGCCCAGGCGGGCGAGGGTGGCGGCATCGGGCCGCTCGGGTTGGTCCAGCCAATGCTGCAGGGTCTGGCCGGGCACCCGCTCCATCACCAGGTAGGGCAGCTGGGTGAAGTCGCCCGCCGCCACAAAGCGCGGCACATGCGGGCCGCCCAGCGTGGGGTGGATCTGGCACTCCACCTCAAAGCCCAGCAGGTTCTCCGCGCTGTCGCCCGCTGCCAGGTGGGGCAGCTTCATCACCAGCGGAAAGCCGGGGTCGCTACGGGGCGGCACGGCTTCCACCTGGTAGATGTCGGCCATGCCGCCGGCGTGCAGGCGCTCGCGCACGACAAAGCCGTCGATCTCGGTGCCGGGTTCCAGTCGCTTCATCGTCCTTGCTCCAGTCGGTCGGCCAAAGCGGCGGGCAAGCCGGCCGCCCGGATGGCAGCGGCCGCAGCGGCGTGGTCGTAGGGCACGCGCTGAAAGCTCAGCCGGCCTGCGTCGGTGTCCAACAGCGCATACATGGCCCGGGGATCGCCGTCGCGCGGCTGGCCGACCGAGCCCACCGTGGCCAGCCAGCGGCGGTGCGCCGGCACCGGAATGGCCACCCCAGCGTGCGGCGCAAAGGCCATCGCCTTGCCGCCCTGCCCCTGGTAGTACAGCGCCTGTTGGTGGACATGGCCGCAAAACACATGGCGCAGCGCCGGATGCGCTTCGGCCACAAAAGCCAGGTTGCGCTGGGCGACGTCGGCATCCTGCACATAGCGCCAGCGCTCGGGCCGCTCGGGGCTGGCGTGCACCAGCAGGGTGCTGCCCACCGTGATTTGCATTGGCAGTGCGGCCAGAAAGGCCCGGTGTGCGGGCGTCAGCTGGGCGTGCGTCCATTGGGCGCTCTGCTCGCCCAGGGTCTGGGCCTGGGCGGGGGGCTGCAGCGCCATCGCATCGTGGTTGCCCTGCACGATCCAGGCGCCGGCCTCAGCCAGCGCCATGGCCTGCTCCACCACAGCGACCGGGTCCGCGCCATAGCCGACCAGGTCGCCCAGCAGCGCAAAGTGGCTGGCGCCCTGTGCGCGGGCATGCTGCAAGCAAGCGTCCAGCGCCTGGCGGTTGGCATGGAGGTCGGAGAGCAGGGCCAGTTTCATGGGGTGGCCCGGCGGCGAATCAGTAGCGGTAGACGCCGTGCCCGGTCTTGCGGCCCAGGCGGCCGGCATCGACCATTTCCTTGAGCAGCGAGCAGGCGCGGTACTTGCTGTCGCCAAATTCGCGGTGGTAGACGTCCATGATCGACAGGCAGGTGTCCAGGCCGATCAGGTCGGCCAGGGCCAGCGGGCCGATGGGCTGGTTACAGCCGTATTTCATGCCGTCGTCGATGTCCTCGGCCGTGGCCAGGCCTTCGGCCAGCACGAAGAAGGCCTCATTGATCATCGGCACCAGGATGCGGTTCACCACGAAGCCCGGCGCGTTCTTGGCCACCACGGGGTACTTGCCCAGTCTTTGCGCAAACTCCTTCACTTCCTCAAAGGTCTCGTCGGTGGTGCGCAGGCCGCGGACCAGCTCCACCAGCGCCATCACCGGGACGGGGTTGAAGAAGTGCAGGCCCATGAAGCGCTCGGGCCGGTTGGTGGCGGCGGCCAGCTTGGTGATGGAAATCGACGAGGTGTTGGTCGCCATCAGCGCCTCGGGGGGCAGCAGGGCATCGACCTGCTTGAGGATCTGGCGCTTGAGGTCCAGGTTCTCGGTCGCGGCCTCGATCACCATCTGCGTGGGCTTGAGGGTGTCGTAGTCGGTGGAAATCTGGATGCGGCCCATGATGAGCTGCTTGTCGGCCTCCGAGAGCTTTTCCTTGCGGATCAGGCGGTCCAGGCTGGCAGAGATGGTCTGCAGGCCCTTTTGCAGGGCGGCGTCGGAGATGTCCACCATCACCACGGAAAGTCCGGATGCGGCGCAGCTTTGCGCAATGCCATTGCCCATGGTGCCTGCGCCAATGATGCCTACGGTGCGAATCGTCATGTGTCTGTCCAGAAAAGAAGGGAGTGGGAAAACGGGCGTGATGGTAAGGCCAAGGCCCACACCACTCACAGCACCTGCACAGCCCGGCCGATGAACTGGATGGGTCCGGTGGGTTTGCCAATCGGCGATCCCTGGGCGGGTTCCAGCGTCAGCTCGAACAGCTGGTTGGACTCCAGGGGTGGCAGTTGCTGCAGCGGGATGTGCAAGGGCTGGCCCGGTTGCACCAGGCCCAGCGAGACCGGGCCGCTCCAGCCATCGGCCTTGGTCCAGAACTGCAGGGCGCGGTCGGGCGGCACCTCGAACTTGCCCAGCGGAATGAGCTGGACCTCGCGCGACGAGCGGGCCTGTACCACCCAGCCGGGGGCCTTGTCCTGCGGTGCGACCAGCACCACCATGAAGCGTGGCGGGGCTTCCGGTGCCAGGCTCCGGGTAAGCAGCACGGTGGCCATCACCGCTGCGGCGGCCATGCCGGCGCCTGCCAGACCACGCCACAGGGCCAGGTCGTTCCACCAGCGGCGCCAGCCCTCCAGGCGGCGTGGGGCGGCCCCGTACGGGACGGCCGCCGCCGGCGCGCTGGCGGCAGTGAGCGACGCATCGATGCGCCGCCACAACGCGGCGGGGGGCGGCACCGGTTCTGCCAGCTGGTTGAGCGGCGCTAGGCGTTCCTGCCAGGCGGTCACGGCGGCCTGCAGTGCCGGGTCGTAGGTGAGCTGCTGCGCCACAGCCGCGCGTTCAGCGGCGGGCAGGGTGCCCAGCACGTATTCGCCAGCGCGCAGGTCCAGGGCTTCGGCGTGGGCGTCGTGTGCGCCGGAATGGGCGTTCGGGGTCGGGTTCATGCCATGCACTCCCGCAGGGCAGCCAGGCTGCGCCGGATCCAGGCCTTGACGGTGCCCAGCGGCGCGCCCAGGCGTTGGGCAATTTCGGCATGCGAGCAGCCGTCCAGGTAGGCGTGCAGCACGCATTGGCGCCGGGGGGCGTCCAGCCCCTCCAGGCAATGGGCCAAGCGGCCCAGGTCGGCGTGCAGCGCGTAGGTGTCGGCGGTGTCCGGGTGGTGGGAGGCTGTGGCGGCATCCCGCAAGGCCTCAGCCTGGACCTCGTCCACATCGACGTGGCGCTGGCCGTCGCGCACCGCGTTCAGTGCCAGGTTGCGCACCACGCTGTAGATCCAGCCCCGGGCACTGCCCTTGCTGGCGTCAAAGCTGGCGGCGCGGGTCCAGATGTTCAGGCAGGCGTCGTGCACGATGTCTTCCGCCAGCGCCCGGTTGCGCACGATGCGCAGCGCCACCCCCAGCAGGCGGGCGCCTTCGTGTTCGTACAGTTGGCGCATGGCGTCTTTGTAGCCCGCAGCGCAGCTGGCCAGCGAGGCTTCGTAGTCAAACTCGGTCGTTGGGGTGGGCACGGGCGAAAGTGGCAGGGGACGGCAGGTCCGTTCAGAAGGGCCGCGACGGCCAGGAGGCCGTCGCAACAGGGTTCTGAAATGGTAGCCGAGCCGCTGCCCGGCCCAGGCCTTACTGGGCCTTCCAGAAGATGTAGTCGGCTTGGTAGTTCACGATCTGGCGCTGGCCCTTGTTGGCGGCCGTGCAGGCCGCGGCAGGTGCCACACCGCCCTTGAGCGCCACGCGCTGGATGTAGGTCACGCCAGTCATCGCGCCTTGGCCCATGGCGGGGTTGGCCTTCACGAGCTGGAAGGGCAGGTTGCCAGCCCCGGCGGGTGCCACGGCCAGCTGGGTGGCGGTGACTTTGGAGCCGTCGTTGGCTTCCCAGGTGGCGGGTGGGCCGTAGTAAGTGCCGACCTTCTTGCCGCTGCGGTCGTTCAGCACGGCCTTGGGACCGACAAAGACCCACTCGGTCTGGCCAGCCGCGTTGGCCTTGTCGCGGCATTCGTAGGTGATTTCACCGACGCCGACGGTTTCCCAGGCAACCTTGTGGCCGGCGGGCACCTGGATGCTGGCGGGCAGGCTGGTTTGCGAGAAGGTGGCCTGGCCGGGCATGGAGCCACAGGCAGCCAGCAGGGCTGCGGCGGCCACGGTGGCGGAAACGGGGAGAAGGCGGGACAAGGTCATGGTCATGGCTTTCTGCATAAAAAAGTGGAAGAAAACAGCCTTGCGTGGCAGGACTGTCTTTGCACTACACACCAGCCGCCCGTTTGGATGCGGCCATTTGCAAAAAAATCGCAAAAACAGGGGTCTGCTCACGGCAGCGCTGGTCAAAAAGCGCCGGTTTCCTGCGGCCAGGGCGCAGCGGCCGCAGCCAGGCGTGCGGCGGTGTCCACGGCAGACCCACGGGCAAAATGCAGGCACTCTGTGTCAATTTTTTGTTTTTCTGAAAGTAAGCACCATGACCACCCTCGGAACCCCCTTGTCCCCCCACGCCACCAAGGTGATGCTGCTCGGCTCTGGCGAGCTTGGCAAAGAGGTCCTGATCGCGCTTCAGCGCTTGGGGGTGGAGACGGTGGCCGTGGATCGCTACGACCATGCCCCCGGCCAGCAGGTGGCCCACCATGCCCGGACCATCGCGATGAGCGATCCGGCCCAGCTCAAGGCCCTGATCGAGGCTGAGCGACCCCATCTCGTCGTCCCCGAGATCGAGGCCATCGCTACCCCGATGCTCGAAGAACTGGAGGCTGCCGGCGTGGTGCGCGTGATTCCGACCGCCCGTGCAGCCCGCCTGACCATGGACCGCGAAGGCATCCGCCGCCTGGCGGCCGAAACCCTGGGGCTGCCCACCAGCCCCTACCGCTTCTGCGATACGCTGGCCGAGCTGCAAGCCGCCATTGACGGCGAGGGGGGCAAGCCGGGCGTGGGTTACCCCTGCATCGTCAAGCCGGTGATGAGCAGTTCAGGCAAAGGCCAGAGCAAGATCGACGGCCCCGAGGACGTAGCCCCCGCCTGGGACACCGCGATGGCCGGTGGCCGGGTCAGCCATGGCCGCGTCATCGTCGAGGGGTTCATCGACTTTGACTATGAAATCACCCAGCTCACCGTGCGTGCCCTGGGGGCGGATGGCCAGGTCGCCACGCATTTCTGCGAGCCGATTGGCCATGTCCAGGTGGGTGGCGACTACGTCGAGAGCTGGCAGCCCCACCCCATGCCCCCCGCCGCCCTGGCGCGCTCGCGCCAGATTGCCCAGGCCGTGACCGACAACCTGGGTGGCCAGGGGCTGTTTGGGGTGGAGCTGTTCGTCAAGGGCGAGCAGGTCTGGTTCAGCGAAGTCAGCCCGCGCCCGCACGACACCGGCCTGGTCACGC
>CAYZPX010000147.1:0-6990 GCA_964480105.1 uncultured Burkholderiaceae bacterium | reverse complement strand
CTACATCCTCTGAGGAGCGCGGCATGGCACAGATCGCCTTGGTGACCGGGGCCGCGAGCGGCCTGGGGAACGTGATTGCCGCGCGGCTGCACGCCGCCGGCTACCGGGTGGCCCTCACCGACCACCAGGAAGCCCTGGCGCGCGACGCCGCCGCGCGCCTGGACCCCAGCGGGGCAAGCGCCATGGCCCTGAAACTGGACGTGCGCCACAAGGGCGACTTCGAAGCCGCGCTGCAGGCCGTCATCGCCCAGTGGGGTGGGGTGCAGGTGCTGGTGAACAACGCCGCCATGACGCCCACCACCCCGGTGATGCAGATCACCCCCGAGGAGTTCGACGCCGTGCTGGCCGTGAACCTGCGCGGCACCTTCTTTGGCTGCCAGGTGTTTGGCGCCCACATGGCCGCTGCCGGCTACGGGCGAATTATCAACTTGGCCTCGTTGGCCGGGCAGAACGGGGGCACCGCCTCAGGCGCGCACTACGGCGCCTCCAAGGGCGGCATCCTGACGCTGAACAAGATCTTTGCCCGCGAACTGGCCAGCGCCAACGTGACGGTGAACGCCATCGCCCCCGGACCGATGGACCTGCCCTCGGTGCGCGCGGCCGTGCCGCCGGATCGCCTGGAAAAGCTGATCGACACCGTGATCCCCGTCAAGCGCCTGGGCAATCCGGAGTTCGTCGCGAAGCTGGTCGTGCAGCTGGCCGCGCCCGATGCCGACTTCGCCACCGGCGCCACCTGGGACGTCAACGGCGGCATCTTCATGCGCTGAATGCCCTGCACAGCCCCACCCCTTTTTGCCCCTTTCCTGCCATGACCGAAGAAACCCTCCAAGCCCTTGTCCAACGCCGCGAAGAACAAGGCCACGGCGTGCTCGTCGTGGACCTGGTGCGCGCCGATGGCGGTCCGCTGCCCGCGTTTGACGCCGGCGCGCACATCGACCTGCACCTGGGCGACGGGCTGGTGCGCCAGTACTCGCTGGCGGGCGCGCCCAGCCAGCGCGGCAGCTACCGCCTGGGCATTCTGAAGGATCCTAAGTCGCGTGGTGGCTCGGTGGCTGCGCACCAGCGCTTACAGGCCGGCGCCTTGCTGCGCATCAGCCTGCCGCGCAACCACTTTCCGCTGGCGGCAAACGCTAAACACACCGTGCTGGTGGGTGGTGGCATCGGGATCACGCCCATGATCGCCATGGCCCATGCGCTGTCCGAGGCCGGCCAAGCGTTCGAGCTGCACTACTGCGGCCGCAGCGAAGCCGCCTGCGCCTTCCTGGACGAACTGCGGGGCAGCGCCTACGCCACCCAGGTGCACACGCACTTTGACGATGCGGGCGAGTCCCAGCGCCTGGACCTGAACGCCGTGCTGGCCCAGGCCGCGCCTGGCACCCACCTGTATGTCTGCGGCCCGGCGGGCTTCATGGACTGGGTGATCGGCGAAGCCCGTCGCCTGGGCCTGCCCGAGGAGCAGATCCACAAGGAATATTTCCAGGTGGACACCGACACCAGCGGCCAGGCTTTCGACGTGGTGGCCCACAAAAGCGGCCAGCGCGTGCGCGTGGAAGCGGGCCAGAGCATCGTCGATGCGCTGGCCGGCATCGGCATCAAGGTACCGATGTCTTGCGAACAAGGCGTGTGCGGCACCTGCCTGTGCACGGTGCTGGACGGCACGCCCGACCACCGCGACGTCTTCCTGACCGACGAAGAAAAAGCCGACAACGACCAGATCCTGCTGTGCTGCTCGCGCGCCAAGAGCGACACGCTGGTGCTGGACATCTGAAGCCCGCAAGGAAACGCACCATGGTGGACATTTCCTCCTTCCGCGACGGCATGGCCAGGCTGGCCAGCGCCGTGAACGTGATCACCACCGACGGCCCTGAGGGGCTAGCGGGCTTCACCGCCACCGCCGTGAGCAGCGTCACCGACCAGCCCCCCACCTTGCTGGTCTGCATGAACCGTTCGTCCTTTACCCACCCGATCTTCACCAGCAACCGGGTGCTGTGCGTGAACGTGCTCAGCGAGGCTCAGCAGGACGTATCCGCCCTGTTTGCCAACCGCCATGCCACGCTGCAGGAGCGCTTTGCCCAAGTGGGCTGGTCGCGATTGGCCACTGGCAGTCCCGCGATCGATGGCGCCATGGTCAGCTTTGATTGCCGGATCACCCACACCCACGAAGCCGGCTCGCACAGCATCTTTCTGTGTGAAGTCGTGGCGCTGCAGCAAAGCGAGTGTGGTGCCGGCCTGGTGTATTTCAACCGGGGCTACCACGGCGTGGGCGCCCTGTCCACCGCGCCCACGGCCTGAATCCCGGCGTTCCACAGACTTGGCATTGCCCTTGCTTTCCCTTCCATACCACCCCTCGCTCCCTGCGCCTTCCCGAAAGGAAATCCCATGAAAGTCAAAACCCTCGTTCGTGCCGCCCTGCTGGCCACCCTGCCCCTGGGCATGGCCTTTGCCCAAGTGAAGGTGGGCGTGATTTCGTCCTCCACCGGCCCCATCGCCGCCGTGGGCATTCCGCAGAAGAACACCGTACCGCTGCTGCCCACCAAGGCTGGCAGCCAGACCATCGAATACATCTCCCTGGACGACGCCAGCGACCCAACCGCCTCGGTGGTGGCGATCAAGAAGCTGATTTCCGAGCACAAGGTGGACGCGATCATTGGCCCCTCGGGCTCGCCCAACGCCATGGGCGCCATCCAGTTTGTGGCCGAGGCCGGAGTACCGCTTTTGGCCCCGGTGGGTACCGCCGCCGTGGTGCTGCCCATGAACGAACAGAAGAAATGGGTGTTCAAGACCACCCAGAACGACAACCTGATTGCTGCCGCGCTAGTCGACCACATGGCCAAGAGCGGCGTGAAGAAGCTGGCTTTTATCGGCGCCGCCGACCCCTATGGCGAAAACTGGGCCAAGGTGGTGGCCGAGGGCGTGGAGAAGAAGGGCATCAAGATCGTGGCCGACGAGCGCTTCCAGCGCCAGGACACCTCGGTGGCGGCCCAGGCGCTGAAGATCATTGCCGCCCGGCCCGATGCCGTGCTGGTGGCCGCCCCGGGCGCCCCCGCCGTGCTGCCGCAGATCACGCTGGCCGACCGGGGCTTCAAGGGCAAGGTCTACCAGACCCACGGCGCGGCGCTGCCGGACTTCCTGAAGCTGGGCGGCAAGAAGGTGGAAGGCACCATCCTGGCCGCCAGCCTGATGCTGGTGCTGGACCAGGTGCCGGACAGCCACCCCTCCAAGACCATCGCCAAGAACTACGTGGCCGCCTACCAGAAGGCCCACGGCGTGCCCCCCGCGACCTTCGGCGGCAATGTGTTCGATGCCGGCCTGCTGCTGGAAAAAGCCATTCCCGTGGCCCTGGCCAAGGGCAAGCCTGGCACGCCCGAGTTCCGCAGCGCGCTGCGCGACGCCCTGGAGCAGACCAAGGAAATGCCCGCCACCCAGGGCGTCTACAACATGACGCCCGCCGACCACAGCGGCTTCGATGAGCGCGGCCGCGAGCTGATCACCGTGGTCGACGGCAAGTGGACCCTGCTGAAGTAAGACCCGCCCTTCCCTTCTCGCTGTAGAGCCCCTGTGGCGGGCCGTCCTTCGGGGCGGCCCGCCCACCAGAGACACGCATGGACCCCCTATGGACCTTCAGATAGCCCTGATGCTCGCCCAGGACGGCATCACCAACGGCGCGATCTACGCGCTCTTGGCCCTCGCCCTGGTGTTGATCTTTGCTGTCACCCGGGTGATCTGCATCCAGCAAGGCGAATTCGTTGCCTACGGCGCGTTGACCCTGGCGATGCTGCAGGCCGGCAAGCTGCCCGCCACCGTCTGGCTGCTGGTGGGCATGGGCGTCGTCGCGGCGGTGCTGGACGGTGCCTCAGCCCTGCGGGCGGGTCAGCGCCACAAGCTGGGGCGGATCCTGGCTGGCAACCTGGCTTTTCCACTCGCGCTGGCGGGCCTGCTGAGTGCGCTGCCGCTGGACACGCTGCCGCTGGCCGGGCAGGCGTTGTTGGCCCTGGCCATCGTGGTGCCCATGGGCCCGCTGATGTACCGGCTGGTGTACCAGCCAATTGCCGCCGCGCCCACGCTGGTGCTGCTGATCGTCTCGGTAGCGGCGCACGTCACCATGGTGGGCTTGGGCCTGCTGTTTTTTGGTGCGGAAGGCCAGCGCACGCCGGCCTTCAGCGAGGCCGGCTTCGAGCTGGGGCCGCTGCTGATCTCGGGCCAGTCCCTGGTGGTGATCGCGGCCTCGGGCCTGCTGATCGCGGGGCTGTACCAGTTCTTCGAGCGCACGATCTACGGCAAGGCCCTGCGGGCCACGGCCTTCAACCGCGTGGGCGCCCGGCTGATGGGCATCTCCCCCGCGCTGGCCGGGCGGCTGACGTTTGCGCTGGCGGCCTTCATTGGCGGGCTGTCGGGCATCCTGATCGCGCCCATCACCACCATTTACTACGACACCGGCTTCCTGATCGCCCTCAAGGGCTTCGTCGCCGCGATCATCGGCGGCCTGGGCAGCTACCCGCTGGCGGCCGTGGGCGCGCTGATCGTGGGCCTGCTGGAAGCGTTCTCGTCGTTCTGGGCCAGCGCCTACAAGGAAGTGCTGGTCTTCACGCTGATCATTCCCGTGCTGCTGTGGCGCTCGCTGAACAGCCACCACGTCGAGGAAGAGGAAGAAGAATGAACAAGCCCCAAGACCTGGCCGCGCCCGCCCCCAGCCTGCCCTCCGCCCGCGCCGCCGGCCCAGGCACCCCGCGCCTGCTGCTGGGCGGCTTCATCGCGCTGCTGCTGCTCGCCCCGGCCTTCGTGGCACCGTTTTACGTGACCCTGCTCAACTACATCGGCCTGTACGCCCTGGTGGCGCTGGGCCTGGTGCTGCTGACCGGCGTGGGCGGCTTGACCAGCTTTGGCCAAGCCGCCTTCGTGGGCCTGGGCGCCTACACCACGGCCGCGCTGACCACCGCCAAGGACCTGCCCGCCTGGCTGGCATGGGCCGGCAGCTCGCCCTGGATCACCCTGCTGCTGGGCCTGCTGCTGACGGCGGCCGTCGCCTGGGTGCTGGGCAAGATCACGCTCAAGCTCTCGGGGCATTTCCTGCCGCTGGGCACCATTGCCTGGGGCATCAGCCTGTATTTCCTGTTCGGCACCTCGGAAAGCCTGGGCGGCCACACCGGCATGACCGGCATTCCGCCCATCAGCCTGCTGGGCTGGACGTTGGACGAAGGCCAGGAGATGTATTACCTGATCTGGGCCTTCGTGCTGCTGGCCGTGTTCACCACGCAGAACCTGCTGGACTCGCGCGAGGGCCGGGCCATCCGCGCCCTCAAGGGCCGGCGCGTCATGGCCGAGGCCATGGGCGTGGACACCGCCAACGCCCGCATGGTCATCTTCCTGCTGGCCGCGCTGCAGGCCTGCGCCTCGGGCTGGCTGTACGCGCACATGCAGCGCTTCGTGAACCCCACGCCCTTTGGCGTGCACTTTGGCATCGAATACCTGTTCATGGCCGTGATCGGCGGCGCGGGCCATGTCTGGGGCGCGCTGCTGGGCTCGGCGGTGATCACCGTGCTCAAGCAATGGCTGCAGGACGTGCTGCCCCAGGTGTTCGGCTCCACCGGCAACTTCGAGGTCATCGTCTTCGGCATCCTGATGATGCTGGTGCTGCACCGCGCCCGCGAGGGCCTGTGGCCCATCCTGCGCCGCTGGGTGCCCGTGGCCCAGGCCCGCAAGGCCATCGACCCGCAAGCCGCACCCCTGCCCCGCCGCGCGCCGCGCCAGCAAGGCGAAGTGCTGCTGGAAGCACGCGACGTGACGCGCAAGTTCGGCGGCCTGGTCGCCAACAACCAGATGAGCCTGAGCGTGAAGGCCGGCGAAATCCTGGCGCTGATCGGGCCCAACGGCGCCGGCAAGAGCACGATGTTCAACCAGCTCTCGGGCGTGGACACCCCCACCTCGGGCGAGATCCGCTTCCTGGGCCAGTCCGTCACCGGGCGCGAATCGCGCGACATCGCCCACATGGGCATGAGCCGCACCTTCCAGCACGTCAAGCTGCTGTCCAAGATGAGCGTGCTGGAGAACGTGGCGATTGGCGCACACGGCCGTGGCCAGCGCGGCGTGTTCAGCGCCGCCTGGCGCCTGGACCGCGCCGAGGAGGCCCGCCTGCTCAAGGAAGCCGCCCACCAGATCGAGCGCGTGGGCCTGGGCGCCTACCTGCACGAGCCCGCCGGCAGCCTGGCCCTGGGCCAGCAGCGCATTCTGGAAATCGCCCGCGCCTTGTGCGCCGATCCTTGCCTGCTGCTGCTGGACGAGCCCGCCGCCGGCCTGCGCTACAAGGAAAAGGAAGCCCTGGGCGAGCTGCTGAAGAAGCTGCGCGCCGAAGGCATGGCCATCCTGATCGTCGAACACGACATGGACTTCGTGATGAACCTGGTGGACCGGGTGGTGGTGATGGAGTTCGGCGAAAAAATCGCCGAAGGCCTGCCCGACGAGGTCCAGCGCAACCCCGCCGTGCTCGAAGCCTACCTGGGCGGGGTGGAATGATGAAGAAGGAAGCAGCCACCATGCCCGCCACCACCCCCCCCGCCGTGCTGGAGATCCGCGACCTGTCCGTGTCCTACGGCAAGGTCGAGGCCCTGAGCCAGGCGAATCTGACCGTGGGCCAGGGCCAGATCGTCACCGTGATCGGCCCGAACGGCGCCGGCAAGACCACGCTGCTGTCCGCCATCATGGGCCTGCTGCCATCGCAGGGCGAGATCCGCTTCGACGGCCAGGCCGAGCCCCAGGCCGACGTGGAACGCATGGTCGCGCGCGGCATGAACCTAGTCCCGGAAAAACGCGAGCTGTTCAGCGAAATGAGCGTGGAAGACAACCTGACCCTGGGCGCCTTCCAGCGCTACCGCAGCGGCCAGCGCGACCACGCCCAGACCATGGACGAGGTCTACGCCCTGTTCCCGCGCCTGAAAGAACGCCGCCACCAGCTGGCCGGCACCCTCTCGGGCGGCGAGCGCCAGATGCTGGCCG
>CAYZPX010000146.1:0-7035 GCA_964480105.1 uncultured Burkholderiaceae bacterium | reverse complement strand
GCGCCGCCCTGGCCGCCGCCAACAAGCGGGTGGGCAACATCCTGAAAAAGGCCGGTGAGGTGGACCCCCACGTCAACCCAGGCCTGCTGCAGGAAGCTGCCGAAAAAGCCCTGTACGAGGCGCTGCAGCAAGTGGCCCCCGCTGCGCAGGCCCTGTTCGATGCCGGCGACTACACCGCCAGCCTGCAAACCCTGGCCGTGCTGCGTGCGCCGGTCGATGCCTTCTTTGACGGCGTGATGGTCAATGCCGAGCAGGACGACCTGCGCCTGAACCGCCAGGGCCTGCTGCGCAGCCTGCACCTGGCGATGAACCGCGTGGCCGACCTCTCGCGCCTGGCGGCCTGAGCTACCACCGCGTCCCTGCCCACCAAGGCCCCGCCATGCCCCACAGCGCCCGCCAGCCCGCCGTCAAGCTCGCCATCCTGGACCGCGACGGCACGCTGAATGCCGTCCAGCCCGGCGAGTTCGTCACCTGTCCCGAGGAATGGGTGCCGCTGCCGGGCGCACTGGAGGCGGTGGCCCGCCTGAACCACGCCGGCTGGCATGTGGTGGTCGCCACCAACCAACCGGGCCTGGGGCGTGGGCTGTTCGATGTGGATGCGCTCAACGCCATCCACGCCAAGATGCACCGCCAACTGGCCGCCGCCGGCGCGCGGCTGGATGCGGTGTTCTTCTGCCCCCATCCGCCGGACGAGGCCTGCCGCTGCCACAAGCCTGCGCCGGGCCTGCTGGAGCAGATCTGCGAGCGCTACGGCCTGGTCCCGCGCGAGGCGCATGTCGTGGGCGGCGCGTTGGATCACCTGCTGGCGGGTGCGGCCATCGGCGCGCAACTGCACGCCGTGGGCACGGGCAGCCTGGCGCCGCTGCGCCCCGGCTGGCCCTGGCCTGCCGGGCTACCCCAGGGCGCCAGCTTTCACGAAGGCCTGGGTGACTGGGTGGACCATGCCGTGCCGGGTGCGGCGCCGGCCGCCCCCTTGCCCGTGCCGCTGTCGGCACCTGATTTGCTATCGAAAAAATAGCTAGTACCGCTGGTATTCATTGGCCTAGAGCCCAAAAAGACCTAAAAAATCCCTATGGCTTGGATTCGCTCCGTTCTCCACCTTCTGTGGATGGGTGTCACTGTGGTGCCCTACACCCTGGCCATCCTGCTGGTGAGGCTGTTCGGTGCCTCGGCGCGCACGCGCTACCGCATCGCCCGCGCCTGGCTGGCGCTGAGCGTCGATGCCGCCCGCTGGATCCTGGGCATCCGTGTGCGGGTGCAGGGCATGGAACATCTGCCCCAGGGCGAGAAGGCCGGCGCCGTGCTGCTGGTCAAGCACCAGTCCACGTTTGAGACCTTCCTGATGCCCGCACTGATGCCGAATCCGCTGGCCTATGTGTTCAAGAAGGAACTGCTCAAGATCCCGTTCTTCGGCTGGTCCATCGGCAGCCTGGACATGATCCACATCGACCGCGAGCAGCGCGCCCGCGCCTTCATCAAGGTGGTGCAGCAGGGCCGCAAGCTGCTGGCCAATGGTACCTGGGTGATCATGTTCCCCGAGGGCACGCGCATCCCCCGCGGCCAAGCGGGCGAGTACAAGTCCGGCGGCACCCGCCTGGCGATTGACACCGGCGTGCCGGTGGTGCCGATTGCCGTCACCTCGGCGCGGGTCTGGCCGGCCAAGGCCTTCGTCAAGCGCCCGGGCGTGGTCGAGGTCTCGGTGGGCCCGGCCATCCCGACCCAGGGGCGCAAGGCCGACGAGCTGATGCAGGAGGTGCAGGCCTGGATCGAAGGGGAGATGCGCCGCCTCGATCCCGAGGCCTACCCGCCCCAGCCTGCGGCGCTGCCTTCCGCCCCGCCCGCCGCCTGAAGAGACCCTGCGCGCCATGTGGAAGCGGGTGCAGGGCTTGTTGGACCTGTGGGGCGATGCATCGCTGCCCGCAGCGCCTGCCGCTCCGGCGCCGTCCGTGGCTTCCGAGCCCGCCATCCTGGCCCATCCCCAGGCCGAGCGCAGCATCCAGCTGGGTGGGGTGCGCGTGGCCTACGCCTTCGCGCGGGGGCAACGGCGCAGCATTGGCCTGCGCATCGGTGCCGAGGGCCTGTCCGTCCGCGCGCCCACCCGCACGCCCCTGGCCGAGGTGGAGGCTGCCCTGCGGCAAAAAGCCGACTGGATCCTGCGCAAGCTGGCCGAAGCCCAGGACCGCGACCGCCGCCAGCAGGCCTGGCGCCTGGTCTGGGAAGACGGCGCCCAGCTGCCCTACCTGGGCGAGCCGCTGACCCTGGTGCTGGACCCCACCCACGGCTTTGACGGCGCTGGCGCCGCGCTGCACCGGGCCGAGTGCGGCACCCGCCAGCTGCGCGTCAGCCTGCCGCGCCAGGCCGAAGCCCGCCAGGTCCGCGACGCCGTGCAGGCCTGGCTGATGCGCGAGGCCCGGCGCCATTTCACCGAGCGCCTGGACCATTTCGCGCCGCAGCTGGGCGTGCGCTGGACGCGCCTGGGCCTGTCCAGCGCGCAGACCCGCTGGGGCAGCGCCAAGGCCGATGGGTCGATCCGCCTGAACTGGCGCTTGCTGCACTTTCGGCCGGCCACCATCGACTACGTGGTGGTGCACGAGCTGGCCCACCTGCGGGTGATGGACCACAGCCCCCAGTTCTGGGACACGGTGGCCCAGGTGCTGCCCGACCATGCCCGCCGGCGCGCCAGCCTGCGCGAGACCCTGCCGCTGTGGGAATGAGCCCTGCTGGCCGGGGCACAATGGTTTTTCTGTTGTTTTGACCTTGGGCATTGCCATGATCCCCCTGCAGCTTTTCGACCCTGCATCCAGCACCTACACCTACGTGCTGCACGACCCCATCACCCGCGAGGCCTTGCTGATCGACCCGGTGGACGAGCAGCTCGCACGTGACCTGGCCACCCTGCAATCGCTGGGCCTGCGCCTGGTCTGGACGTTGGAGACGCACGCCCACGCCGACCACATCACCAGCGCTGCCCGCCTGGCCGAGCACACCGGCGCCCGCACCGCCGCGCCCGCAGGCTGCGGCATCGGCACCGCCGCCCAGCAGCTGCACGATGGCGACACCCTGCGCTTTGGCAACGAAACCCTGACAGCCATCCACACCCCCGGCCACACGGCGGGCAGCATGTGCTTTGTCTGGCGCGACCATGTGTTCACCGGCGACACCTTGCTGATCCACGGCTGCGGCCGCACCGATTTCCAGTCCGGCAGCGCGGCCGATCTGTACCAGAGCATCACCCAGCGCCTCTTTACCCTGCCCGATGCCACCGTGGTCTGGCCGGGCCATGACTACCAGGGCCGCAGCCACTCCTCCATCGGCGCGGAGAAGGCCGGCAACCCCCGCCTGGCCGGCAAGAGCCAGGCCGAGTTCGTCGAACTGATGGGCGCGCTGAACCTGCCCCGCCCCCGCCGCATCGATGAGGCCGTGCCTGCCAACCTGCAATCCGGATTGATTCGCCACGACGCCGATGGCGTGTCCTTGCAAGCTCCCCGGGACGCGGAAGGCTATGCCGGCGACGTGACGCCCGAGCTGGCCTGGCAATGGGTGCAGGACGGCGAGGCCGTGCTGATCGACGTGCGCAGCGACGCTGAGCGCGAATGGGTGGGCCAGGTGCCGGGCTCCGTGGCGGTGCCGTGGAAGCAATGGCCTGGCATGGCGTTGAACCCTGATTTCGACGCTGAAATCCGCAACGCCATTCCCCCGGGCACCAAGGGCGTGCTGCTGTGCCGCAGCGGCGTGCGCTCGATTGCCGCCGCCCGCCGCGCGACCGAGCTGGGCCTGACAGCCTACAACATCCTCGAAGGTTTCGAGGGCGACCCGGACCAGCAGGCCCAGCGCGGCAAGAAGGGCGGTTGGCGCTTCCGTGGCCTGCCCTGGCGCCAGGGCTGACAGGGCAAGACCGCCTCAGCGTCGCCCTTGCCAGCTTTGGAGGATGTACCGGGCGCGCTGGTACAGCGGTCGTTCCAGCCCGCGGTGCCAGGCCCAGGCCACGGCCAGCACGAGGGCCATCGCCAGCAGCAGCACCGGGCCCGCCAGCGCCGGATGTGCGGGGGCTGGGGGCAGGGCGCCATACAGTCCCAGCAGCACCGCGATGTGGCCCAGGTAGATCGCGTACGAGGCACCGCCCCCCGCCGCCAGCCAGCGCCCCGTGCGCCCTGTCCAGGGCGGCGTGGTGAGTGCCCAGCCGGCCAGAGCGCAGGCGGCAGCCCCGAGGAACAGCGCCCGCTCCGGCGTGTGCAGGGCGTGCGCGAGGCCCTGCGGGTGCACGGTGTGCGTCCGGTCGAACCAGAACGCCAGCGCCCCCAGCAGCAGCGTGGCCAGCGCCCAGGGGCGCCAGTCTGCGCCAGGGCCTGCGGCGCGCAGCAGGTCGCACAGCAGGAAGCCAGCGATGAATTCCAGCACCAGCGGTGAGCCCCAGAAGCGTTGAACCATGCCGATCTGTGCTTCGAAGGCCGGGGTGTAGTGCCCCTGGCCCAGGTGCCACAGCCCCAGACCCACGATCCCCAGCCCCCAGGCGGCCAGGCCCGCGCGCATCCAGGGCCGCGGCAGCAGGCGCAGCACGGCGGTCACCGCGTAGAAGTACAGCTCGAAAGCCAGCGACCACAGGATGGGCAGCAGGTACTGCCCGATCTCGGGCAAGGGCGCCAGCCAGAAGGAGGCGGCCAGGTGCGCGGTGGACAGCGGCCATTGCCATAACGTCGCCCCCAGCAGGTAGAGCAGGCACCAGGGCCACCAGCCGGTGTAGATGCGGGCCAGGCGCATGCCAAGGAAGGTCAGGCTGGCGCGCGGGCCCGTCGGGGTGTTCCGGGTGGCCTCGGCCATCACCACGCCGCTGAGCACGAAGAACACATCCACGCCCGCATAGCCCAGCCCGAACAGGGCCTGCAGGCTGGGGGGCAGCGTCGGGCTCCAAGCGGTGGGCACCAGCAGGTCCACACGGCTGTGCAGCAGCACCACCCACAGGGCGGCCAGGAGGCGGAGGATCTGGAGGTTCAGGACCATGGCAAGGTTCGCGATCATAGAAGGCACGGGGCCTTGTCACCTCGGGCAATCCCGAGGGGGCAGCGTACGCCGTGGCGGCGGCAAAACTCGTGATAATCCGCGCCCATGACATTCATGGCCATCGACGTTGGCAACACCCGCCTGAAGTGGGCGATGTTCGAAGCCCCCCGGTCTGGCGCAGCGGTGATTGCGCACGGGGTGGCATTTCTGGACCACATCGACCGCCTGGCCGAAGACGCCGCCTGGGCCTCCTTGCCGCCGCCCACCCGCATGCTCGGCTGCGTGGTGGCGGGTGATGCGGTGCGCCGCCGGGTCGGCGAGCAGCTGGAGCTGTGGGACGTGATCCCCCAGTGGGTCGTGTCTTCCCTGGAAGAAGCGGGCGTGGTCAACGGCTACGACCACCCGTCCCGGCTGGGTTCTGACCGCTGGGTGGCCATGATCGGCGCCCGCCACCATGTGCTGCGCCAGGGCCGGCCCCGGCCGCTGGTCATCGTGATGGTGGGGACGGCCGTCACGGTGGAGTGCCTGGATGCGTCCGGGCGTTTCCTGGGGGGATTGATCCTGCCCGGCCACGGCATCATGCTGCGCGCGCTGGAAACTGGCACCGCTGGCCTGCATGTGCCCACCGGCGAGGTGCGCATGTTCCCCACCAACACCAGCGATGCCCTCACCAGCGGCGGTACCTATGCCATCGCGGGTGCTGTGGAGCGCATGGTCCAGCATGTGATCGAGCACTGCGGTGAGGAACCCGCTTGCATCATGACCGGCGGCGCGGGCTGGAAGATGGCGCCCAGCATGACGCGCTCTTTCGAACTGCTGGACAACCTGATCTTCGACGGCTTGCTCGAAATCGCCCAGGCCCGCTTTGCTGCCTGAGGGGCGCCCTGCGCGGGCGAGGCGGCCGCCTCAGGCGTCGGCCAGCTCGCTCTGGGCAATCTCCACCTGCAGGTGCTCCAGCGCGTCCAGGGGTTCGGTGGCTGCGGCCTGTTCGTACAGTGCATTGGCCTCGTCCATTCGCGCCGGTCCGTCCAGCATCAGCAGCGCGCTGGCGTAGGCAATCTTTCCTGCGATGGAGCGGGGGTTCAGCGCCAGGCCGCGCTCGAACATGGCCAGGCTGACCTCTCTTTTGGCGCCACAGGCCACTTCCCCCACCAGCGGGCCGACCTTGTCGATCACTTCGGCATGGAACAGGCCCAGTGACAGATGGGCGTCGGCATGCTGGGGGCACAGCGCAATGGTTTTTTCCAGCGCCTGGCGGATCTGCACGTCCAGGCCCTGCGCCATGGCTTTGGAGACGCTGATGCCCAGGCTGTAACGGCCCAGCGCATAAGCCTGCCAGAACCAGGCACTGGGTTCTTCCGGGCAGTCTTCTGCCCAGGCCTGTGCCTGCTCGGAGACATCGTGGAAAAACGCCATCCGCCGACCTTCGCGGGGTTCCAGGTAGTTGGCATAGATGGCCATGGCGCGGTAGGCCACGGTCAGCCCACCATCGCCCGCTTGCAGGCCGGCAGCATGGGCCGCTTCGAGCTGCCCCTGGTGGTAGAGCTGCCATGCGGCCTGCACGGCCGGGTCCTCGGGGAATGCGAGGGCATCGCCGGCGTGCAGTCGGGGCCAGCGCGCGCGCATCTCTTCAATGTCCAGGGTCAGGCAATGCTGCGGTGGAAACGGACTCCAGGGGGGGGGTGTCATGGCGAGATCTCCTTCTTATTGGTATGCCACCGCAAGGGCAACAAGTGGCTACTTTACGCTGTGTCTGTGAAACAAAATGACAAGCCGGTCCTGGAAAAGCTTCAGGAAAGCCTCGGGAAAGGCGATGGGATAATTCCTGACTTTCGCCCCAGGGCGTTTTGCGAAGGTTCCCATGATTCTGGTCACCGGCGGCGCAGGCTTCATTGGCGCCAATTTTGTGCTCGACTGGCTCGCAGGCAGCGACGAGCCGGTTGTCAACCTCGACAAGCTCACCTACGCAGGCAACCTGCACAACCTGGCCAGCCTGCAAGGCGACGCCCGCCATGTCTTCGTGCAGGGCGACATCGG
>CAYZPX010000145.1:0-7058 GCA_964480105.1 uncultured Burkholderiaceae bacterium | reverse complement strand
GAAATCAGGCGTGGTGGCAACATCACCGAGGGTTCGAATCCCTCCCTCTCCGCCAGAAAAGATCGTGTTTTCTGGCGTTTTTTGAAAAACACTGCATCTGCAGAAAAATTCAAAAAAGATGTCAAATGTTTGAAAATTGTCCAAAAAGCAGTTTTCTTGCGCTATAATAACGTTATTGGCTTGGTTAATAAATAATTAAGTTTGCGGCTGTAGCTCAGCTGGATAGAGTACTTGGCTACGAACCAAGGGGTCGTGGGTTCGATTCCTGCCAGCCGCACCATATAAAAAGGTCTGTAATCGCAAGGTTACAGACCTTTTTTATTTGCGATGTCCTGTCCCTCAGCTGTTTCAGAGCACACCGATGAGCAAAGCGTTTGTACAAGAGCGGTCCGACGACGATGAGGAAGATCTCCCAGGGCTGCCTCAGCTTCCCGCCAGCACCAAGAACTACCTCACCCCTGCGGGCTACCGCCGTTTGCGGGAAGAGTGGCTGAGCCTGATGGATGTGGAGCGTCCCAAAATGGTGGACATCGTTCACTGGGCTGCAAGCAATGGGGATCGCTCTGAAAATGGCGACTATCTGTATGGCAAAAAGCGCTTGCGGGAGATTGACCGCCGCATCCGCTTCCTCACCAAGCGCCTCGAAATGGCGGAGGTGGTCGATCCAGCCGTTCACCACGGCAGTGAGCAGGTGTTTTTTGGTGCCACGGTCACGTATGCCGATGACCTGGACGACCGGGAGCACACCGTGACGATCATGGGCGTTGACGAAGCCGACAGCCACCAAGGACAAATCAGCTGGATCTCGCCAGTGGCACGTGCCTTGCTCAAGAACCGGGTGGGAGACGAGGTACAGTTGCCCACCCCGGCCGGGGTGCGTACCTTGGAGATCCTTGAAGTCCGCTATCCGGCAACGCCGGCCGCATAAGGCAAACTGCCCGGGGCGGTAGGCCGCCCGCCGCCGTGTTCAGTCCAGGTGACGCATGGCCTTGAGCACGGCGGGCGTACGGCGCAGGTTGCGCAGCGCCGTTTCCAGGTGTGCCTGGTCCCGGACCGCGACCACGAAATGCAGGTCCACGGTTTCCAGGGCCAGCTTGTCGCCCATGTCGATGTGGGTGATGTCGATTTCCGAGTTGGACAACTCCGTAGCAACCCGGGCCAAGACTCCCTTGGCGTTGGTCACCGTGACGATGACGCCGGTTTCAAACATCCGGGTGGGTTCGTCGGACCAATCCACCGGGATGAAGCGCTCGCTGTCCTTGTTTTGCAGCTTTTTCGCGACATGGCACTGCTGCTGGTGCACGACCAGCCCTTCGCCGCGCCCCAGATAGCCCACGATCCGGTCGCCTGGAATGGGGCGGCAGCAGGCGGCGAATTGCACCGAGGCGTTCTCGCTGCCGTCCAGCGTCACGGCCCCTTGCGAGACCTTTTCGTGCGAGGTGTAGCGCTCACGGGTCATCAGCAGCGCGTCGGGCTTGTGGCCGTGCTCGGCCATCAGCACCACCAGGCGCTTGGCAACGATGCTGCCAATGCGCTTGCCCAGGCCCAGGTCGGTCATCAGCTCGCCGCGGCTGCGGTTGCCCGTGAAGCGCAGCAACTTTTCCCACAAGGCCTGGTTGGCGTCGTCCGTTGGGGGCAATTGTTCCAGGCCCTCCGCCCGGACCGCCTGGGTCAGCAGTTTTTCGCCCAGGTCTTCCGACTCGGCGTGGGCCATGGTTTTCAGGAAATGGCGAATCTTGGAGCGGGCCCTTCCGGTGCGCACAAAGCCCAGCCAGGCCGGGTTGGGAGAGGGCATCTCGCCGGTGATGATCTGGACCACATCGCCGTTTTGCAGCTCAGTGCGCAGGGGAACCGTCTCGTTGTTGATCTTGGCAGCGATGGTGCGATCGCCAATGTTGCTGTGGATCGCATAGGCGAAGTCCACTGCCGTCGCCCCTCGGGGCAGGGCCATGATCTGGCTCTTGGGGGTGAAGACATAGACGGCATCCGGGAACAGGTCCACCTTCACATGGTCCCAGAACTCGGCGGCATCCCGTGTTTCGTTCTGGATGTCCAGCAAGGACTGCAGCCACTGTGTGCCCATGCGGTCCTGGGACTTGCTGTCGTTGTCGGGCGACTTGTAGAGCCAGTGTGCAGCCACACCAGCCTCGGCCACCACGTGCATTTCTTCGGTGCGCAGCTGGAATTCGATGTTGATGCCCGATGGGCCTACCAGCGTGGTGTGCAGCGACTGGTAGCCGTTGGCCTTGGCAATCGCGATGTGGTCCTTGAACTTGCCCGGCACGGGCTTGTACATCTGGTGCAGGATGCCCAGGCCGGTGTAGCAGTCGATCACATGGGGCACGATGATCCGGAAACCGTACATGTCCGTCACCTGCGCAAAGCTCAGGTGTTTGCTGTCCATCTTCTGGTAGATGCCGAACAACGTCTTCTCGCGGCCACCCATGCTGACCTTGAGCCCGGCGCGGGCAAAGGCGGCGTCCACTTCGGCCTGGACTTTTTGCAGCAGGTCACGGCGGCGGCTGCGTGCCTTGTTCACTGCCTTGGCCAGGGTGGCATAGCGCCAGGGGTGCAAGTGGCGGAAAGACAGGTCCTGCAGCTCGCGGTAGGTTTGGTTCAGGCCCAGGCGGTGGGCGATCGGAGCATAAATTTCCAGCGTTTCCGACGAAATTCGTCCCCATTTGCTGCGCGGCATGTCCGACAGGGTGCGCATGTTGTGCGTGCGGTCGGCCAGCTTGATCAGGATCACCCGCACGTCCCGTGCCATGGCCAGCAGCATCTTGCGGAAGGATTCGGCCTGGTTCTCCTCGCGGGTGTTGAACTCCAGCTTGTCGAGCTTGGTCAGCCCATCGACCAGGTCGGCCACTTGCACGCCAAAGCGGTCGATCAGGTCGGCTTTGGTAATGCCGCAGTCTTCCATGGCGTCGTGCAGCAGCGCCGCCATCAGGGCCTGGGCATCGAGTTTCCAGGACGCGCACAGCGCGGCCACAGCGATTGGGTGGGTGATGTAGGGATCGCCGCTGCTGCGCAGTTGGCCCAGATGGGCTTCGTCGGCATAGCGGTACGCCTGGCGAACCTGTTCGATACCAGTCGCGCCCAGGTAGCCCAGCTTGTCCAGCAAGGCATTGAAACTGGCCATGGCGGCATTGGCCATCCCCGAGGGCGGTACGGGAGCGGCGGTGGCTTTCAAGGAGGTGGACGTCGTCGCCTGGTTCATTCCCTAAATGTACAGCTGCAGCCAAAGAAGGAAGGCTCCACGATAAAAAAAGCACCGCGTTGCGGTGCTTCCGGTGTGCCGTGGCGCGGGGCGCTCAGTTGGGCACTTTTTTCAGCATCTCCAGACCCACCTTGCCTTCGGCAATTTCGCGCAGGGCCGTGACACCAGGCTTGTTGCGTGTTTCTACCTTGGGGGTGTGGCCTTGGCTGAGCATGCGGGCGCGGTAGGTCGCGGCGAGCACCAGTTGAAAGCGGTTGGGGATCTTTTCCAGACAATCTTCGACGGTGATGCGTGCCATGGTGTTCGGAGGGGGTTCAGTTCAGGTGGAAGGACCCGAAGGTGTCGGGCCGGGCGCGGCGCTGGGCCGCATACTTCAGACGTTGAACATGCACGATGGCTTTCAGGTCGGAAAGCGCATGCTCAAAAACGTCGTTGATTATAACGAAGTCAAATTTCGGGGCCTGGGCCATCTCGGTCTCGGCATTCTCCAGCCGGACAGCGATCACTTCGGGGCTGTCCTCGCCGCGGCCGATGAGGCGGGCACGCAGTTCCTCCCAGCTGGGGGGCAGCACAAACACCAGCACCGCATTCGCAAAGGTTTTGCGCACCTGCAGGGCGCCTTGGTAATCGATTTCCAGAACGACATCACCGCCTTCGGCAATGCGCTGCTCGATGGCCTGCTTGGACGTGCCGTAGCGGTTGCCGTGCACCTGGGCCCATTCCAAGAAGTCTTTGCGCTCCACCATGGCGTCAAAGTCTTCAGGGCGGGTGAAAAAATATTCGCGCCCATGCTGCTCCTGGCCGCGGGGCGCGCGGGTGGTGTGCGAGACCGACAGCTGCACCTGCGGGTCAGCCGCCAACAGGGCGCGCACCAGGCTGGACTTGCCGGCGCCGCTGGGGGCCGAGACGACAAAAAGGTTTCCGGGGTAATCCATGGGGAAGGCTCGTGATCAAAAAGGAGAGCGCGCGCAGCGCAGGCTCATTCGATGTTCTGGATTTGCTCGCGCATTTGCTCGATCAGCACCTTCATGTCCACGCTGACGCGGGTCAGCTCCAGCGCGGCGGATTTGGAGCCCAGGGTGTTGGCCTCCCGGTGCAGCTCCTGAATCAGGAATTCCAGGCGCTTGCCGGCCTCGCCGCCTTTTGTCAGCAGGCGCTCGATCTCGTCCAGGTGGGAGCGCAGCCGGGTGATTTCCTCGGCGATGTCGATGCGGATGGCCAGGGCGGTGGCTTCTGACAGGGCACGTTCCTGTGCGGCTTCGACGGGAATGGTGTTGTCGGCCAGCGTCAAGGCTTCCTTCCAGCGTTCCATGAAACGCTGGCGCTGCTGGGCCACCACCTGAGGCACCAGCGGTTCGGCTTGTGCGGCCAGGGCGCGCAGTTGCTGCACGCGGTCTTGCAGCATCTCGCCCAGGCGCTCGCCTTCCCGGGCGCGGGCCTCGCGCAGCGCGGCCAAGGCCTGTTCGGCCAGCGCCGGGACGATCGCGTTCCAGTCCTCGTCGCTGGCAGCCGAGCTGGTGCACCAGCGCAGCGCATCGGCCACCGACAGCGGACGGGCCTCGGGCAGCCAGGCACGCACCTGGTCCTGCACCGCGTTCAGGCGCTGCAGCAGCAGGGGGCTGGGGTGGGGGAGGTCGCTGCTGCTGTCCTGCTCCAGCACGGCGCGCACTTCGACCTTGCCCCGCTTGAGCTGGGCGGTCAGCAGTGCGCGCAGAGCCGGTTCAGTGGCGCGCAATTCGTCGGGCAGGCGAAAGGCCAGGTCCAGAAAGCGGCTGTTGACGGAACGGATTTCCAAACCCAGGCGGCGGGCGGGGCGGGGCGCCTCGCTGTCGGCGCTGGGAGCGGCCTGTTGCACGCTGGCGTATCCGGTCATGCTGTGGAGGGGCATGGTGTGTTCCGTGGGACAAAAAAGAAGAGGACCGATTATCCCGTGTCTGCCACCTCCTCCCGGGTTGCTGCGCGGGCCCACAATACGGGCCGCACCGATTTCCGACCCCACGCGAGCTCCCATGACCCAACCCTCCCGCCCCGGCGACCGCGCCGCCGACCAGCTGCGCACCGTGCGCATCCAGCGCCACTACACCATGCACGCCGAAGGCTCCGTGCTGATTTCCATGGGCCACACCCAGGTGCTGTGCACCGCCACCGTCGAGGAGAAAGTGCCGCCCCACCAGCGTGGCACCGGCGAAGGCTGGGTGACCGCCGAATACGGCATGCTGCCCCGCGCCACCCACCGCCGCAGCGACCGTGAGGCCGCGCGCGGCAAGCAAAGTGGGCGCACGCAGGAAATCCAGCGCCTGATCGGCCGCTCCCTGCGCGCCGTGTTCGACCTGAAAGCGCTGGGCGAGCGCACCCTCGTGCTGGACTGCGACGTGCTGCAGGCCGACGGCGGCACGCGCTGTGCCGCCATCACCGGCGCCTGGGTCGCGGCGCACGATGCCGTACAGCACCTGATCGCCAGCGGCAAGCTCAGCCAGTCCCCGCTGCGCGAGCCGGTGGCCGCCGTGTCGGTCGGCATCGTGCAGGGCCAGCCGGTGCTGGACCTGGAATACGCCGAAGACGTGGGCTGCGACACCGACATGAACGTGGTGATGACCGGCGCCGGCCGCTTTGTGGAAGTGCAGGGCACGGCCGAGGGCGTGGCGTTTTCGCGGCACGAACTTGACCGCCTGCTCGCCCTGGCTGAAAAAGGCATTGCTGAGCTGATGCTGCTCCAGCAGCAGGCGCTCGCGCAATAATCAAAATTGATAGCTAGTACCGCTCGTATCCATTGGCTTTGAGGCCGTTTTGACCATGAAACTTGTTTTGGCATCCAACAACCGTGGCAAGCTCGCCGAGCTGCAGGACATGCTGGCCCCGCTGGGGGTCGAACTGGTGCGCCAGGCCGACCTGGGCGTGGGCGAGGCCGAGGAGCCCCACCGCACCTTTGTCGAAAACGCGCTGGCCAAGGCCCGCTTTGCCTCCGCGCACACGGGCCTGCCGGCGCTGGCCGACGACGCCGGCCTGTGCGTCGATGCCTTTGGCGGCCTGCCGGGCGTGGACACCGCCCACTACTGCACCCAGTTTGGCTACGACAAAAGCGACGCCAACAACGTGCGCGCGCTGCTGGAGCAGCTGCGCGGCATCACCAACCGCCGCGCCGCCATGGTCAGCACCCTGGTGGCCGTGCGCAGCCCTGAAGACCCCGAGCCGCTGATCGCCGTGGGCCGCGTGGTGGGCGAGATCACCGAGGCGCCCCGGGGCGACGGGGGCTTTGGCTTTGATCCCATCATGTTTTTGCCCGCGTTGGGCAAGACCTTTGCCGAGCTGCCCACCGAGGTCAAGAACGCCCACAGCCACCGCGGCCAGTCCGCCCGCGCCATGCTGGCGCTGATGCGCGAGCGCTGGTTTTAAGCCATGGCATCCACCGCTTTGCCCCCCGTGGTGCCGGCGTCCGAGGCCGTGGCCCCCTTGCGCGACCCGGTGCAGTCCATGCGCCTGGGCACGCTGCAATTGCCCAGCCCGCCGCCGCTGTCGCTGTACATCCACCTGCCCTGGTGCCTGAAAAAATGCCCGTACTGCGACTTCAACTCGCACGAATTTCGGGCATCTGATGGCCAGGGCGAACTGCCCGAGCAGCGCTACATCGATGCGCTGGTGGCCGACCTGGAATCCGCCCTGCCGCTGGTTTGGGGGCGGGGCGTGCACAGCATTTTCATGGGCGGGGGCACGCCCAGCCTGTTCAGTCCCCAGGCTATTGACCGGTTGCTGGCGGCCGTGCGTGCGCGCCTGCGGCTGGAGCCGGGTTGCGAAATCACGCTGGAGGCCAACCCCGGCACCTTCGAGAAGGACCGCTTTCGCG
>CAYZPX010000144.1:0-7096 GCA_964480105.1 uncultured Burkholderiaceae bacterium | reverse complement strand
AAGCGCCACTACAAGCGCGTGCGCAGCATGCAGCTGCCCAAGAAGCTGTACTAAGAGACACCGGCCCCGTGCCACGAAAACCCGCGCTAGGGACGCCAAGCGCGGGTTTTTTGTCTTTGAGGGGCGGCCCCACCGCACCGCCTGCCGTGGGCTGAAGAACGGATGCAACTCTCCCTCCCCCCGCTGCACGCCCTGGTCGCCTTCGAGGTGGCGGCCCGGCTGGGCAGCTTCCAGCAGGCCGCGCAGGCCCTGCACCTGACGCCCTCGGCCGTCAGCCACCGCATCCAGCTGCTGGAGGCGCACCTGGGCAAGCCCCTGTTCGAGCGGCGCCACCGCCAGATCGCGCTCACGCCGGACGGCCAGCGCTACTACGCCACCATCCACGACGCCCTGCTGCGCATCCACGGCATCACCGAAGCCCTGCAGGCCGGCCCCACGCGGCGGCTGCGCCTATCGGTCGCGCCCGCCATTGGCAGCAAATGGTTGATGGGCCGCATCACCCAGTACCAGGAACAGCACCCGGACATCGACTTCGAGTTCGCCACCGCCACCGGCCTGGCCCCGCTGTGGGCCGGCGAGGCCGACCTGGGCCTGAAGTACGGCGACGAGGAATGGCCGGGCCTGGACGCCTGGAAGCTTTTCGACGAAACCCTGATTCCCGTCTGCGCCCCGCGCTACGCGGCCCGCCTGGCCGGCCTGCCGGACCCACAGGCCCTGCGCGGCGCGCGGCTGCTGCGCCACCCCCTGCTGTCCTGGGCGCCCTGGTGTGCCGCCGCCGGGCTGCCAGCCCCGGAGCCCGACGGCCCGCGCTACGACGACGCCCTGCTGATGCTCGAAGCCGCCGTGGCCGGACAGGGCGTGGCCTTGATCACCTCCACCCTGGCCGCGTCCTACCTGGCCGAGGGTTCGCTGGTGCAGCCCGTGCCGCTGGCCTGCCCCGACCGGGGCTTTTACCTGGTGGCGCCGCGCGCCCTGCAGGACAAGCCCTGGGCCCTGGCCTTTGTGCGCTGGCTGATCGCCAGCGTGCGGCAGCCGGCCAGCCCGGCCTGAGCCAGGCGCCAGGACGCTACCAGGGCGGTACCGGGGCGGGGCCGTCCGTCACTTGAATTTCCTTCACCCCAAGCCGCCGCGTTTCGTTTGAACGCCCGAGGCGGCGCGGGGAAGATCCTGCCACCGCCTCCTGAAACCGCGCGGGCCTGGCACACCGCCGCCACGCCCCGCGTTTCCCGCCCACGTCCGACCGGGACGTCCGTTTCGTCTTTCGCCCCCTCTTTCCCCCGACACAAGGAATTCCCATGTCCATGGACAACCGCGACGGCTGGATCTGGCTCGACGGCCAATGGCGCCCCTGGCGCGAGGCCCAGGTCCACGTGCTGACCCACACCCTGCATTACGGCTACGGCTGTTTCGAAGGCCTGCGCGCCTACCCCACCGCCACGGGCGGTGCCATCTTCCGGCTGGACGAGCACCTGCGCCGGCTCGAAGACTCCTGCCACATCCTGGGCATCGACCTGCCCTGGCCGCGCGAGGTGCTGGCCCAGGCCTGCCGCGAGGTGTTCCGCCGCAACGGTCTGACCGAAGGCTACATCCGCCCCCTGGTGTTCCTGGGCGCAGAAAAAATGGGCGTCGACCCGCTGGGCACCCAGACCCATGTGGCGATTGCCGCCTGGCCCTGGGGCAGTTACCTGGGCGAACAAGCGGCCAGCGCGGGCATCCGGGTGCGCGTGTCCTCGTTCGCCCGGCACCACGTGAACGTGCAGATGTGCCGGGCCAAGGCCATCTCGGCCTATGCCAACGCCATCCTGGCGGTGCGCGAGGCGCGGCGCGACCAGTACGACGAGGCCATCCTGCTGGACACGCAGGGCTTCGTGGCCGAAGGCTCGAGCGAGAACGTCTTCGTGGTGCGCGACGGCCAGTTGTATGAACCCCAGACCACCTCGGCGCTGGACGGCATCACCCGGCGCACGGTCCACACCCTGGCGCGGGCGCAGGGCCTGGAGGTGCAGGCCAAGCCCCTCACCCGCGACGAGCTGTACTGCGCTGACGAGGTCTTCCTGACCGGCACCGCCGCCGAAATCACCCCGGTGGTGGAGGTGGACCGCCGCCGCGTGGGCCAGGGCACGCCCGGGCCGCTGACCCGCCAACTGCAGCAGGCCTACGCCGCCTGCGTGCGCGGCGAACTGCCCCAGCACCAGGGCTGGCTGACGGCGATCTGAGCCAGGCGCCCCCCCGGGGGGCGCGGCGGGCGCGGGTAAGATGCACGCCCCCGCGACCCCGTCGCGCAACCGCATTTTTCGAAGCATCCCATGGCCCTGAAAGACCAGATCACCGAAGACATGAAAACCGCCATGCGCGCCAAAGACAGCGAGCGCCTGGGCACCATCCGCCTGCTGCAGGCGGCGATGAAGCAGAAGGAAGTGGACGAGCGCATCACGCTGGACGATGTGGCCATCGTCGCCATCGTGGACAAGCTGATCAAGCAGCGCAAGGACAGCATCGCCGCCTTCGAGCAGGCCGCCCGCCAGGACCTGGCCGACAAGGAAAAGATGGAGATGGCCGTGCTGCAGGCCTACCTGCCCGAGCGCATGTCGGCAGAAGAAGTCAGCGCCGCCGTGCAAGCCATCGTGGCCGAGGTGGGCGCCAAGGGCGCGGGCGACATGGGCAAGGTGATGGGCGTGGTCAAGACCCGCCTGGCCGGCAAGGCCGACATGGGCCAGGTCTCCGCCGCCGTGAAGGCCGCGCTGGCCGGCTAAACACCCGGCCAGCCCTCCAAGGCGCCCAGGCCAGCGGGCAAGAAGCTCCTAAAAGAAGAGCTGGTACCGCTGGTATCCATTGGCCTGGAGAGGGATTCAAGCATTCACCCAAGGAGAACAAGCCATGTCCACCCCGAAAAAGATCGCCGTCATCGCCGGTGATGGCATTGGCCGCGAAGTCATGCCCGAGGGCCTGCGCGCCGTGCAGGCCGCCGCCGCGCGCTTTGGCCTGCCGCTGGAGTTTCACACCTTCGACTGGGCGCACTGCGACTACTACCTGCAGCACGGAAAAATGATGCCTGACGACTGGAAGGACCAGCTGTCCGGCATGGACGCCATCCTGTTCGGCGCCGTGGGCTGGCCCGCGACGGTGCCCGACCACATCTCGCTGTGGGGCTCGCTGCTGAAGTTCCGCCGCGAGTTCGACCAGTACATCAACCTGCGTCCGGTGCGCCTGTTCGAGGGCGTGCCCTGCCCCCTGGCTGGCCGCAAGCCGGGCGACATCGACTACCTGGTAGTGCGCGAGAACACCGAGGGCGAATACACCGCGCTGGGCGGCGTGATGTACGCCGGCACCGACCGCGAAATCGTCATCCAGGAATCGGTCTATTCACGCCACGGCGCCAACCGCCTGCTGAAATTCGCGTTTGACCTGGCCCAAAGCCGCCCGCGCAAGCACGTCACCCTGGCCACCAAAAGCAACGGCATCGCCATCAGCATGCCCTGGTGGGACCAGCGCGCCGACGAGGTCGCCCAGGCCTACCCCGAGGTGGCACTGGACAAGCAGCACATCGACATCCTCACCGCCCGCTTCGTGCTGCAACCGGGGCGCTTTGACGTGGTGGCCGCCACCAACCTGTTTGGCGACATCCTCTCCGACCTGGGTCCGGCGACCACGGGCACGATTGGCCTCGCTCCTTCCGCCAACCTGAACCCCGAGCGCAGCTTCCCCAGCCTGTTCGAGCCCGTCCATGGCTCCGCGCCCGACATCTACGGCCAAAACATCGCCAACCCCATCGCCATGGTCTGGTCCGGCGCCTTGATGCTGGACTTCCTGGGCGACGGCCAGGGTGCGTGGCGCCAGGCCCACGAAGCCATCGTCACCGCCATCGAGGACACCCTCAAGACCGGCCCGCGCACGCCCGACCTGGGTGGCAGCGCCAACACCACCGAGGTGGGCGAGGCGATTGCAAAAGTGGTTGCGACAGCGGTCTCGCAAGGCTGAAACCAGGCAGCGATGGCCTTTCAAAGTGGAAGGCGCTCCCAAAAAGAGAGCACCTTCCGCTGGTATTCATTGGCCTGGAGCCCCAAAAGACCATCCAATGGTCTCAGCCCCCTGGACTCAGCTCCCCGCCACCTTCATCCGGTTGATCAGCACCGAACCCACAGTCTTGGCGCCGTAGGGATAGACATCGGCGCCCACGGCCTCGATGCCCTGGAACATGTCCTTCATGTTGCCGGCGATGGTGATTTCATGCACCGGGAAAGCGATCTGGCCGTTTTCTACCCAGAAGCCGCTGGCGCCACGGGAATAGTCGCCCGTCACGTAGTTCACGCCCTGGCCCATCAGCTCGATCACGAACAGGCCGGTGCCCAGCTTTTGCAGCATGGCGGGCAGGTCGTCGCTGGCGCGGGTCAGGCGCGAGGTGAGGCTCAGGTTGTGCGAGCCGCCAGCGTTGCCGGTGGTCTTCATGCCCAGCTTGCGGGCCGAATAGCTGGACAGGAAATAGCCCTGCACCTTGCCGGCATCGACCACCTGGCGGGCGGACACGCGCACGCCCTCCTCGTCAAACGGCGAGCTGCCCTTGCCGCGCAGCACAAACGGGTCCTCGGCAATGTCGATGTGCTTGGAGAAGACGCGCTTGCCCAGCGAGTCGAGCAAGAAGCTGCTCTTGCGGTACAGCGCGCCGCCGCTGACGGCCTGCACGAAGGCGCCCAACAGGCCGGCGGCCAGCGGGGCCTCGAACAGCACGGGGCATTCGGTGGTCGGGATCTTGCGGCTGCCCAGGCGGCTTAAAGCGCGCTCGGCGGCGTAGCGGCCCACGGCCTGGGGCGAGGCCAGCTCCTGCGCGCTGCGCATGGAGCTGTACCAGGCATCGCGCTGCATCTCGCCATGGCGGCCAGGCAGCGAGGCGATCGGCGCGACCGAGAGGCTGTGGCGCGAGGTGGCATAGCCGCCGCGAAAGCCCCGGGTGTGCGCCGTGAAAAAGTGGCTTTGCTGGGCCGACACGCCCGCGCCTTCGCTGTTGGTGATGCGCTTGCTCACCCCCAGGGCGGCCGCTTCGCACTCCAGCGCCAGCGCGGCGGCGCCTTCGCTGTCGATGGCCCAGGAGTGGAACAGGTCCAGGTCGCGGTGGCTGCCGGGCGGGGCGATGTCGTCGGCATCGGGCAGGCCGGCCACCGGGTCTTCGGCGGTGAAGCGGGCGATGTCGTAGGCCGCCTGCACGGTCTGGCGTACGGCGGCCTCGGAAAAGTCCGACGTACTGGCATTGCCCCGGCGCTGGCCCACGTACACGGTCACGCCCAGCGATTTGTCGCGGTTGCGCTCCACGTTCTCCAGGGCGCCCTTGCGCACGCTGACCGACAGGCCGCAGCCCTCGGAGGCCTCGGCCCCGGCATCGGTGGCACCGATTTTTTTGGCGTGCTGCAAGGCGCTGTCCACCAGCGATTCAAAAAAGGCGCGGCTGTAGCTGAAACCGTCTTGGGCGGTGGCGGCAGCAGAAGCGGCCTCGGGTTTGGCGGAAGAACGTGGGGTGCGGGAAGCGGGTTTTTTCATAGCGGCGGCTATGATACTTGCCCCCTTGGCGCACCCTGCGCCGGCCCCATTTCAACCCCCTCCATGTCACGTAAACCCACCAAAGGCTATTTCGTTCGCGGCAAGTTTGTTGCCGAAGGCAGCGAACTGGACCTGCAGCTCAAAGCCGAGCTCAAAGGCACGACCGATGCCAGCAAAACCGACCTCAAGCGCGAAAGCGAAGAGCTCCAGGGCCTGGGCACCGCCCTGCTGGAGCTGCGCGGCGACCTGTTCCGCCGCCTGGACCTGCCGGAAAAGCTGGCCGATGCAATTGCCGAAGCCAAGCGCATCACCAATTTCGAAGGCAAGCGCCGGCAGATGCAGTTCATCGGCAAGCTGATGCGCAAGCTCGACGAGGCCACCGTGGCGGCCATCGAGGCCGCTTTGGAAGAGCAGCGCATGGGCTCCGCTGCCGAGAAAGTGGCGCTGCACCAGTCCGAACTCTGGCGCGACCGCCTGATTGCCGACGACAACGCCCTGCCCGAATGGTTGGCCGAATACCCCGACACCGACATCCAGCAACTGCGCGCCCTGATTCGCCAGGCCCGCAAGGACGCCCCCGGCGCCCACGACGCCAAGGTGGCGCAGTCCCAAGGCCTGGCACCACGCAAGGGCCGTGCCTACCGCGAGCTGTTCCAGCTGGTGCGCGCCCAGATCCAGGGCGAAGACGCTGCCAACGAGGACGGCGCCCAAGACGAAGACGACCATGGCTGAGCCCAGCATCGACAGCGTGGCAGGCCTGGAGCCGGTCCGGATCGGCATCGTCTCGGTCAGCGACCGCGCCAGCAGCGGCGTCTATGAAGACCAGGGCCTGCCCGCGCTACAGGCCTGGCTGACCCGCGCGCTGCGCAACCCCCTCACCTTCGTGCCCCGGCTGATCCCGGACGAGGAGGACCAGATCCGCGCCGCGCTGATCAGCCTGGTCGATGCTGGCTGCAGCCTGGTGCTGACCACCGGCGGCACGGGCCCCGCACCGCGCGACGTGACACCTGAAGCCACGCTGGCTGTGGCGGACAAGGTGTTGCCCGGCTTTGGCGAGCAAATGCGGCAAATCAGCCTGCAGTTTGTGCCCACGGCCATCCTGTCGCGCCAGGTAGCGGTGGTGCGCGGGCAGAGCCTGATCCTCAACCTGCCCGGCCAGCCCAAGGCGATTGCCGAGACGCTGGAAGGCCTGCGCGACCGCGAGGGGAAGGTGCTCGTGCCCGGCATCTTTGCGGCCGTGCCCTATGGCATCGACCTGATTGGCGGGCCGTACCTGGAGACTGATCCGGGCATCTGCGCGGCCTTCCGGCCCAAGTCGGCGCAGCGCAAGCCCATGGCGGGCTGAACCACGATTTTCTTGACCGAGCGCAAGCCCGGGACTTTCCTCAGACTGCGACTCCCGCGTGAGGGGTATGCTCCTTTCAGGGGTTCCAGCAGGGCCCCCGGTTGTGTCCACCTTCACAAGGAGTCCGCATGAGCGCCATGATGAAAGCCGCCGTCTTTGTCGAACCTGGCCGGATCGAGCTGACCGACAAACGCATCCCCGACGTGGGGCCCAACGATGCGC
>CAYZPX010000143.1:0-7166 GCA_964480105.1 uncultured Burkholderiaceae bacterium | reverse complement strand
GGCCTGAAAGGAAGCCCTTCATGTACGACTTCACCTACCTTTGGGTTGGCATCATCGGTTTTGGCCTGTTGATGTATGTGCTCGCCGACGGATTTGACCTGGGCGTAGGCATGCTGTTTCCGTTTGCTGCCAACGACGACGAACGCGACGTGATGATGAATTCTGTCGCCCCCGTCTGGGACGGCAACGAGACCTGGCTCATCCTGGGCGGCGCGGGCTTGCTGGCGGCGTTTCCGTTGGTCTATACGGTGTTTTTGCCGGCGCTCTACATCGGTGTGTTTCTGCTGCTGGCGGGCCTGATTTTTCGAGGGATTGCCTTCGAGTTCCGCTTCAAGGCTTCGGCCCAGAACCGCTACTGGTGGAATGCGGCTTTCAGCATCGGCTCCTTCGTAGCGGCTTTTGCGCAGGGGGCCGTGGTGGGGTCCTACATCCAGGGCTTCAAGACCGAGAACATGCGCTACGTGGGTGGCGCGTTTGACTGGCTGACCCCCTTTACCGTGATGACCGGCCTGGGCCTGGTGGTTGGTTATGCGCTGCTAGGTGCCACCTGGCTGGTGCTCAAGACCGAAGGCACCCTGCAAGCGCGGGTACAGGCTTGGGCGCGCAAGCTGTTGCTGGCGGTGATGGTGTTTTTTGTGGTCGTCAGTGTCTGGACCCCGCTGGTGGACAGCTATGTGCACGACCGCTGGTTTGGCAACGTCTCTTGGCTGTGGGTGATTCCGGCGTTGACCATCGCGCTGGCGGGCTTGCTGTGGCGCTGGCTGAATCGTGGCCGCGAGGCCCTGCCCTTCATCGGCACCATCGCGCTGTTTGCACTGTTCTACGGCGGCCTACTGTTCAGCAAGTGGCCGTATGTGGTGCCACCGAACTACACCTTCCACGATGCAGCTTCGGCCCCCGAAAGCCAGCTGTTCCTCTTGGTGGGCGTGCTGTTCGTCGTGCCCTTCGTGCTGATGTACACCGCCTGGACTTATTACGTCTTCCGCGGCAAGGTGCGGACGGGTGCCGGTTACCACTGAGGACACGCAAACCGCAGCAACCGTGGGAACCACGCACGCTGTATTGCCCCCGCCTCGCTGGCTGGCCACGTTGCGCCGGGGGCAGGCGCATTGGCTGGGCCAGGCGGCAGCGGGCTCGCTGGCGGGCGTGCTGGGGTTGTGGGCTTTTTGTGCTGCGTTAGCGTTGTGGATTGATGCTGCTGTTCAGGGACAGCCCTTAGCTCCCGCGTGGGGCGCCTTGGCGGTCGCGGGCGTACTGTTACGAGCCCTTGGCCACTTGGCGCGTGATGGTGCAGGGCAGGCCTTGTCGCTGCAAGTGCGCCAACGGGTGCGATCCCACTTGGTGGACCATGCCACCACACAAGGGCCGCTGTGGCTGCGGGCACAGGGCAACCCGGCCTGGTGGGCCCAGCGCCTGCTGGACCAGGTGGATGCATTGCACGGCTACCTAGCCCGTTATCTGCCAGCCCGCCAGACGGCTGTGCTGGTACCCCTGGCCATCGTGGTGGTGGTGCTGGCCATCGACTGGGTTGCCGGGCTGTTGTTGCTGTTGGCCACGCCCATCATCCCAATGTTTATGGCCCTGATTGGCCTGGGCACGCAGGCAGTGCACGCCACCCAGCAGACCCGCCAGGCCGAACTGGGAGGCCATTTGCTGGAGCGTCTGGAAACCTTGCCCTGGCTGCGCCGCATGGGCGCGCTGACCGAGTCTGAAAAGTCTGTGTCCGAGGCTGCGCAGGCTTATCGCCAAGTCGCGATGCGGGTGCTGCGTGTGGCCTTTTTGTCTTCGGCCACGCTAGAGTTCTTCAGCGCGGTAGCCATCGGATTACTGGCCATCTACATTGGCTTTGCCCTGCTGGGCATGTTCACCTGGGGGCCAGCCGCGACCTTGACGCTGGGTGAAGGCCTGTTCATCCTGCTCTTGGCACCCGAGTGCTTTTTGCCGCTGCGTCAACTGGCCCAGGCCCACCACGACCTGACCGCCGCCAAGGCTGCCGCCGAAACCCTGGCGCCCTGGCTGCCCGATGCGGCGATGGGCGCCTACGCTTCACCACCCGCCGCAGTGCCGAGCTTGCCTCCCCCGTCCGGACAGGTGCTGGTCCTGGAGCAGCTGGGTTTTCGCCATGCCGCAGGTGGGGCGCCGCTGTTCAGCGGTCTGGATCTGACCCTGCGCGCTGGCGAGGTGCTGGGCCTGTCCGGATCCAGCGGCAGTGGTAAGTCCACCCTACTGGCCTTGATGGCGGGCTTGCTGTCGCCCGATGTTGGGCAGGTGCGTCGCAGTCCGCACTGGTCCTGGCTGGCACAACGCCCACACCTGTTCCACGACACCTTGCGCAATAACCTGCTGCTGGCAGTCTCGCCCGATATGGAGGGCATCGATGACGTCGCACTCCTCGCAGCCATGGCAGCCGCGGGACTCGCCTTGCCTGACCCGCAACTTCCCCAGGGGCTCGACACCCCGATTGGGGACCAGAACCGGGGCGTTTCGGGCGGCCAGGCCCAACGCATTGGTCTGGCCCGGGCCCTGTTGCAAGAGGCGCGGCTGTGGCTACTGGACGAGCCCACCGCAGCGCTCGACCCCGACACCCGCGATGCCCTCTTGCCTACGCTTTGGGCCCGTGCCCGCGAGCGCGGCGTGGCCATGGTCGTCGCCAGCCATGACCCCGTAGTGCTTGCGCGCTGCGACCGCGTGCTCACGCTGGAGGCGCCATGAGCGCACGCCACTTTCTTTGGGCTCTGTACCGCCCACGTCGTCCCTGGCTGACTTTGGCCTTTGCTTGCCTGGTGCTGACTTGGGTTGCAGGGGCGGCCCTGCTGGCCCTCTCGGGCTGGTTCATCACCGCTTGTGGCATGGCAGGCCTGGGCCTCTTGCTGGGGCTGGATGTGTTCACGCCGTCTTCGGCCATCCGGGGGCTGGCCCTGCTGCGCACCGTGGGCCGCTATGCGGAGCGGGTACTGGGCCATGAGGCCATCCTGCGCCTGCTGGCCGACTTGCGCGTACGCGTGTTTCGCACGCTGGCGACGCAGCCGGCTCAGGCCGCTGGCGCCCACCGCGATGCCGATGTCGTCACCCGGCTGATGGCCGATGTGGACACCTTAGACGGCGCGCCGCTGCGGGTGTTTGGTCCCTTCGTGGCGGCGTGTGCGAGCTTGTGGGTGTCGGTGGCGATTGCTGCCATCGCTGGGCCCTGGACCGTGGCGCTGTGCATTGGCCTCAGCGGCTTGGCCACCTTGGCCCTGGCCACAGCAGCTGCCCGGGCGGGGCGGGCGCGCAGCCAGGAACTGGTGCAGGCCCGGGCACAGCAGCGCACGGCCTTGATGGACCACCTGGCCGGCCTAGCAGAGCTGCGTAGCTGCGACAAAGCCCAAGACAGCGCCGCGCACCTGGCCGCGCTGGACAGCGCCCAACTGCAACGCCAGCGTGCCCAGGAGTGGGTGGGCAGCTTGGGCGAACACGGCGTGCAGGCCCTGGTAGCCCTGGCCACGCTGCTGGTCGTGGTCCTGGGTTGGCAGGTAGTGGAGGCACCCACCCTGGCGCTGCTGGCACTGATGAGCCTGGGATTGAACGAAGCCTTGGGCGCCTTACCTGGCGCCTTGTGGCGCCTGGGCGAAAGCGAAGCCGCCGCCGAACGACTAATGGTGCTGGAGCCCGAGCCCACCGACACAGGAGCCACAGCGGCCCTGCCAGCTCCGTCCGCCACAGTGCTGCCCGATGCGGGAGATATTCCCATGCCCCTGGTACTGCGCGGTCTGCGCTGCCAGCGCCAACCCGAGGACTTGGCCCCGTTGGACCTGGTCCTGCAACCCGGCCTGCCCCTTGTCATCCACGGCCCCAGCGGCTGCGGCAAAAGTAGCCTAATGGACACCCTGGCTGGAGAGCTGGCTCCGCTGGCAGGCGGCCTCTGGCGTGGCACACAGAACCTGCTGGCCCTGGACGATGCGACCCGGATGGCCCAGGTGGCTTATCTGGCCCAGTCCGACCTGCTGCTGGACGTGAGCGTGCGCGCGTTTCTATGCCTGGGCTTGGGGCCGATACCCGACGCCCGCCTGCATGCGGTGCTGCGTCAAGTGGGGCTGGATGCAGTGCTGGAACAGACTGGGGACGGCTTGGACTACCGCCTGGGCACCCGGGGCAGCCGCGTCTCGGGCGGGCAGGCACGTCGCCTGCAACTGGCGGCCCTGCTGCTACGCGATCCGCCGCTGGTCTTGTTGGACGAGCCCTTCCGAGGCCTGGAGCCCGCGCTGGTTCAGCACCTGATCGCGGAATGCAGCCCCTGGCTGGCGCACCGTTGCTGCGTACTGATCACCCATGACCCCCAGGTCCTGCCCGCCCACTGGCCCCGGTTGGCCTGGCAACCATCGCGTGTGCAAGGCCAGACTGCCACTTGACGCCCGCCATTTTCTCTGCCAAAGACATGACAAAAATTATTTTGGCAGTTGGCTGGAGGGGGGCGGCTTTTGAGGCTGGCAGGAATAACGCCGTAAGTCTTTGATTTACAAAAGAAAGCTATGCCCAGCACAAGCTGGCACGGTTCTTGATACTGTATTTTCAGAAATGACCGCGCTTGCGTGGGGAATATCTGCTCCTTGGTTATTTTGATAATTGAAATAAATCTTTATCTATAGAGGGTATTGTGAGTTTCAATCATCTTTATTTAAGAATCGACCTAGAATCAAAACGCTCCATCACAGTGCATTGAATTGCATTTAAGCAATTTCAGATTTTGAAATTGCTGGGGGTTTATTTTGTCTTTGTTTTTTATAGGAGACATTCATGGAAAATACCAACACCTTTCCTCGCCTGAACGAGCGTGCCCCCGACTTCAAGGCCCGCACCACGGCTGGTGAACGCTGCCTGGACGACTACAAGGGCAAGTGGCTGATTCTGTTTTCGCACCCCGCCGACTTCACACCCGTGTGTACGACTGAATTCATCGGTTTTGCGCGCCACTACGAGACCTTCAAGTCCATGAATTGCGACCTCCTGGGTCTGTCCATCGACAGCCTGTTCTCGCACCTGGCATGGATTCGCAACATCAAAGAAAAATTTGGCGTTGAGATCCCCTTCCCGATCATCGAAGACATCAAGATGGACGTGGCAGGCGCCTACGGCATGGTCCACCCCGGTGCAGCGGACACTCAGGCGGTGCGGGCCACCTTCTTCATCGACCCCAACGGCATCCTGCGCGCCATGGTGTATTACCCCATGAGCAACGGCCGCAGCATTGACGAGTTCGTACGCTTGCTGCAAGCCCTGCAGACCAGCGATGCCAATGCCGGTGTGGCCACGCCTGAAGGTTGGACGCCTGGCTGCGACGTGATCGTGTCGCCGCCCAAGACGGCCGAAGCCGCCGAAGCCCGCGCCGGTGAAGGCTACAAGTACACCGACTGGTACTTCTCCACCAAGTCCCTCTGAGTGTTTTCCGTCACAAGGCATGCCTGCGGCGTGTCTTGTGCGTCTTCTGGTGATGGTCTGCGATGAACTTGCTTTCCTTTCTCCGCTGGCGCTCTGCCAGCCGAGGCTTGTGCCTGGTGGCATTTTCTGGGTGGATGTCGGTGGGGGCGCAGGCCCAGACCGCTCCCCTTGTGTCTGGAGAGGGGGCTGCTGGCACCATCGCAGTAGCCGTGACGGCGCCGGTGGTGGGACAGTTGCTGCAGCTGCCCCCTGCGTTGCAAGACCAGCATGGCCAGCCATGGGCCATGGCAGCAGACACCCGGCTTCTGTTGTTCGCTTCCGGGCGCAAGGCGGCCAATCTGATGGAAGCCGCTCTGCAGGATTTACCCGCCGACCATTTGTCCCAGCATGGGGCGATGTACCTAGCGGACTTGAGCAAGATGCCGGGTTTCATCACCCGCACCTTTGCGCTGCCTGCCATGCGCAAGTTGTCCTATCGCATTGGCCTTGTCAACGATGAGTCCCTGCTGTCTGCATGGCCCCGCACGAAGCCCGATGCCGTGTGGCTGATCACACTGCGCCAGGGCGTGGTGCAGCAATTGGCTGAAGTGCAAACGGTGGCTGACATCCAAGCTGCCATCGCGCGTTGATGTGTGGCGCCCACTACCGCTAGTGGGCGTGTGTTTTTTGAATTGAATGGAGTGTTTCCATGAAGAAATCCCTGATCCTGGGTGCCAGCCTGCTGGCTGTTTCGTTTTCCAGCCTGGCGTCTGAGCTGTTTGTGAACATCCAGAGCGGCCAAGCCATGGCCCAAGGTGCTGGCCTGGTGCTGGCCACCGCCGCCATGGAGCAAAAGGCCAATGTCCGGGTGCTGCTGTGCGATGCCGCTGGCGACATCGCTGTCACTGGCAAGGAAACCACGGTGCTCAAGCCCCGCAATGTCACGCCGCAGCAAATGCTGCAGGGCTTGATCAAGGGCGGTGCCAAGGTGGAAGTGTGTGCGCTGTACCTGCCCAACACCGGCCGTCAGCCCAGCGACTTGCTGGCTGGGGTAACGCCTGCCAAACCCGCAGAAGTGGCCGCCCACTTACTCAAGCCGGGTGTGCAGATCCTGGGTTTCTGAAGCACCATCCAGCGCGTTCCCTTCATAGGAGTTTGAACCATGACCGTCAAAGTCAAAGCAATCATTGCCGCTGGGGCCTTGGCTCTATGCGGGGCCTTGGTGGCCGCACAGGGGTTCAGTTTTGACAGCTTGTATGCACCAGTGACGCCACCCAAGGCAGTGGACATTGGCAAGGTTGAGCTGGGGAAGAAATTATTTTTTGATCCCCGTTTGTCCAAGTCTGGTGTGATTTCGTGCAACTCTTGCCACAACCTGAGCATGGGCGGGACTGACAACCTCAAGACCTCGATTGGTGACAAATGGCAGCAAGGCCCTATCAATTCACCAACTGTGCTCAATTCCAGTCTGAACCTAGCCCAGTTCTGGGACGGTCGTGCCTCAGACCTGAAAGAGCAGGCCGGTGGCCCGATTGCGAATCCGATGGAGATGGCTTTTTCGCACACCCTGGCCATGGACGTGCTGGAGTCCATTCCGGAGTACCTGAGGGAATTCAAACTGGTTTTTGGCAAGGACAAGATCACGATTGACCATGTGACCGAGGCGATTGCAGAGTTTGAGAAAACCCTGGTCACTCCCAACTCCCGTTTTGACCAGTACCTGCTTGGCAAGAAGACCGCATTGACCCAGGACGAGCTGGCAGGCTACCAAC
>CAYZPX010000142.1:0-7173 GCA_964480105.1 uncultured Burkholderiaceae bacterium | reverse complement strand
CAGCCGCATGGTGCGCCTTGGTCCAGGCGATGGTGATGCCGGCCATGCCCATGACGGTGGCAAACAGGGCCACCGGAAAATGCGCCAGCCGCTCGTGGGGCAGGTGCGTTGCGGGCCCTGCGGGCGGCGTGGAGGCGGCGCTCATGCACGCACTTCCAAAGCCAGGCCCAGGGGATAAGGCCCGCTGGCGGGTTGTTGGGCAACGATGTCCTGCAGCGCGGTCTGCAGCAGTTCCTCGATGACCGGGTGGTAGAAGGGCAGTTGCAGCAGGCTTTGGGCGGTCTCGCCGCGCTGTATGGCCCAGGCCAGCAGGTGGGCCAGGTGCTCGCCGCCAGCGGCCAGGATGGAGGCCCCCAGCAGGCGGCCGTCGCGGGCGTCGGCATACACGCGCAGCAGGCTGTCGGTGGCACCCAGGATGCGCGCGCGGCCGTTCTTGTCACCGCTGGCGGTACCAATCACCATGCCCTCGGGCGGCAGCGCATCAAAGCGGGTGCCCACGCTGGCGATGTCGGGGTGGGTAAACGCAATGCCCAGCGCGACCTTGCGCGCAAAGCGGGTGGGGGTGGCGTGGACAGCGTTGTAGCCGGCAATCGCGCCTTCGTCGGCGGCCTCGTGCATCAGCGGACGGTCGGCATTCGCGTCGCCGGCAATGAACACCGGCAAGTCGCCAATCTGCATGGTGGCCGGGTCAAAGCGTGGCGTGCCGCGCTCGTTGAACGGAAAGCCTGCCTCCTGCAGGCCCAGCCCGTCGGTGTTGGGGCGCCGGCCCAGCGCGGCCAGCAGCAGATCGACCTCGGCTTCGCGCTCGCCCGCGCGCATGCGCACGCCGGTCTCGGTGCGCTCCAGGCGGGTTTCCACGCCCAGCCACAGGCCCATTTCGCGGGCAAAGCGGGTGCGGGCACGCTCGCCAATCACCGGGTCGCTGATGCCGCCGACTTGTGCGGCCAGGTCTGCGCCCACCACCTGCACGCCCAGGCGGGAGAGCGCCAGCCCCATCTCCAACCCAATCGCACCCAGGCCCAGGATGCCGACGCGGCGCGGCAGGGTGTCGAGCTCAAACAGCGCGTCGGTGGTCACGGTGCGGTCTTGCACCGGCGCCAGCCAGCCGGGCAGCACCGGGCGGGAGCCGGTGGCAATCACCACCGCCTTGGCACGGATGCGCTGCACGCCTTGGGGCGTTTGCACTTCGATCAGCGTGGGCTCCAGAAAGCGGGCGGTGCCTTGCAACAGGCGCTCGCCGCCGCCCGCCTGGGCCTTGGCGGTGGCGTTGCCCGCAAAAAAGTCGCGCTGCTCGCGCAACCGCGCCCAGGTGGTGGCCAGGTCGATGGACAGGCCCTCCACGCCCTGCACCCCGATGGCGGGCAGCGCTTTGCGTGTGGCCCATTCAGCCCCCGCGTGCAGCGCCACCTTGGAAGGCATGCAGCCCACGCGCGCGCAGGTGGTGCCCAACGGGCCCGGGTCGATCAGCCAGAAGTCGCGCCCGGCACGGCGCACTTCACGCAGGGCATACAGGCCGGCACTGCCAGCGCCCAGGATGGCGACATCGGTATGGATTTCTGGATGCATTTGGATTCCTGAGATTTGCTCTTTATTTGATAGCTACTACCGCTCTAATCCATTGGCCTAGAGGCCAAAAATCCTCGAAATCGACCATGCGGAGCCGTCCATCGCTGGGAATGCGTCAGCCAATCGCAGCGCTGCGAGTGGCGACATAGCGGGTCACTGCAGCCAAACCCTGGTGACCAGGGCCTTCGTGCAGGGTGGTTTCGCACTCTTGCGCCCAAGCTTCTTCTACCAGGCCGCTGAAGTCTTCGCGCAGCATGTCCAGCGTGTAGAGCATGTCGGTCTGCTTCGGCCCACCGCTGGTGTGGCCCAGTTGCAGCGGGTGAAAGGCTTCCAGGATCAGCACCCCGCCTGGGCGCAGGGCTTGGGCCAGGCGGCGGTGGGCATGGGGCCGTAGGCCGGGCGGCAGGTGTACGTAGGTCAGCACCACGGCGTCGAACAGGGCTTCGGCCTGCCAATCGGCCAGGTCGGCCAGCAGCAGTTGCACTGACACGCCCCTGTCCATGGCCAGGGCCTTGGCCTTTTGCAGACCGACGGCGGACGCGTCCAGCGCCGTGACCTGGTGGCCTTGCTCGGCCAGCCAGACGCCGTTGCGCCCCTCGCCATCACCGGGCACCAGCACTTTGGAATGCGGTGCGATGCGGTGGGCTTGCTCTGTCAGAAAGGCATTGGGCGCAGTGCCGTATTTGTAGCCTTCGATCGCAAACTGCTGGTCCCAGAAGTTCGTGGCCTGGCTCATGCCGCCGGGCCTCCGTGCAGCACGCTGCCGTCCACATCCAGCACTTGCACCTGGATGGGGAAGCCCTGGCCCACGCTTTGCGTGACGGTGCAATAGGCCTCGAAGCTCGCCAGCACCCGGTCCAGGTGCTCCAGCTGGGTGCTGGGCACGCCCAGTTGCAGCGTGGCCTGCATGCCCAGCACGCGCAGGCGGTTGTCGGCATTGCGGCCCACGTCCGCCGTGACGGTGCAGCGCAGCGGATCGGGGTTTTGCTTGAACTTGCGCAGCGCGAACAGCAGCGAGTCGCTCAGGCAGTTGCCCACGGCGGCGCACAGCAGCTGCATCGGCGAGGGGCCGGCCGATTGGCCCAGCGGGGGCGGCTCGTCGCCCAGCAGGGCAGGCACGGGGGCGCCAAAGTCGATTTGGAACTGGTAGTCGCGCTGTTGCTGCAGCGTCACGGTGATCGGGCCATTGCTCATGGGAACTCCTTGAAGTGGAACGGTGTGGAGAACGTCACAGAAACATCACAGCGCGTTCAGCGGGATTTTGAGGTAGCTGACGCCATTGGCTTCCGGCGGCGGCAGTTCGCCCGCCCGGATGTTGACCTGTACCGAGGGCAGGATCAGTACCGGCATCTCCAGCGTCGCATCGCGCTTCGTGCGCATGGCGACAAAGTCGTCCTCGCTCACGCCGTCGTGCACATGGATGTTGCGTGCACGCTGGTCGGCCACCGTGCATTCCCATTGCACCTCGCGGCCGGCGGGCGGGTAGTCGTGGCACATGAACAGCCGGGTCTCGGCTGGCAGGCTCAAGAGCTTGCGAATCGACTGGTACAGCGTGTGCGCATTGCCGCCAGGGAAGTCGCAGCGGGCGGTGCCCACGTCGGGCATGAAGAGTGTGTCGCCCACGAACACCGCATCGCCCACCTGGTAGGCCATGCAGGCGGGGGTGTGGCCGGGTACCGACAGGGCCTGCGCCTGGAGCTGGCCGATGGCGAAGGTCTCGCCGTCCTGGAAGAGGTGGTCGAACTGGCGGCCGTCGGTCGCGAACTCGGGCTCCAGGTGAAAGATGTCCTTGAACACGTTCTGCACCTGGGTGATCTTGCCGCCAATCGCAATGCGCCCACCCAGGGCCTTGCGCAGGTAGGGCGCAGCCGAGAGGTGGTCGGCATGGGCGTGGGTTTCCAGGATCCAGTCCACCGTCAGGTGCTGTTCGCGCACAAAGGCGATCAGCTGGTCGGCGGAAGTGGTGCGGGTGCGGCCGGATTTGGGGTCGTAGTCCAGCACCGAGTCCACCAGCGCGCAGTGGCCGCCGGGCGCATCGAACACCACGTAGGACACCGTCCAGGTGGCTGGATCAAAGAAGGCTTTCACTTGGGTTGGCATGGCAGACTCCATCAACAGTTGGTGATAAAACAAAGTATGTTTGAATAATATATCAATTAATATACAATTGCCAGCATCGATGAAAGTGAGGCTTTTGATGGATGCCGTTCAAGAACTTCCGGTCGATTTCGACCAAATGCGCAGCGCCGCCGACCGCGCCTGCCGCTTGATGAAGGTGCTCTCCAACCCCGACCGGCTGCTGCTGCTGTGCCAGCTCAGCCAGGGCGAAAAACGGGTGGGCGAGTTGGAAACCCTGGTCGGCGTGGTGCAACCCACCTTGTCGCAGCAGCTGGGTGTGCTGCGCGAAGAGGGGGTGGTCAGCACCCGGCGCGAGGGCAAACACATCTACTACCGCATCGACAGTGCAGCCGCGCTGGCCGTGATGGCGGTGCTGTTTGAACAATTTTGTGCAACGAAGGAGTGCGAAGCATGATGATCGACTGGAATAACTTCACCCCCTGGATGTCGCTGGCCGGCGGCATCGTGCTGGGACTGGCTTCGGCGCTGTTCATTTTGTTCAATGGGCGGGTGCTGGGCATCAGCGGCATCGTGGGCGGTCTGCTGCGGCCCAAGACCCGCGACATCGTCTGGCGCCTGTCTTTCCTGCTGGGGATGCTGGTGGCGCCCAGCCTGTATGTGGCGTTCATCGGCCCGATGCAAGCCACCATCGATGCCAGCTGGGCCATGGTGATCGTCGCTGGCCTGCTGGTGGGCGTGGGCACCCGCTACGGCTCGGGCTGCACCAGCGGCCACGGCGTGTGCGGCCTGTCGCGCATGTCGCCCCGCTCGCTGGTGGCCACGCTGTCCTTCATGGCGGCCGGGTTCATCACTGTCTTTTTGCTGCGCCACGCCTTCGCGTGATCGGTCCGTTTTCAAGAGTAGGAGTACTCCATGGCACACCGTTTGATGGAATTCATCGTGGGTCTCGTGTTTGGCATCGGCCTCATCCTGGCCGGCATGACCGACCCGGCCAAGGTCAAGGGCTTTCTGGACCTGGCCGGCGCCTGGGACCCCTCGCTCGCCTTTGTGATGGGCGGCGCAATCTTGGTCGGCATGGGTGCCTTTTTTGTGGCACGTAAGCGCACCACGGCCTTCCTGGGTGGCGCGATGCAGCTGCCTACCGCGCGCCACATCGACAAGCGCCTGGTGGTCGGTAGCCTGATGTTTGGCGCCGGCTGGGGCGTGGCGGGTTTTTGCCCTGGCCCGGCCCTGGTGTCGGCGGGCGCAGGCCAGCCCAAGGCCATCGTGTTTGTCGTGGCCATGGTAGCTGGCATGGCGATTTTTGAGTGGCTGGAATCCCGCCGCGCGGCCTGACGCTGCTGACGCTGTTCTTGCTTCTGTTTTTGCCCCCACCCTGAGCCACCACGGCACGGAAGGCCTGCGATGAACCCCATTCCCGACTGGCTGCGCAACTACCGGGCCTCCTGGCTGGCCGGGGATGCAGTGGCAGGGCTGATCGTCACGGTGATGCTGATCCCCCAAAGCCTGGCCTATGCCCTGCTCGCGGGCCTTCCGGCCGAAGTGGGCCTGTACGCCAGCCTGCTGCCCATCGTGGCCTATGCGCTGCTGGGCTCCAGCATGACGCTGGCCGTGGGTCCGGTGGCGGTCGTCTCGCTGATGACGGCCAGCGCCCTGCAGCCGCTGGCGGCGCCCGGCTCGGCGGACTATGTGCAACTGGCGGTGCTGCTGTCGCTGCTGTCCGGCGCGATGTTGCTGGTGTTTGGCCTGCTGCGCTTTGGCTTTTTGGCGCATTTCTTGAGCCATCCGGTGATCAGCGGCTTCATCACCGGCTCGGCGGTGCTGATCGCGGTCGGCCAGCTCAAGCACCTGCTGGGCGTCAAGGCCCAGGGCGAGAACGTGTTCCACACCCTGCTGGCCCTGGCGCAGGCGCTGCCGGGTACCAACCCCACGGTGCTGGCGCTGGGCGGTGGCAGCCTCCTATTCCTGTGGTTTGCGCGGAAATACTTGGCCAAGCTGCTGGTGGGCGTGGGGCTGTCCGCCAAGGCGGCCGACATGGCGGCCAAGCTGGCGCCGATGCTGGCCGTGGTCGTCTCCACCGCCGTGGTCGCTGGTTGGGGATTGGACCGCTCCCATGGCGTCCCGGTGGTGGGCGCGGTGCCGCAAGGCCTGCCCAGCCTGGGCCTGCCGGCGTTCGAGTGGTCCGCGCTCCAGGCGCTGTGGCTGCCGGCGCTGCTGATTTCGCTGGTGGGCTTTGTCGAGAGCGTGTCGGTCGCGCAGTCGCTGGCGCTCAAGCGGCAGCAGCGCATCCAGCCCAACCGCGAGCTGTTGGGCCTGGGCGCGGCCAACCTGGCTAGCGCGTTCTCGGGCGGGTTTCCGGTCACCGGCGGCTTTGCCCGGTCGGTGGTCAACTTTGCCGCCGGGGCGAACACACCGCTGGCCGGGGTGATTTCTGCTGCGCTGATGGCGCTGGTGGTCGCGTTCTTCACCGGCTGGTTCCACGCGCTGCCCCAGGCAGTGCTGGCGGCCACCATCATCATTGCCGTGACCGGTCTGATCGACTTGGACACTCTGCGCGAGGCCTGGCATTACGACAAGGCCGATGCGCTGTCGCTGATCGCCACCGCTTTGGGCGTGATGGCGCTGGGCGTGGAGGCGGGCATCCTGCTGGGCGTGGCGTTGTCGCTGGGCACGCTGGTCTGGCGCAGCAGCCACCCGCACATGGCGGTGGTGGGGCGGGTGCCCGGCACCGAGCATTTCCGCAATGTGGACCGGCACCAGGTCGTCACCGAGCCTGGCCTGATCGCCGTGCGCGTGGACGAGAGCCTGTACTTTGCCAACGCCAGCGTGCTGCAGGACCGCATCGAGGCCCTGGTCCACGCCGACCCCGCCGTGCGCCATGTGTTGCTGGTGTGTTCTGCCGTCAACCAGATCGACGCCACCGCTTTGGGCGTGCTGGGTGAGCTGGAGCGCAGCCTGGGCCAGCGCGGCATCCGCCTGCTGCTGTCCGAGGTCAAGGGCCCGGTGATGGACCGGCTGCAGGGCACGGACTTTGGCCGGCGCATGCAGGGCCAGGTGTTCCTGAGCACCCACGCCGCCTTTGCCGACGTGGCGGCGCACAAGCCGGCGTAATTTCTAGCAAAATCGGGCGCTAGACCAATGAATACCAGCGGTTCTAGCTATCAAAAAGAGACCCTGGGGCCCGCTCAGGGATGGGCGCAGGCCCACGGGATTGAGGCATGCTCACGGCCTTGACGGGCTTTTTCCACTTTCTTGCCATGACCGACGCGCTCACCCAACTGCAATCTGCCAACCCCGCCGACTGGCCCGTCGCCCCGGGCTGGCAGCCTTTGGTCCATGCGTTCTTTGCCAGCGCCCATGGCCAGGGACTGCTGGGGTTTCTGCGCCAGCGGCTGGCAGCCGGTGCGGTCATCTTCCCGCCCCGACCGCTGCGCGCGCTGGAGCTGACCGCGCCGGACGACGTGCGCGTAGTGATCCTGGGCCAGGACCCCTACCACGGCCGGGGCCAGGCCGAGGGGCTGGCCTTCT
>CAYZPX010000141.1:0-7182 GCA_964480105.1 uncultured Burkholderiaceae bacterium | reverse complement strand
AATGGGCCAGGACGAACCCGGCCTGAACCGCCTGATCCGTGCTGGCTTCAAGCTGTTGGGCCTGCAAACTTACTTCACCGCTGGCGTCAAGGAAGTGCGCGCCTGGACGGTGCCGATTGGCGCCACCGCCCCCCAGGCCGCCGGCGTGATCCACGGCGACTTTGAGCGCGGCTTCATCCGCGCGCAAACCATTGCCTTCGACGACTACATCGCCCTCAAGGGCGAGCAGGGCGCCAAGGACGCCGGCAAGATGCGCGCCGAAGGCAAGGAATACATCGTCAAGGACGGCGATGTCATGAACTTCTTGTTTAACGTCTGACGGCTGGTGTCTGAGCTGCCCGCCCTTCTCCTTGGCGGGCGCATCGTCTCCATGAAGGCCGCCCCATGAACCCCGGCATTCTTTATGCCACCTTGGCCTATGTGATCTGGGGGCTGTTCCCGCTGTATTTTCGCGAGCTGGCGACCGTGCCGGCGCTGGAGGTGATCGCCCATCGCACGGTGTGGTCGCTGGTGTTTGTGCTGGGGCTGTTGGCTTGGCGCGGGGATTGGGACTGGCTGCGCGGCCTGCGGGCCCAGCCCCGGGTGCTGGCGGCGTTTGCACTGTCGGCGCTGTTGCTGTCTAGCAACTGGCTGCTGTATGTCTGGTCGGTGCTGAACGCGCAGGTGGTGGAAGCCAGCCTGGGCTATTTCATCCTGCCGCTGGTGAACGTGGCCATGGGCACCCTGGTGCTGCGCGAGCGCCCCCGCCCGGTGCAGTGGTTGGCCGTGGCCATTGCGACGGTGGGTGTGCTCTGGATGGCGGTGTGGAGCGGTCAACCCCCCTGGATCGGACTCAGCCTGGCGGCCACTTTTGGCATCTACGGGCTGATCCGCAAGACCGCCGTGCTCGGCGCGCTGGAGGGTTTGGCGCTGGAAACCCTCTGGCTGGCGCCGCTGGCCCTGCTGGCGCTGGCCTGGTGGGCCTGGCACGGCCAGGGTGCGGTGGCGACCGCCAATGCACCATTGTGGGGCTGGCTGGTGCTGGCGGGTCCGATCACCGCGATTCCGCTGCTGCTGTTCACCGCCGGTGCCCGCCGTCTTCCCTTGGCCACCCTGGGCCTGTTGCAGTACATCGCGCCCAGCTTGCTGCTGGCCTTGGGCGTCTGGCTGTTCGGCGAGCCCTTGGCCCCCGCGCGCTTGGTGGGCTTCGGCTTCATCTGGGCGGCCCTGCTGGTCTATACGCTGGAAAGCCTCTGGATGCGGGGCCGGACCGTGCGGACACCCTCTTGACCCAGGGGTGCACCAAGGTCTCCAGCATTTTTGGCATCCAGCCCAATAGAATCGAGCGGTACTAGCTCTTTATTTCATAGCAAGGAGAGGCCCGTGGCCCTTGATTTACCCCCCGACATCGTCCAGGCGCAGGCCCTGGTGGACGCATTGCAAGCCCAGCCGGCGGCCTGGAATCTGCCCGGCGTGGGCGCCGTCACCGGCCCGGCCGAACGGGTGGAAACCCACATCTCCTGGGTGCTGCTGGCGGGTGAGCGGGTGCTCAAGCTCAAGAAGCCGCTGAACATGGGCTTTCTGGACTTCTCCACGCTGGCGCAGCGCCGCGAGGCCTGCGAGGCCGAGCTGCGCCTGAACCGCCGCACCACGCCCGAGCTGTACCTGGGCCTGGTGGCGGTGCTGGGCACGCCCGAGGCGCCCCGCCTGGTGCTGGCCGAGGAACTGCCCGCCGAGGCCGAGCCCGACGTGCGGGATTGGGCCGTGCTGCTGCGCCGTTTTGCTCCCGACGACTTGCTGGCCACGCGTGCTGCCCAGGGCGGCCTGACGCCCGCGCACATCGACACCCTGGCCCAGCAGGTGGCCGCGTTGCACGCGCAAGCCGAACCGGTCATCCAGGCCCATGCCGGGGAGTCCTGGGGCACGGCGGCCGCGATGCGCGCAGCCGTCACCGACAACTTCGCCACGCTGGCGCCCTTTGTGCAGGGCACGGCCCAGGCAGCGCAATGCGAGGCGCTGCGCCAGTGGAGCGAAGTCCAGGGCGAGCGCCTGGCGGGCCTGATGGACCAGCGCCGCGCCCAAGGCTGGGTCCGCGAGGGCCATGGCGACCTGCACCTGGGCAACCTGGTGCTGCTCGACGGGCAGCCGCGTCTGTTCGATGCCATCGAGTTCAACGCCGCCTTCCGCTGGACCGATACGGTCTATGACATGGCCTTCCTGGTCATGGACCTGCAGGTGCGCGGCCAAGGCCTGCTGGCCGCGCGTTTCCTGGACGCTTACCTCGCCCATACCGGTGACTATGACGGCCTGGCCCTGCTGCCCTACGCCCTGGCCTACCGCGCGACGGTGCGCGCCAAGGTCGCGGCGCTGGTCTGCATGCAGCTGCCGCCCGAAGCCCAGGCCCCGCTGCGCGCCGACCTGGCGCGCTACCTGGACTACGCGATGGGCCTGCTGCAACCCCGCCCGCCGGTGCTGTGGCTGGCCACGGGCGTGTCGGGATCGGGCAAAAGCAGCCAGACCCAGGGCCTGATCGAGGCCCAGGGCATCGTGCGCCTCAAGGCCGATGTGGAACGCAAGCGCCTGTTCGGCCTGGACCCGCTGGCCCGCAGTGCAGCGCCCACCCCGGTGCAGGGCGGCATCTACAGCCCCGAGGCCACGCAAAAAACCTACGCCCGTCTGGAAGAACTGGCCCGCACCGTGCTGCAGGCGGGTTTTGCCGTCCTGGTCGATGCCACCTGCCTGCAGCGTGCGCAGCGTGCCCGCTTTGAGGCGCTGGCCCAATCCCTGGGTATGCCGCTGCGCCTGCTGGCCTTCGACGCCCCCGAGGCTGTGCTGCGCGAGCGCATCACCCGCCGCGCCGCCGAGGGTACCGACCCGTCCGACGCTAGCCTGGCGGTGCTGGAATCCCAGTTAGCCAAGCGCGAGCCCCTGACGCCTGAAGAGCAGGCCCGGGCCCTGGTCCTGGACACCACGTCGCCCGTGGACTGGGCGCAGGTATTGCCGGCGGATTGGCGTTGAGTGCGTGAAGCCCGCCGCTGGGTTTTGAGGATCAAAAGTGGCTCTAGGCAAATAGAATCCAGCGGTACTAGCTATTGATTTAAGAGCGAATTCCGCTGTCCTTACTGCGGCCAGAGGTACAGCAGCCCAGCAGTCATCACCAAATAGCGCAAGAACTTGCCCACGGCCATGTACCCCAGGCAGGGCCAGAACGGCAGCTTGAGCCAGCCGGCCACCGCGCACAGCGGGTCGCCCACGCCGGGCAGCCAGCTCAGCAGACAGGCCTTGGGGCCAAAGCGCTCCAGCCAGGCCAGCGCGCGCAGCTCGGTGCGCTGGCCCCGGGCTTGGTCCACCGCCTTGTGCGCGCCCAGGCCCATCCACCAGCTGATGGCGCCGCCCACCGTGTTGCCCAGCGTGGCCACGGCAATCGCGGGCCAGAACAGGTCGGGGTTGAGCTTGACCAGGCCAAACACCGCCGGCTCCGAGCCCATGGGCAGCAGCGTGGCCGAGACCAGTGCGATCAAGAACACCGTGCTCAACCCAAATTCGGGCAGGGCGAGCCAGGCCAGCAGGGCGTGCATCCAGGATTCCATAGGGGGGCGAGTGTAGGGCGAAGGCTCGCTTGGCCCTGTTCCCTGGCGGCGTGTGAGGTCAATGCCAGCGCTGCATACAATGCTGGCATTGCAATCAATTAAGGAGGCGGTCATGGGCAGCATCACCGTACGCAATCTGGACGAAGGGATCAAGGCCGGTCTGCGCCTGCGTGCCGCGCGCCATGGCTGGTCCATGGAGCAAGAGGTTCGGCACATCCTGCAGCAGACCTTGGCTGCGGAGGGGGGCGAGCCGCTCAGTTTTGCCGAGCGGGTCCGTCGCCGTTTTCAGGGTCTGGATGCTTCTGATCTGCCCATTCCTGCGCGCCAGCCGGCACGCACTCCACCCGATTGGCATGCGCAATGAGCCTGCATCAGGGCTATCTGCTCGATACCAATGTGCTGTCGGAGCTGATGCGCCCCATGCCTGAAGGTCAAGTGGTGGCTTGGTTTGAACGGCATGTCTCTCATCCGATCTGGACCAGCGCAGTCACGCAGGCCGAAATCCTGACTGGCATTGCCCTTTTGCCGGAGGGCAAACGCCGCGATGCCTTGGCACGCACTGCGGAACAGCTGTTTGAAGAAGACATGGCCGGACGGTGTCTTCCCTTTGATGCACCGGCAGCCAAGCATTACGCCCTGCTCGTGGCCCAGCGCCAACGCCAAGGTTTGCCCATCTCCACGGAGGACGGCCAGATTGCCGCGATTGCCCTGGCGTCAGGCCTGTGCGTGCTGACCCGCAATGCCAAGGATTTCACGGGCATCGAGGGGCTGACCGTTGTCAACCCCTGGCAAGCGCACTGAACCCACCGTTTCTCCCTTTGGCTTGGGATTGCCCAAATTTTGTGCAGGTACAATCGCGCCTCTTTTTTCGGCGCTTTCCGGATTTTTCGATGCAACTTGGCCCCTACACCCTGGCGAACCGGCTGTTCGTCGCGCCCATGGCGGGCGTGACGGATCGGCCTTTTCGCCAGCTGTGCAAGGCGCTGGGGGCGGGCTATGCGGTCAGCGAGATGGTGACCTCGCGCAAGGACTTGTGGAACAGCCTCAAGACCTCGCGCCGCGCCAACCACGAGGGCGAGCCGGGCCCGATCGCTGTGCAGATCGCTGGCACCGATGCGCCGATGATGGCCGAGGCCGCCGCCTACAACGTGGACCGCGGCGCGCAGATCATCGACATCAACATGGGCTGCCCGGCCAAGAAGGTCTGCAACAAATGGGCGGGTTCCGCGCTGATGCAAAACGAAGCCCTGGCGGTGGAGATCGCCGAAGCGGTGGTGGCAGCCTGCGCACCGCGCGGCGTGCCGGTCACGCTCAAGATGCGCACCGGCTGGTGCCAGCAGCACAAGAATGCGGTCTCGCTGGCGCGCCAGTTCGAGGCCGTGGGCATCCAGATGCTGACGGTGCACGGCCGCACGCGCGAGCAGGGCTACCGGGGCCAGGCCGAGTACGACACGATTGCCGCCGTCAAGGCGGCGGTGCGTGTGCCGGTGGTGGCCAATGGCGACATCACCAGCCCCGAAAAAGCCCGTGAGGTGCTGGCTGCCACTGGCGCCGACGCGATCATGGTGGGCCGCGCTGCCCAGGGCCGGCCGTGGATCTTCCGCGAGATTGGCCATTTCCTGGCCACGGGCGAGCACCTGCCCCCGCCCCGGGTGGACGAGGTGCGCGCGCTCTTGCTGGAGCACCTGCACGACCACTACCGCCTGTACGGTGAGGGCACGGGCGTGCGCAGCGCACGCAAGCACATCGCCTGGTACCTGCGGGACTTGCCGGGCGGCGAGGCCTTCCGTCAGCGCATTAACACTATTGACGACAGCCAGACCCAGTGGCAGGCCGTGGCCGACTTTCTGGCGGAGCTGGGCACGCGCATGGAGCGCTTGCCCGCTGCCACCGAGGCAGCCATCGCCGATCCGGACGCCAAAGCCCTCTCACTTTCAGAATAAACACAAAGGTTTTTGCTCCATGAGCCACCACATCGAGGACTGCGTGCGCGACAGCCTGCAGGCGTATTTCAATGACCTGGGCGGCGAGACCCCGGTCGGGGTCTATGACATGGTGCTGCGCCTGGTCGAAAAACCCCTGTTGGAGGTCGTGATGGCGCAGGCCGACGGCAACCAGTCCCGCGCTGCCGATTGGCTGGGCCTGAACCGCAACACCTTGCGCAAGAAGCTGGTCGAACACCAGTTGCTCTGAGGCCCTCGCGCAGCAAACGCTCCTGCTCACTCCTTTTTACTCCTGTTAACTCCTATTTCCATAGCTACTAGCGCAGTCCGGGTCAGCGCTGGAGCCCTGTTTGATTCACACCCGAGGACTGCCATGAACGCTCTTATTTCTGTTTCCGACAAAACCGGCATCGTTGAGTTTGCCCAAGGTCTGCACGCACTGGGCATTCGCCTGCTGTCCACCGGCGGCACTGCCAAGCTGCTGGCTGACGCCGGTCTGCCCGTGACCGAGGTGGCCGAGGTCACCGGCTTCCCCGAGATGCTGGACGGCCGCGTCAAGACCCTGCACCCCAAAGTGCACGGTGGCCTGCTGGCCCGCCGCGAGCTGCCCGAGCACATGGCGGCCCTCAAAGAACATGGCATCGACACCATCGACCTGCTGGTCGTGAACCTCTACCCCTTCGAGGCCACCGTTGCCAAGCCCGGCTGCACGCTGGCCGATGCGATCGAGAACATCGACATCGGCGGCCCCGCGATGGTGCGCTCCGCCGCCAAAAACTGGAAGGACGTGGGTGTGGTGACCGACGCCAGCCAGTACCCCGCCGTTCTGGACGAGCTGCAAAAAGACGGCAAGCTGTCCGATCCGCTGCGCTTTGGCCTGTCGGTGGCGGCGTTCAACCGCATTGCCCAGTACGACGGCGCCATCAGCAACTACCTCTCCAGCGTGCTGTTCGAGGAAGACAAGCTGGCCGAGGACTACGTGCCCGCCCTGTCCGCCTTCCCCCGGCAGGCCAATATGTTCACCCTCAAGCTGCAGGACCTGCGCTATGGCGAGAACAGCCACCAGCAAGCCGCCTGGTACCGCGATCTGTCCCCCGCGCCTGGCACCCTGTCCACCGGCGTGCAGCTGCAGGGCAAGGAGCTGTCCTACAACAACATTGCCGACGCCGATGCCGCCTGGGAATGTGTCAAGAGCTTTGAGGCCCCTGCCTGCGTGATCGTCAAGCACGCCAACCCCTGCGGCGTGGCCGTGGGTGTCAACCCGCTGGACGCCTATTCCAAGGCTTTCCAGACCGACCCGACCAGTGCCTTTGGCGGCATCATTGCCTTCAACCGCGTGGTCGATGGCGCAGCCGCCCAGCAAGTGGCCAAGCAGTTTGTCGAGGTGCTGATGGCCCCCGGCTTCACCGCCGAGGCGCTGGAAGTCTTCCAGTCCAAGGTCAACGTGCGCCTGATGCAGATTGAACTGCCCGAGAACTACGGCAGCGTGCGCAACGCCATCGAAACCAAGCGCGTGGGCGCTGGCCTGCTCCTGCAGACGGCCGACAACCACGAGCTGCAATTGGCCGACCTGAAGGTGGTCACCGTCAAGCAACCCACCCCCGAAGAACTGCAGGACCTGCTGTTCGCCTGGAAGGTGGCCAAGTTCGTCAAGAGCAATGCCATCGTCT
>CAYZPX010000140.1:0-7185 GCA_964480105.1 uncultured Burkholderiaceae bacterium | reverse complement strand
TGGCGCCGAACACCATGATCAGGCCGTGCATCGTGGTCAGCTGGTTGAACAGCTCAGGGTTGACCACCTGTAAGCCTGGCTGGAACAGCTCGGCACGGATCAGCAGCGCCAGAACGCCACCAATCATCAGCATCGTGAAGGAAAACAGCAGGTACAGGGTCCCGATGTCTTTGTGGTTGGTGGCGAACACCCAGCGGCGCCAGCCCGTGGGGGCGTGGTGGTGGTCATGGTCGTCGTGGGCATGGCCACCCACATGACCGTGGTTGTCGAGAACTGCGCTCATTTCAATACCTCAGTGGATTTCAGGCGATGAACAGATCACTTGCGTGCTGCCACGATCTCTGCAGGCTGCACCAACTGCCCTGTCTTGTTGGACCAGGCATTCTTTGTGTAGGTCACCACTGCTGCGATGTCCGTATCGCTCAGCTGTTTCCAGGCGGGCATGGCACCATTGGCCGCACCGTTCAGAAGGATCGCAATCTGCTTGGACTTGTCGGCATCAAGGACGATGGCGGATGCATCAAGGGCTTTGATGGGGCCGGCGCCCTTGCCATTGGCCTGGTGGCAAGCGGCACAGTTGGCGGCATAGACCTTTTCGCCACGCTTGGCCAGGTCGTCAAGGGCCCAAACCTTGGAAGGGTCATCCAGCTTGGCAGCGGCCTTTTTCTTTTCGGCAGCAACCCAGGCGCTGTAGTCTTCGGCAGAAACCACTTTGACGTGGATGGGCATGTAGGCATGTTCCTTGCCGCACAGCTCGGCACACTGGCCGTAGTAGTCGCCGACTTTCTCAGCACGGAACCAGGTATCACGCACGAAGCCGGGGATGGCATCCTGCTTAATTCCGAAGGCAGGCACCATGAACGCGTGGATCACGTCGTTGGCCGTGGTGATGACGCGGACTTTCTTGCCGACAGGCACCACCAGGGGGTTGTCCACCTTCAGGAGGTAGTTGTCAGGGGCATCGGCCACCTTGCCGCTGTCAGACAGGACGCGGTGGGTGTTGTCCAGCGTGGAGATGAACGCCAGGCCCTCGCCTTCGCCATTGAGGTAGTCATAACCCCACTTCCACTGGTAGCCCGTGACTTTCACGGTCAGATCGGCATTGGTGGTGTCTTTCTGGGCCACCAACACCTTGGTGGCGGGCAGGGCCATCAGGATCACGATGATGAAGGGCACCACGGTCCAGACGACTTCTACCGTCACGGATTCGTGGAAATTGGCAGGCTTGGCGCCCTTGGACTTGCGGTGCTTCCAGATGGAATAGAACATCACCGCAAAGACGGCAATGAAGATGACCGTGCAGATGATCAGCATCATCCAATGCAGGAAGTGCTGCTCTTCGGCGATCTTCGTGACCGGCGCGGCCAGGTTCAGCTGGTTAACCGCAGGGCCACCGGGCAGGTCCTGCACGGCATGGGCTGCGGTGGCAAACCACGCGCCAAGACTGAGCATCAACGATGCCGACCTTTGGGAAATGCTTTTCATGGTTCTCACTTACTTTTTCAGTCTCAATCTATGGTGTCAACTCGACTGGCCAACCGTCCCCGCCACCCCACGCAGGGCCGAGCGGATCTCGGAGGCAAGGAGAAACCGCAATTCCGGTCTCACAAAGCGCCCTACCTCCACCGACTTTCCGCGTTCCGACAGGGTGATCAGGGATCGGTCACTGGACTTGGGCTCCACGCGAACCCACGCCCGATCAAACTCTGCACGGGCCAACTTTCCACCAGTTTCCTGCTCGACGATCAGCCGCGAACCTTGCAGCGTGATCTTTTCACCGTCGGTGGCATGGCGTCCGTAAAACAGCAGTGCCACACCCAGGGCGATGATTTCCAGCCAGGCGAACGGCATCACGAGACGTGCCCCCATTGCCCAGAAAAAGGACGCGATTCCCAGGGAAACCGCGCACAGCGACAGGTAAATCCAACCCAGCTGTGCGGGGGACAGGGCGCAGTTGCGTTTCAAACGCCAGTCAATCTGCTGATCCGAAACCGTCGCAAAACGATAGTTCAAACCTGTCTCCTCTGAGTTTCGTTGTCAGCCTCGGCAGCACCCCAGGGTTGGCTGCCTTCTGCTTGCGCAATGCACATGCACATGCACAGGCCCAAGACCTTTTTCTCGAAGATTGAAATTGTACCGTGCCTTGCTTGAAATCATTGACAAACCCGGCATTGCCCTCACCTTGTTGGGCGGCCATGCAGCATCTGGCGCATGGCCTCCAGGGAAACCTCGGTCTGGTCCTTGACCGCAGCGCGCGGCAAGGGCTTGAACGCGTGGCCGTAAATGACCTCAAAGGTGAGGATGAGCTGGCCGCCCTGGCCAGGGTCTGCCAATTGCTCGGTCAGGGCGTCACAGAGCCGTTGGCGCCACTGCTTGCCACGCAGCGCTGGAAAGCGGGCGGGATGGAGGTTGCAGCCCAGCTCTCGCAACTCTGCCAACAAGCGATCGGCCGTAGGAAAGCCCAGGGTGATGCGTTCCATGTCCATCACGGGCTCGGCAAAACCGGCGTGAACCAGCATGTCCCCCCAGTCGTGCATGTCGGTGAACGCGTGGCCGGCAGGGGGCCAGCCCAGAGCGGTATACACGCCGTGTAACTCCCGGACCGTGTCTGGCCCCAGGCAAGAAAACATCAAGAAGCCATCCACCGCCAGTGCCCGATGCCACTGGGCCAGCAACGCCTGGGGATCGGCGGCCATGTGCAAGGCCATGTTGGACCAGAGCATCTGGGCGGTGCCGTGTGGTGGGGGAGCAAACTGCGGTTGCGCGCCCGTCCAGCGCCCAGGACGCCACCAGGGAAGCGCCAGCAGCTGCTGGGCGTGGCGAGCGGTGGCCGGAGCGGTCTCCACCACGTGGCAGCGGGACTGGGGATAACGCTGTTGCACCTTGGCATGGGCTTCCAGACCACCCCGCACTGGCTCCCAGTCGCACCAGACCTCGGGCTGCAGGGTGATCCATTGCAGGCGCTCCTCCATGCGGCGGCCCACTTCTTCGTGCAGCCAGGGTGATTGCGCCGGCGCCACCGCGTGCCAGCGGGCAGCGGCCAAGGGATCGATGGTGGGGGGGCGTTGGGAGGTGGTCATGGTCGCAGCGGCGCCGAGTATATTGAGCCATGGCCTTTCTCACACGGCTCCTGGCAAAAGCCATGCCACGGTGGCGCGCATTCGCGTGGCCCAGCCAATGCCATGTGTGCCGCCTCTGGCCCACCGACCGGATCTGCGAGGACTGCATCCGCTGTTTTGCGCAGCCAAGCGTGCGTTGCAGACGCTGTGCCATCACCGTGCCCCCAGGCGTAGCGCTGTGTGGACAGTGTGTGCGCACGCCACCCGTCTTCGATGCCAGCCTAGCCGCCGTGGACTATGCCTTTCCCTGGGCGGATTTGGTCACGGCGTTGAAATTCCGCAACGACCCGGGTCTGGCTGTGCCCTTGGGACAGTTGCTGCGCCATGCGCCCTGGGTGGAGCCCGCGCTGGAGGGTACCGACCGGGTCGTGCCGATTCCCCTGTCTCCAGCCAGATTGCGCGAACGGGGCTACAACCAGGCCGCCTTGCTGGCCCGCGCCCTGGCACCGGACAAGACCGATGCCCACACGCTGCTGCGGGTGCGGGACGCGACCGCGCAGAGCCAGCTGTCCCGCGAGGCACGGCAGCACAACCTGGACCATGCGTTCGTGCTCGACCCCTTGCGCGCCCCGGCACTGCGGGGCCAGCGCATCGTGCTGCTGGACGACGTGATGACCACCGGCGCCACGCTGAACGCCGCCAGCCAGGTGCTGCGCGAGGCGGGGGTGGCCCACATCACCGCATTGGTGCTGGCCCGCACGCTCGCACCCTGAGGGCGTCGTGCGCAGGCTGGACAATACGCCCCCTATGTTTCACATCGTCCTCGTCCAACCGGAAATCCCGCCCAACACCGGCAACGTGATCCGCCTGGCAGCCAACACCGGCTGCACCCTGCACCTGATCGAACCCCTGGGCTTCTCGATGGAAGACCGCCACATGCGCCGCGCAGGCCTCGACTACCACGAGTACGCCCAGGTGCTGCGCCATGCCAGCTGGGACGCCTTTCTGGCCAGCGACTGCCCGGCTGCAGACCGGCTGTTTGCGCTCACCACCCACGGCACGCGCGCGGTGCATGGCGTGGCCTTTCAACCGGGGGACTGGCTGGTGTTTGGTTCAGAAACCCGCGGACTCGCGCCCGAACTGCGCGAGCGTTTTCCAGGGCCGCAGCGGTTGCGCCTGCCGATGGTGCCGGGACAGCGCAGCCTGAACCTGTCGAACGCCGTGGCGGTCACAGTATTCGAGGCTTGGCGGCAAAACGGCTTTGGCGGCGCGGGCGCGCTCTGAAAAGCAGGGTGCAGACGAGAAGACGCTGGCGCTCAGCGGTCCAGCCAGGCGGACAAGGCCTGCCATTGGGCGCGGTCCGGGGCGACACGGGCCGTGTTCACATCAAAGAGGGTCAGGCCCTGGGCCGCCAGGTGGATGTAGTTTTGCGTGTCGCGCAGGGCGCCCAGCACCGGCAGGCCCAGGCCTTCAACAAAGCGCTGCAGCTGCTCGGCCGCATGGGTGCGCGCATCCACGCGCATGCCGACGATGGCCACCGGCAGGTTGGCCGCCTGGCGCAGGGCGGACAGCTCGTCCAGAAACGCCCGCACGGCAAAGATGTCGAACACGCTGGGTTGCAAGGGCACGACCACCTTGTCCGCGCGCTTGAGCACGTCTTTCAGCGCCCGACCTTCCAGGCCAGCCGGAGTGTCCAGCACTGCGTGGGTGATGCCCTTGGGCGGCTTGGCCATGCCTTCCTCGCCCAGCGCCCAAGGCTGGATTGGGGCCATCGCGGACGGGCGCAACCCCAGCCACAGGCGGGACGACTGCTGGGGATCGGCATCGCCCAGCGCCACCGCATGGCCCTGGGACGCGAAGTACCCGGCAATCTGGGTGGCAAGCGTTGATTTGCCGACGCCCCCTTTGGGGTTGGCAACCACGATCACAGGCATGGGCTCCTCCTTCGCATTGATGAGACAGCAAGGTTTGACGTGAAAAATGCCTCTCACCCAATGGATACCAGCGGTACTAGCTATTAAATCAATAGCGATCTCATGCCAGAAAGCACAGGTCCAGCACACGACCCAGGGAAGGTGGCTGGCATCCAGCGGCGGTGGGCACCGCCCCGGATTGTGCCTGCGGTCGGCCCAGATCAGTCGGCGCTGGCGCCCGAATCCTTCACCACCTTGGCCCACTTCTGGGTTTCCTTGAGGATGAAGGCCGCGAACTGTTCGGGCGACTCGCTCATGGGCTCGCCACCCTGCTCGTCGATCTTTTTCTTGACGTCGGGGTGGGCCAGCACCTTGACCAAAGCGGCATGCAGCTTGGCCTTGACCGGGGCTGGCGTGGCAGCAGGCGCGAACAGGCCGAACCACGAAGTCGCTTCGTAGCCGGGAACACCCGCTTCGGCGATGGTGGGCACGTCAGGCAGGTCCGGCGAACGCTTGGCCGTGGTCACGGCCAGGGCACGCAGCTTGCCAGCGCGCACATGGGGGATGGCCGAAGGCAGGTTGTCAAACATGATGTTGACCTGGTTGCCCAGCAGGTCGTTCATGGCCGGCGCGCTGCCCTTGTAGGGGATGTGCTGGATGTCCACCTTGGCCAGAGACTTGAACAGCTCGCCCGACAGGTGCACCGAGGTTCCGCTGCCCGAGGACGCGAAATTCACCTTGCCCGGATTGGCCTTGGCGTAGGCGATCAGCTCCTGCACGGTCTTGAAGGGCTGGGCAGGGTTGGCCACCAGCAGGTTGGGCACCATGGCCACGCGGGTCAGCGGGGCGAAGTCCTTGATGTTGTCATAAGGCATCTTTTTGTAGAGACTCGCATTGATCGCGTGTGTGCCCACGGCGCCCATCAGCAGGGTGTGGCCATCCGGCGTGGCCTTGGCCACAAAAGCGCCGCCAATGTTGCCGCCAGCGCCCGGCTTGTTGTCCACGACCACCGACTGGCCCAGCTCCACGCCCAGTTGCTGGGCCACGACACGGGCCAGCAGGTCGGTGGTACCGCCGGCTGAAAACGGCACGACGATGGTGACCGTCTTGCTGGGGAAAGCCGACTGGGCGAGCACGGAGCCGGGCGCCAGGGTCAGTGCGGCGGCGCCAGCCACCGCGGCAGCCATCCAGCGGCGACGGGAAGCCAGAGAGGCTGCGGATAGGATCGAAAAAGCGGTGGTCATGGAATCTCCTGGACAAGGACAAAACAGGTGCGCTGCCCCAGCATGGCCAGACCCGCGCACACACGGAAAGAATCTATACGGAAGGGCTTGGCCGGTGTTTGTCCGGCATCAAGCCCCCCCCGCACTGCGGGGGGGCGGGCTCGGCGCCCTGCCCCGCAGCGTTACACGCGCTCCAGGATGAGCGCAATGCCTTGGCCCACGCCAATGCACATGGTGCACAGCGCGTAGCGGCCGCCGGTGGCGTGCAGGCGGTTGACCGCCGTTGTTGCCAGGCGGGCGCCCGAAGCGCCCAGCGGGTGGCCCAGCGCGATCGCGCCGCCCCAGGCGTTGACGCGGGGGTCTTCGTCCTGCAGGCCCAGGCCGCGCAGCACGGCCAGGCCCTGGGCGGCAAAGGCTTCGTTCAGCTCGATCACGTCCAGCTGGTCCAGGGTCAGACCCGTCTGGGCCAAGACTTTCTGGGTGGCGGGCGTGGGGCCAATGCCCATGATGCGGGGGGGCACGCCGGCGGTGGCCATGCCGACCACGCGGGCCTTGGGCATCAGGCCATGCTTGGCAGCGCTGGCTTCGTCGGCCAGCAGCAGCGCGCAGGCGCCATCGTTCACACCCGAGGCATTGCCCGCCGTCACGGTGCCATCGGGGCGAACCACGCCCTTGAGCTTGGCCAAGGTCTCCAGGCTGGTGGCGCGGGGGTGTTCGTCGGTGTCCACGACGATGGCATCGCCCTTTTTCTGGGGGATGGTCACCGGAGTGATTTCGCGGGCCAAGTGGCCGGCTTGCTGGGCAGCGACAGCGCGCAACTGGCTGTTGAGCGCCATGCGGTCCTGGGCCTCGCGCTCAATGCCGAATTCCTGCGCCACGTTCTCGGCGGTTTCGGGCATGGAATCGACACCGTACTGCGCCTTCATCAGCTTGTTGACGAAGCGCCAGCCGATGGTGGTGTCGTACACCGCGTTGTTGCGGCTGAAGGCG
>CAYZPX010000139.1:0-7207 GCA_964480105.1 uncultured Burkholderiaceae bacterium | reverse complement strand
CGTTGACGTAGATGTCGCACAGCGCGGCCATCTTGCGGGCCAGGTCTTCCTTGTTTTTCTTTTCACCGACGTTCAGGCGGCAGTTTTCCAGCAGCACGACCTGGCCAGGGGCGACCTGCACACCCTCGACCCAGTTGGCGACCAGTGGCACCTCGCGGCCCAGCAGTTCGCCCAGGCGGGCCGCCACGGGTGCCAGCGAATCCTCGGGCTTGAACTCGCCCTCGGTGGGCCGGCCCAGGTGGCTGGTCACCATCACGGCGGCGCCGGCATCGAGCGCCATCTGGATACAGGGGACCGAGGCGCGGATGCGGGTGTCTTCGGTGATGCGGCCTGCGTCGTCCTGCGGCACGTTCATGTCGGCACGGATGAAAACGCGCTGGCCACGGGCTTTGCCCTGGGCGCACAGGTCGGAAAAACGCAGGATGTTCATGGGGAAAACGGAAGAAGACGGTTGAAAAAAGGCCCGCCAAGGCCAGGGCCGGCGGGCTGTCACAAGGCCGTCATTTTAGGTGGGGGACGGCGGAGTTTCCTTACCAGCCCAGGCCAATGTGCAAGGGCAGATAGACCCACATTCCCACCACGATGGTGCCCAGGATGCCCCGCCGCCAAAAGTAATACGCACAGGCGCACAGCACCGCCGGCAAGCGGGCGTCCTGCCAGGTGCTGATCAGGACGCCCTGGCTCATCAGGACTTCGGGGGCGATCACCGCCGTCAGCGCGGCCAGGGGCGCGTACTTGAGTCCACGCTTGAACCAGGCCGGCAGGGGCAACTCGCGCTCAGGAATCATGAAGAACGCACGCGACACCAGCGTGATCAGCGCCAGTCCCGCCATCGCCAGCGCCAACTCCCAGCCGCTCATGGATGGTGCTCCTCCAGCGCCTCGACCAGCAGGCCCACGGCGACGGCCGCTGCGATGGCGACGAGGATATTCAGCCGCAGCGGCAAGGCAAACGCCGCAATGGCCGCCGTGGCCGCCACGCCGGTGGCCACCCAGGTGGCGCGATCCAGCAACAAGGACAGCAGCACGCCCAACAAGGCCAGCACGCCCGCAAAGCCCAGGCCCCAGGACAGCGGAATGGCATTGGCCAGCACAATGCCCACCACCGAAGCGCTTTGCCAGGCCACCCAGTTCAGGCAACCGGCACCCCAGAAATACGGTACCTGGCTGGGATCGGGCTGAGGCTTGGGGTAGCGCTTGAGAAAGGCGACAAAAATCACATCGCCGCTGAAATAGCCAATCGCCAGGCGATGGCGCAGCGGCAGGTGGGCGAAATAGCTGCGCCACAGGCTGCTGAAAATCACAAAACGCAGGTTCACGCAGGCCGCCGTGAGCCAGACCACCCAGAGCGGCGCCCCCATGGCCAACAGCGGCAACACCGACAGCTGCGCGCTGCCGGCATAGACCAGGAAAGTCATGGCCAGCGCCACGGGCACCGAGAGCCCACTCTTGACCATGGCCACCCCTGTGACCAGGCCCCAGGCCGCGATCCCCACCGCAGCAGACGCCGTGTCCGCCACGGCCAGGCGGAACGCCGGATGGCGCACGCCGGCACGCACGGCGGCCAGGCTCATGCCGGGGTGCCCGCTCCGAGAATCGTCCCCGGCGCCAGCGGAAAGCCGCGCAGGAAATCCGCCGCTGCCAGGCGCTTGCCGCCGGCGCGCTGCAACACGGTGAGGCGCAAGGCCCCCTCGCCGCAGGCCACGGTCACGCCAGCGTCGTTTGTGGTCAAAATCTGGCCTGGAAGCAATGAATGCGCGCGGTAGCAGCTATCAATTTCATAGCTCCACAACTTGATGACCTCATCGCCCACCTGGGTGCTGGCGCCCGGGAAGGGATCGAAAGCCCGGATGCGACGGCCGATCACTTCCGCGGGCAGGGACCAGTCGATGAGGCTCTCGGCCTTTTCGATCTTGTGGGCGTAGGTCACGCCCTCGGCGGACTGGGGCACCGCTTTCAGGCCACCGCAGGCTGCCAGCTCCAGCGCTTCGACGATCAGGCGCCCGCCCAGGTCGGCCAAGCGGTCATGCAAGGTGGTGGTGGTGTCGTCGGGACGGATGGGGGTTTTCTCGACCAGCAGCATGTCGCCGGTGTCCAGGCCCGCATCCATCTGCATGATGGTGACGCCGGTCTCGGCATCGCCCGCCTCGATGGCGCGGTGGATGGGTGCAGCGCCGCGCCAGCGGGGCAGCAGGCTGGCGTGGATGTTCAAGCAACCCCAGCGGGGCAGGTCCAGGGTCCACTGCGGCAGGATCAGGCCATAGGCGGCCACCACCATCACATCGGCCTGGGCCGCTTCGAGGGCGGCTTTCGCAGCGGCGGCGTCCTCGGGGTACTTGCCGTCCAGGCGCAGGCTGCGGGGCTGGGCGACGGCAATGCCATGCTCCAGCGCGCACTGCTTGACCGGCGAGGCTTGCAGCTTCATGCCCCGGCCGGCGGGGCGGTCAGGTTGGGTCAGCACCAGCGGCACAGTGAAACCGGCCTGGAGCAGGCGTTCCAGCGCAACGCGGGCAAATTCCGGGGTCCCGGCAAAAATGACGTTCATGGAGCAGTAGGGATTCAAGTTGGGCGCTCAGCGGGCGCCCTTGTCGTCGCGGGCGGCAAATTCGTCGGTGAACAGCACCTGGCGGACCACGCCACCCAGGTCGATGTGGACATGGGCCAGGCGGAACAGGCCGTACTCGTTGTAGCGGTAGGTCCAGACCACGCCCTCAAAGCGGGACACGCGCTCGACCAGGGCCGGGGGGCCGAAATGGCGCTGGACGTCCTCCGAGGTCCAGACGTTCACGGGGATGGCCTGCAGGCGCTCAATGGTCAGCACCTGCTCGGCGCGCAGCAGCTGGCCCTGGGCATCGAAATCCAGCACATGGACATGACGCCCCGCCGGCTGGCCGGAGTAAATCAAGCGCTCGCCGTCCGGCAAAGCCACGCGGACAGTGGGTGGACCCTGGCGCTGCAGGACTTCGGCCCGGGGCGCGCCCGGCTTTTCCTGCAGGGGATGGGCGCAGCCGGCCAGCAGCGCGCCCAGGCCCAGCGCGGTAGCCCATGCACCAAAGCGCAATACCCACCGCCCGGGGGTCATGCCCGCCGCTCCTTTTGCTGCTTGAGCAGCTTGGTCTTGATGCGGTTGCGCTTGAGCGGCGACAGGTATTCCACGAACACCTTGCCCATCAGGTGGTCCATCTCGTGCTGGATGCAGATGGCCAGCAGGCCCTCGGCCTCGATGGTGTGGGATGCACCCTGAGCGTTCAGGGCCTTGACGTGGACCTTTTCGGAGCGCTCCACGCCGTCGTAAATTCCGGGGACGGACAGGCAGCCCTCGTCGCCGACCTTCTTTTCGGCACTGGCCCAGGTGATTTCAGGGTTGATCAGCACCAGAGGCTGGTCGCGCTCTTCGGAAACATCGATCACCACCACGCGCTCGTGGACGTTGATCTGCGTGGCTGCCAGGCCAATGCCGTTGGCGTCGTACATGGTTTCGAGCATGTCGGCCACCAGGGCCTGGATGCGGTCATCGACCGCCTGCACCGGCTTGGCAACGGTGTGAAGGCGGGGGTCAGGGAAACAGAGAATGGGAAGAATGGCCATGGTCGTGCGGGAAAGATGTCGTTATTTTCGCCACTTTCCCGAAAGGCCCGCGCTGGAGGCCGCAATAATCATTGCACTGCCCAGGGTGTGCGCCGAGAATGCCCCGGACGATTTCCTGCCCGTGCGCCCCACCGCCGCAAGTGCCCCGGCGCACCCAACCCCAAGCGAAACCCGACCCATGACGGCATTTTTCCCCAAGCAAGCAGCCCCCTGGATCGCGCTGGCGAGCTGCGCCACGGCCCTGCTGGGCAGCAGCAGTGCGCTGGCCCAAAACCACCCCATCACCAGCGGCCAGCGGGCCACGGCCCAGCAGGTGGCCCAGCAAGGGGTGCCGCTGGCGGAACTGGCGCCCAACGCGCCCGACACCTATGTCGTCAAGCGCGGCGACACCCTCTGGGGCATCGCTGGCATGTACCTGAAAAAGCCCTGGCGCTGGCCCGAGTTGTGGGGCATGAACCTGAAGGCGATCACCAACCCGCACCTGATCTATCCCGGCCAGACCCTGCACCTGGACAAGGATGGCTCTCACGCCCGCCTGCGCAGCAGCGCTGCGGAGGACACCGTGCGCCTGTCGCCCCGGGTGCGCAGCGAAAGCCTGGCGGGCGCAGCGTTGCCCACGCTCAAGCCCCACCTGATCGAGCCTTTCCTGACCGAGCCGCTGGTGGTCGATGCCCAGACGCTGGCGCGGGCCCCCCGCATCGTGGCCACCACTGACGACCGGGTGCTGATGGCCTCCGGCGACCGTGCCTATGTGCGGGGTGACGCTGCCGAACCGGTGCGGCTGGAAGCAGGCCAGCCTCGTCAGTTCCATGTGTTTCGCAACGCGATGGCCCTGAAAGACCCGCTGACCGGCGAAGTCCTGGGTTATGAAGCCCATTTCCTGGGCAAGGCCCGGCTGGTTAAGGGCGAAGATTTTGAGGAGAGTGCGAACGGCCGCGGCGGCGTGCAGTCTGACTACGTGCCGGCCACCGTGGACATCCTCTCCACCAAGGAAGAAATCCGCGCGGGCGACCGCCTGCTGCCCGCCCCCGAGCGCAGCTTTGTGAACTACGTGCCCCACGCCCCGGCGATGGACGTGGACGCCCGGGTGGTGTCGCTGTACGGCCATTCGGCCGTCGCCTATGCCGGGCAGAACCAGGTGGTCGCCATCAACCGGGGGACCGAGGACGGCATGGAAACCGGCCATGTGCTGGCCCTGCTGCGCGAGGGTGGCCGGATCAAGGACAAAACCGACCCTGACAAACCGCTGATCAAGCTGCCCACCGAGCGCAATGGGCACGCCATGGTGTTCCGCACCTTCGAGCGGGTGTCGTACGTGCTGATCCTGGACATCCGCAACCCCGTGCGCGTGGGCGACCGCCTGGTCAACCCGCAGTGAACCCCGCTGGCCAGCACCATGGACCGCACGGAACTGGAAGGCTGGCTGCGGCTGGGGCTGACGCCCGGGGTGGGTGACCGCACCGCCCGCAAGCTGTTGGCCGCCTTTGGCCTGCCGGATGTGGTGTTTGTCCAATCGCCCGCTGCATTGCGCGCCTGTGTGAGCGAACGGGTGGCGCAGGCGCTAGGGCAACGCCCCGAGGGGCTGGACGCCCTGCTGGAGCGCACCTGGCAGTGGCTGCGGGGCGCCACTGCCGACAGCACCGCCCGCCGCGTCCTGACCCTAGGTGACCCGCACTACCCCGCCGCGTTGCTGGAGATGGACGACCCGCCACTGCTGCTCTACGCGCTGGGCGCCCAGGCTTTGCTGGACGGCGGGGCCTACCCGCGCGAGCGCTGCCTGGCCGTGGTCGGCAGCCGCAACCCCACCGCCCAAGGAGCGGACCACGCCCGCCAGTTCGCCAAAGCGCTGCGGGCGCTGGGCTACACGATCGTGTCGGGCCTGGCACTGGGCGTCGATGCGGCAGCGCACGAAGGTGCGCTGGAAGCCGCAGCGGACGCCGATGCCACCGACGGGCAACCTGCCACCATCGCCATCGTGGGCACCGGGCTGGACCGGGTCTATCCCCGCCAGCACCGGGACCTGGCCCACCGCATTGCCGCGCGGGGGATACTGCTCAGCGAATATCCGCTGGGCACGCCGCCGCTGCCGGCCAACTTTCCCAAGCGCAACCGGCTGATCTCGGGGCTGAGCCAGGGCACGCTGGTGGTCGAGGCCGCGTTGGCCTCCGGCTCGCTGGTCACCGCCCGGCTGGCGGCAGAGCAAGGGCGGGAGGTGTTTGCGATCCCCGGCTCCATCCACGCGCCGCAGTCGCGCGGCTGCCATGCGCTGATCCGCCAGGGGGCCAAACTGGTGGAGTCGGCGCAGGACATTCTGGAAGAACTGCAGGGCTTTGTGCCCACGCTGGCCACGGCCAAGCCCAAGCCAGCGGCCCAGGCCAGCAGCCGCGCTCCAATGCCACCGCCCCCCGCCACACCCACCCTGGTGCCGGAGACAGACAACCCACTGCTGCAGGCCATGGGCTTTGACCCGGTGGGGCTGGATGCGCTGATCGCCCGCACAGGCATCGACGCCGCCACGCTGCAAGTGCGGCTGCTGGAGTTCGAGCTGGACGGCCAGGTGGGCCGTTTGCCTGGGGGCCTGTTCCAGCGCATGGGTCGGGCGTAGGTCCCAGAACGACAAAGGCTCCCGAAGGAGCCCTGTGCCAGAGAGGCGATGCGCCGTCAGACCACCGCGCCGCTGTTGGGATCGTTGGGGTCCACCACCTCGCCGTCCTTGCGGACCTTGACCAGGTCCTCACGCTTGACGCCCAGCCACATCGCAATGGCAGCCGCCACGAACACCGAGGAATAGATGCCGAACAAGATACCGATGGTCAGCGCCAGCGCGAAGTAGTGCAGGCTGGGGCCACCGAACAGCAGCATCGACAGCACCATCGCCTCGGTCGAGGCGTGGGTGATGATGGTCCGGCTGGTGGTGCTGGTGATGGCGTGGTCAATGACCTCGGTCGTGCTCATCTTGCGGTACTTGCGGAAGGCCTCGCGGATCCGGTCAAAGATCACCACCGATTCGTTGACCGAGTAGCCCAGCACCGCCAGCACGGCGGCCAGCACCGACAGCGAAAACTCCCACTGGAAGAAGGCAAAAAAGCCCAGAATGATCACCACGTCGTGCAGGTTGGCGATGATCGCCGCCACGCCAAACTTCCATTCAAAGCGGAAGGCCAGATAGACCACGATGCCCACCACCACCACGGCCAGGGCCAAGAGGCCGCCATGGACCAGTTCCTCGCCCACCTGGGGGCCGACGAACTCGGTACGGCGCAGGGTCACGGTCGGGTCGGCTGCCTTCAGCGCCGTCATGACCTGCTCGCTCTGCTGGGCTGAGGTCACGCCCTTTTGCACGGGCAGGCGGATCATCACGTCGCGGGCAGTGCCAAAGTTCTGCACCTGCACCTCGGCATAGCCCAGGCTGGCCACTGTCTCACGCACCTTGGGCAGCTCGGCAGGCTGGGTGTAGGCCACCTCCATCACCGTGCCGCCGGTGAATTCCACCGACAGGTGCAGCCCACGCGTGACCAGGAAGAACACGGCGAGCGCAAAGGTGAGGAAGGAAATCGCGTTGAAAACCAACGCGTGCTTCATGAACGGGATGTCTTTTTTGATGCGGAAAAATTCCATGT
>CAYZPX010000138.1:0-7225 GCA_964480105.1 uncultured Burkholderiaceae bacterium | reverse complement strand
GTTGTCGAACGGTTAGGTAACGGTCGTGCAACGGTGCTGCAACGGTCGTGCAACGCTTCCGAATTGATAGCTAGTGCCGAGCGCATCCATTGGCCTGGAGTCTGTTTTGGTGCTGGCGCCGTTCGCCGAAAACCACAGCCCCGCCGCTGGTGCTGGTTCTTGCGCAGCCATTAAAATCAATTTGCGGGCTGGGTTGAGAGGGGCTTCCTTGCACCAATCCAGATTCATCGTCGGCGGTGCGTGAAGTCTTGCCGACCCCGCATCAAATATCAGAACCATTGCGCGGGGCTTTTTGTGACCCGCTGGCGCTGTTCCACGGAAACCGCGCGGGCTCATTCTGGAAACCCACATGGAACTCAGTCGGTTTGTGCAACCCGCCCGCGCCGAAACCCAGGCCGGACCCTTGCGCCGCAATAGACCCGCGCTGAAAGATGCCCCAGATTTGGGGTATGTCCGCCGCCACTGAGACATGACTCAAATCTGAGCCATCCAAGACCAGCCGAAGATTCGGCCAATGGGTGAGCGAAAAATTCCGCGCACCCAGGCCCTTTTCCTCAATCTGAGGAAGTCTCCCCAGGTACGTCCCCCACTGGGGGTTGAACGGTGGAAGCACTGTGCAAACCCGGTGCAAGCACCATGCCGCCATGCGTACAGCACGGGGAGCAGCACCAGCATGGGTGCGGGTAAACTGCCTCACAGGGCGCTAAAACGCCGTCGCGGGTGCGAGACACAGGTTCCGGGAAGTTCGGGACAGCGACGGGATTAGCGCCCGCCCTCTTTTCTGGTTTCCCTTTGGGTTCGGGTCATTTGCAGGGGCCTTTGTCTGGATAGGGCTTGGCTATTGAGTGTCTTGGACCAATCGAAAAAGACATGGGCAAAGGCCAGCACCAGCCCGCTACACTGCGCACCGAACCGCAAGGTTCAAACGGGCTTGGTCGCCCGGAATCAACAAGGCGCAGCAAGCCACGCGCCCGCAGTGGCTTTTTTTCGTCCATGTGCTGCGCATGGCGCACGGTTTCCTTTTTGGTGGACCGTGTGGGAGGGGGCAACCCCTGCCGGTTCCTTGTTCCGGTCGACCAACCTGCACGGTCTGCCACCCTCTCTTGGTCGGGATGGGTGACAGGTTCAAAACCTGTTCAACAAGGAGCCAAACATGGCTGACACCCTCACCACGTCCGTGGGCCGCATTGCCGTGCCCACCACTACCCCCGCCGAAGCCGACGCTGTGCGCCTGCACATGCTGGCCTGTAACGCCCTGGCCGAAGCCCTGCACACCCTGCGCACCGCCGACTTGAGCCCCGAGGCCCTGGCCCGAGCCATTGGCCGCGCCCGCCGTGGTGCAACCCACCTGCGCCACATGGCTGAACTGACCGGGAGCGCCGCATGACCGAGAGCACCATTCACCTGATGGGCAACAGCGCCGCCTACGGAACCGCGCACGTCACGACCAGCGCCAGCATGGTCAAGCTGCTGGCAATGACCACCGACACCCGCATGAGCCTGTGCCTGGAACTGGCCCCCGCCTGCGCCCTGCAACTGGCCCAAGCCCTGCAAAGCCACGCCGCCGCCCTGCTGGCGCAGTCTGAAGGGAGTGCGGCATGAACCAGCCCACCACCCTGATTCGTCGCAAAACCTTGCTGGAGCGCGTCCCGTACAGCGACCGGCACATCCTTGACCTTGAGAAGAAGGGCCTATTTCCGAAGCGCCGGGTGCTTGGCCCGCGCTGCGTGGCATGGGTAGAGGCTGAGGTTGAAGCCTGGATTGCCTCGCGCAGCATGGGGCCTGCACCCACGCCCATCGGCGTACTGATGCAGTCGGTAGGAGGTGCTGCATGAAATGCCTGAAAGACCCACGCGACGAAACAAAGCCTGCCGCCGTGCTGTACGACAGCGCCGCCGAATGGCTTGGGGGCAGTGAGCCGGACGGGGAAGGGGTGTTTGTGGACAACCACGGACTAGCAAAGGTCCGCGCCGCCGTGCAGGGAATCCAGACCCTGAACGCTGTTTTGTTCGACCAGTCCATTCAGCGTGAAGATGGTTCCGAGGTGCCGCTGATGAGCGCGCATACCGTTCAGGGCCTGATGTATGCCCTTGCATCCTGCGCCAGCCTGATAACCCATGAGGTTGACCGCTTCGACCTGCTGACCGGCGAGAACCTGAAAGCAGCGCAAGCCGTGGCCCTGAAGGCCCGCGTTGGTGCTGGCTGGTAACGCTGCTGGCGCTGCACCAGCCTGACCCTGTTTTGCCCCAGCTAGGCCCGCGAACCGAAAAGCGGGGCCCTTCACCCGCCTGCTGGAGCATCCCGCCAAGAAGGACCGCGCCGAAGGACGCAACCCATGCCATCAAGCCCTGATTCATTGACCCCTGAGCAAATCCGCGAGCTGGAAAAGAAAGCCGCTGAAGCCGAAAAAGCGGAGCGTGAGGCCATCGAACGAGGGATGGCGTGGCTTGCTGCGCCGCGTGAGGTGCTGACGGCGCAAGAGCAAGCGGAGCACGATGCTGCATGGTGGGATGCCGCGCTTGACGCTGCTGGGTTCTTTGCAATGGAGAACGTTCCCCCGGTGCAGGCCGCAATGCTGCTGTGCCGTTTCAGTCCACACGATGAGACCTTGCGGGATGCAGAGACCAGCACGACCGACGAGACCACGCCGGACGATTTCAAACGCCTGCTGGCCACATTTGAGGATAGAGCTGTGGCAAGGCCGGGAGTCCGTTCACTGGTCGATTGGATGGCGGTTGCTGCTGGCGCTAGTCGCAAAACCCATTCATGGGCAGCGCGGTACGCGAAGCATCACGGCCTGTATGGGCCACCTGCACCCGAGGCAAGCCCAGCACCTGCTGCGCCGCCTGTCCCGCTGGTTATGAACGTCAACGTGGTGAACATCACGCAGCCACCAGCACCAGCCCCCGAGCAAGCACCGGCAGCGCCCGAACCAGCAACAGCACCGCCGCCCGAGACTACGCCAGCGCCCATGAAAACAAAGGCGCTCATTGCAGATTTCGAGCGTGAATGGCCGTCAGTAGCGGCAGACATACGCGAAGCATCCAGAAATGGTTTGAAGGATTCAGCACACGCTGGGAGGCATGGCTACTGGCATCCAGAGAAAGCCCGCGAGTGGGCTGTGAGCAATGGAAAGATGGGCCGGGAGGTGTTGCCGCAAAAGCAAGCAACGCCTTGGGATGCACTGATGACAAACAGCCGTGCCTGAGACCGTCGGAATGTTGGGTTTTTGTTGGGGATTTTTCGGGAAATTTCGGGGCTTTTGCAATTCACCCCAAGACGCAAATCAACGCGTCGGAAAGGTGAAATATGCAAATTGCGAACCACAGCGCCGAAGCCAGCCACGCTGTCACAGAACTCTCGAAGTACCCACCGTTGGAACTGGTCAATCGCCCATTCGTTCCGACCGAACAAGCTGCGCATTACCTGCTGCGCCGCTGCCAAACACTTCGTTCTTGGGCTTGTGCGGAGACCTACCCGGACGGCCTGCGCCCGGTCCGAATCGCTGGCCGCTTGGGCTGGCCCGTTGCTGGCATCCGCGCCGCACTCGGACTGGAGGGCGGCAAATGAAAACGCCCGAGCCTTCCAAAGAAAACCCGAGCGCCCCAAGCAAGCGTGAGTTTAAAGGAACCAGCAACCCGCGTCATCTGCGCGCCCTGGCCGTCCTACTGCGCAGACCAATTTCACGCGAGCAACTGGACAGCATCGCCGGGTGCAGCAACGGACCGGAGCTGGTAGCCGAACTTCGCCGCCGTGGCTTGGGTGATGACCACCTGCCGTGCGAGCGCATCAATTTCATTGACCGTGACGGCAACGTGTGCCGCCCTGGTGTCTATAGCCTGACGGAACAGGGACGCCGCATGGTCTATGCCTGGATGGCGAATCGCGCCAAAGGAGGAACCAAATGAAGCGCCTTCGTAAAACCGTCGATTCTGTCGGTTGGTATGTGCTTGGTGCCGCCGTTGGTGCGCTGCTGGCTCTGCCGCGCCTCCTGCTGATGGGGAGTTGAAATTGATGGCCGCTGACATTGACCGCGCACTCGATGCGCTCCAAGCCATCCCGCCAGATTTGCCCCGCGATGCGTGGGTGCGTGCTGGTATGGCTGCACAAGCTGCTGGCCTGGACTTTGACGCCTTCGACGAGTGGAGCGCCCAGGCTGGCAACTACGACGCCCGAGATGCCCGCGACACATGGCGCAGTTTCAAACCCGGCAAGGGCGTGGGGCCCGGCACGCTCTACCGTGTGGCCGCCGAACATGGCTGGCGCATGGGCGAAGCAAAGCACCAGCAAAGGGCTGTGCCAGCCCCAAGGAAGCCCGCAGAGCCGCCGCGTAAACCAGCCCCAGGAATGAGCCCTGCCGAAGTCTGGAACCGGTGCGAACCAGCAACCGCAGAGCATGGCTACATCGTGGCAAAGGCCGCCGTTGGTGTGCCGTTGGATGGCCTGCGGGTGGTGCCCGCTGGCGACCTGCTGCGCGTTCAAGGCGAGGGCATGGCCGGGGCTTTGGTGCTGCCAGCCTATGCGCCCGATGGCAGTTTGCAGAGCCTGCAATTTGTGACCACTGGCGACACCGCCGCCCGCTTGAAGGCGAAGGGGAAAACATCCAAGCTGAATCTACCCGGTGCGCCGATGGCCGGGGCATCGCTCACCGTGGGCGAGGTGTTGCCGGGTGCGCCTGTAGCTGTGTGCGAGGGTATCGGCACCGCATGGGCCTGCTGGCAAGCAACTGGTAACGCCGCCGTGGTGTGCTTTGGCTGGGGCAACGTAGCCCGTGTGGCCGAAGCCCTGCGCCAGAAAGACCCCGCCGCCCGGCTGGTACTGGTGCCCGATGTTGGCAAGGAGGAAAGCGCCGCAGAGATTGCCCAGGCCGTAGGCGCTGCCGTGGCCTGTATGCCCCAGGGCGAGGAAACCAACTTCGACGCAAACGACCTTGCGCAGCGTGATGGGTTCGATGTGTTGGCCGGGTTGCTGGAGGCTGCGACAGAGCCTGCAAAGCCTGAGCCCCGTTACAAGCTGCTGGGTGGTAATGAACTGAGAAGTCTGCCCCCGCTGGCGTGGCGTGTGCGTGGTGTCCTGCCTGCCGTGGGGCTTGCTGCGCTGTATGGCCCGAGCGCATCCGGTAAATCATTCCTGAGCTTTGACATGGCCGCCGCCATTGCCGAGGGACGACGCTGGTTTGATTGCCGGGTGGAGGCCGCGCCCGTGGTGTATTGCGCGCTGGAAGGTGAAGCCGGGTTCAAGCTTCGCGCCCAGGCATGGGAGGCAAGCCGGGGCCGTGCGCTGCCCGATGGCCTGCGAATGATGCTGCAACCTTTCAAGCTGACCGAATCCCAGGACGTGATAGACCTTGCCGCCGTGGTGCCTGCTGGCGCTGTGGTCGTGGTGGACACCTTGAACCGCGCCGCGCCCACCGCAGACGAGAACAGTAGCCGCGACATGGGCGAGATTCTGGAGGCCGCGAAGCTGCTGCAAACGCTGACCCGTGGGCTGGTGCTACTGGTGCACCACACGGGAAAGAACGCCGCCGCTGGCCTGCGTGGGCACAGTTCCCTGTTTGCCGCGATGGATGCGTGCATCGAGGTATCACGCGATGGCGACCGCCGCGAATGGAAGGTGGCGAAATCCAAGGATGGCATTGATGGCGATGCGTGCCCCTTCAGGCTTCAAGTGGAAACGCTGGGGGTGGAGCCGACCGGCGAGGCCATCACATCGTGCGTGGTGGTGCGTGATACCGCTGTGGAGGATGTTCGCGCCGTGAAGCTGCCCCAGGGTGGAAATCAGCGGGTAGTGCTGGATGCACTGCGCGAGCTGCTGCAAAAGGCCGGGCCGCTGAATACGCCGGGTGCCCCTGCATCCTGCCCGCCTGGACGCCCTGCCGTGGAACTGGAGGTGGTATTGCCCCGCCTTGCCGAGCGCCTGACAGTGGCACCAGACCGAAAGACAGAACGAGCCAGAGATGCAATCACGGGGCTGGTTTCGCGTGGTGTGGTGGTCTGTGACAAGGGGTGGATATGGATGGCGTGATACCCCGAAATTCCCCGTTTTTCCCCGTTTCGGGGATTCCCAGGCCCGAAAATCCCCGCCCCCCCTATAAGGGGGGAGGATTCCGGGGAAGAAATTCCGGGGAGGGAGGTCTGTAATGAATGCTGACCTGTTTGGCCTGGAGCAACAGACGCCCCGCACCAACAGCCGCCCCGAAGCCGCCGCCCTGGTGGAAGTCCTGAAGGCACTGAGAACGCATCCCGCCGTGGCGTGGGTTGAACGCATGAATAGCGGTGCGGCAAAGGTGGGTGGCCGCTTTATCCGCTTTGGTTGGCCGGGTTGCCCTGATGTGTTGGGGCAATTGAGGGATGGCCGCTTGCTGGGCGTGGAAGTGAAAGCCCAGGCCGGACGCCTGCGCCCTGAGCAAGCCCTGTTCCTTGAACGCATCCGTGGAGCTGGTGGTGTGGCGTTTGTTGCCCGTGACTTGCGGGATGTGCTGCGCGAACTGGGGAGGCCATGACAGCCCCCATGCCCCCCGACCTTCGCGCCCAGGTGCTTGAGCTACGCCGAACACAATCGGCCCGCGCTGTGGCCCAGGCCCTGAACATCCCACTGGGCACAGTCAAGGCCATCACCAGCCGGGCAGGACTCACGCGCAATAACCAGAAGCTGCGCGAGTTCTTCCGACTGCCAGAACCCACGGCCAGCACTTGCACCGCACTGCAACCCCCGGTTGCACCGCCTGAGCCCGTGGCCGTCACTGACCAGACGACAACAAGGTGTCAACGCAACAGATGGCACCAAAGTGCAACAGAGAACGAAGCGGTATCCAGCGGGCTGGTATCCAACGCGGTATCCATGAGACCGCCTCATTTTTGAGGGCGTCACGTCCAGCACGAAGCCCCTCCGAAGCCTTGCGGGAAGCCTTCGGCAAAGGCTTGGGGGCCGCCCACCCCGGCAGAATCTTCCGCCCACCCGCCAGTTACCAAGGGCAGTTACCAAGGGCAGTTACCAAACTCAGAGCACTTTGCGCCGAGATGTCTGGAGGTTGCCGAAGCCACCAAGGGGGGTTTTAAGGGGGGGTTTCCTTCACCGACAAAACCGGCCTTGCTCTTACGCTGTTGGTTGGTAAGTGACCGGGTTAGCGCCCAAACCGTGCTCATGGGCTGGCGCTGGTGGCCGGGCTGCAAGGTCGCGTTTGAAACGGAGGCTTTGCAGTTGCAGGAAGAATTTCCCGCAACAC
>CAYZPX010000137.1:0-7244 GCA_964480105.1 uncultured Burkholderiaceae bacterium | reverse complement strand
GGCAGGGCCTGCTCCAGGGTCTGGAAGGCCTCTTCCTCGCTCAAGTGGCGCAGGAAGCACAGGATCAGGCTGGAAGAAATCTCCCATTCGATGCGGGCGTCCTCGCAGGCGCGGTGCAGGCCGTTGATGACCGCCTCAATGGGCACACCGCGCGCGGTGTGGGTCTGGGGGTCGAAAAAGATTTCAGCATGCACCACCTGGTCCTGGACCGCGCGGTACAGGTAAGCCTTGGCCATGTCGTAGAAATCCTGCTCGTGCAGCAGCACGCTAGCGCCAGCGTAGTAGATGTCCAGAAAGCTTTGCAGATCCTGGAAAGCGTAGGCGCTGCGCAAGGCTTCCACGCTGGGATAGGCCAGCGGCACCTGGTTGCGCTCGGCCAGCGCAAAAATCAGCTCCGGCTCTAGCGAGCCCTCGATGTGAATGTGCAGCTCGGCCTTGGGCATGGCGCGCAGCAGCGCGGGCAGGCGGTGCGCGGGAATGGGCGGGACTTTGAACATGGTGTGGTTTCTCCGGCAAAAGGACCGCCTGAGCGCCAGGGGAACCCGGGGCCAGGCAAGGCCATTATGGGTGGGGGGCTGTCGCTGCAGCGAGTGAAGGCAGGCCTTCCTGCCACCGGCCCACAACCACACGGTTACGCCCGGCGCGCTTGGCGTCGTAACAGGCCATGTCGGCAGCGCGCAACAGGGCATGGGCTTCGGGGACCGTGCCCGGGGGGACTTCCAGCACCCACAAGCCAATGCTCACGGTGAGCTGGAATGCTCCCCTGGCAGGGTAGGCAGGCTGCCAGGACTCGACCACAGCGCGCAGTTGCTCTGCGACGGCCAGGCCCCGCTTGGCAGGGCAGTCGGGCAGAACCACCCCAAACTCGTCGCCGCCGAGGTGGGCGGCCCAGCCGAGGTGGTTGACCTCGGTTTCCAGCAGGCGGGCCACGCGCCGGAGCACGTCGTCGCCCACCACATGCCCTGCGCTCTCATTGACCTGGGAAAAATGGTCCACATCCAGGTACAACAACACCCCCACAGGAATGTCGGACGGCACCGCTTCCTGGATTGCACTGGAACGCTGGTCCAGCAACCGTTGCAGGCGCTGCACAAAGGCATCGCGGTTGAACAGCTGGGTGAGCCCATCGTGGGTGGCCTCCCAGGCCTGCTGGGCCCGGGCCTCGCGGGCGGCGGTGGTGTCCTCCATGAGCCAGAGCTTGGGGCCAAACGGCGCGTTGGGGTGCAGCAGGTGGCCACGCAAGCGCACGGGCAATGCCACGCCGTCCTTGCGCGAGAGGGTCATCGCCCCCTCGCACTGGCCGTGGGCGGCCAACTCGGCCCGCAACCAGGCGCCTGCACGGACCCAGTCCTCCTCCTGCGCAAACAACTTGCGTGTGGACTGGCCCTGCAGCTCGTGTTCCTCATAGCCCAACATGCGACAAGCCCGGCGGCCCACGGCATCAATCAGGCCCGCACGGGTGACGAAAATGCCCTCGGCAGCGTGCTGCAGCAAGGTGCGCAGGGTGTCATCGGCCTGGTGCCAGGCGTCCCGGGACTGAAGGCATTGCTCGGACAGCAAGCGCAGTGCCTCGACATGGGCACCGGCCTCCCCTGGCCATTCCGGCCAGCTCTGCAGCAATTGGGCTGGCCGTTCACGGATGCGGCGCAACAGGGACTGCATCCGTACCTGGGGCTGTGCCAGCCAGGCACTGCCCAACAGCAAGGCCAGCACGCCCAGCACCACCCCGGCCCAGGCCAGGGATTGGGCCTCGGGCATTTCCGTGTGCAGCGGCACGCCGCGCAGGGACGCCACCTGCTGGATGCGCGTCACGGTCCACTGCGGGAGGGGCATGGCCGCTTGGGCCAGCACATGGTCGGCGTGAAAGATGGTTTCCACCCGCTCTTGCCATTCCAGCGTGTCCTGCAGCCAACGGGCCTGGACCAAGGACAGGCCGGGCTCGTCGCGGACATGCCCCAGCGTACGGGCAGGGTCGGAATGCGCAAGGATCGTCCCTTCACGGGTCCAGACCAGCAAACGGGAGCCTGGAACAGCGGGTGGCACGATGGTGGGTGGCAAGAGGCTGGGTGCATGCAGGGGAAGCCCCCCCACCAACAGCCCCGCCAAGCCCCCGCCGGAATGGCGCAGCGGCACCGTGAAGTACACGCGCAAGGGGGCGCCATGGCTGTCGTCCCAGGGCGGGGAAAACACCTGGGGCTTGCCTGGCTGGGCCTGCGCACGAGTGACGACCAGCCGATCTGCAGAGGTCAGGTCTGCAGCCGACTGGGTCTGGCCAGAGCGCTGGTGCCAGCGCAGATCGCCCCGGGCATCGAGCAACAGCAGGTGGTCGAACCCGCCCAGGCCTGCACCAGCCCGCTGTCGCAGCCCCTGCAACAGACCGGGCTGGTCGAGGGCGGACAAAGGCAACTCCGCCGCCAGCAGGCGCAGCTCTTTGTGCACCAGGTCCATCTTGCTGGCCAGGAGGCGCGCCAGGGTTTCGACTTCCTGGGCCTGGTGGCGGGCCAGCAGTTGCTGTGCGTCTTGCCGCGCGGCCGAAGAGAGCAAGGCAATCGCTCCGCCGCCAGAGGCGACCAGGGCACCCACCGCCAGCAGCACCCACGGCCAGACACGCCGCCAGGCCTCCCACCAACCGGGCGCGGCATCGGCCAGTGTGGCCTGGGTCCGAGGAAGCCTGGCCGTCCTGGGGGCAGTCCCCGTGGGCGGCTGGCTCATGCCAATCCCTCCCAAGGCAGCACGGTGGGACCGCCAGCATCGCAGGCAAGGGCAAGCTGCCTAGGGTCATGACAGGTCATGGCCTGACTGTATGCAAGCCCTCTGCAGGAGGTATGGGGGGCAACCCTCGCCCCCCGCTCAGGAAAACCCCAATGGGCGCAGGGTCAGCTGCCCCGCAAGGGTCGCAGGGCGGTCAGTGCCCGGCCACAGTGGCCAGGGCCCGGGGCTGGAGCAGGCTCAGCACCTTGCCCGTCCCGGCAATCAGGCCATGCTCACGCAACTGTCGCAGGACGCGAGAAAACGTCTCCGGCGCAATGCCCAACTGCGCAGCAATCAGGCGCTTGCGCTGGTGCAGGATGACGAGCAAGCCACCGCCAGCATCCTGTTCGGCGTGGGCCAGCAGCCAGTCGGCACAACGGGCCTCCGCGTCCTGCACCAGACGGCTGACGGCCATGTCCTGCTGATGCCGGGAGGCCCGCGCCACATCCAGCAGAAGTGCCCGTCCCTCCCTGGGCAAGGCGGCGTAACCAGCCTGGAACTCGGACAGGGAGAGGCGGCGCAGCTTCAGGGGGGTCTCGGCCACCACGTCCATCGCAGCGGGCAAGCCCAGCAAGGCATCGACGGCATCCAGCCAGAAAGGCCCTTCCAGGGTGCCGAACTGGCGGCGCAGGCGTCCTTGTTCGGCCACACCCAGTTGCACACGGCCACTGTCCAGGTGAACCACCGAAGTCAATGCCTCGCCACGGTGGCGGAGCACCGACCCTGCGGGCAAGGATTCGACAAGGTCAGGCAGAACGAAGGTGGCAGTGGACAGCATGGCCTCGACTGTGCAACAGGCCGAAGCGGCAGGAGTTGAGCGAGATCAAATACCGAATCCCATGACCAAGCCTCCGGAGGAAGTACCGGCCTCAGATTTCCGACCGGATCACTGGCGGCGGTGGCCCCGGACGGGTGATCCAGCTGACCAGCCATGCGACCAGGGCACCGACGGGGACGCCAAACACCCCGGCGGCAATCGGCTGGATGCCCCACCACAAGCCATCCGCACGCAGCCAGGCGGGCACCCCCTGCAGTGCAGCCGCGTGCGAAAGCATGTAGTAGAGCGTGAGGCCCAAGCCCGTCAGCATGCCCGCCACAGCCCCTTGTCGGGTCGTGTCCCGCCAGAAGATCCCGAGCACCATGGCAGGCACGAAGGCAGAAGCCGCCAATGAAAACGAGGCCGTGACCATGGGCAGGATGTCCGAAGGCTTGAGGGCGGCCACAAAGGCGGCTGCCAACGCCACGCCCAGCAGCGTGAACTTGGTCAGGATCACGCCTTGCTCCGAGTTGCGGGCCTTGAGCAAGGACTGCAGCCGCAAATCGCGCACCAGCGCATTGCTGATGGTCAAGAGCAGGCCATCGGCCGTGGACAGGGCAGCGGCCAGGCCACCGGCCGCCACGAGGCCGGAGACCACATAGGGCAGCCCTCCCAATTCAGGGGTGGCCAGCATGATCAGGTCGGCGCCAAAACGGATTTCCGCGAACTGCACGATGCCGTCGGCATTCACGTCTTCAATCGACAGCAGCCCCCCATCGACCCGTTGCCATTGGGCGATCCAGCTGGGCAAGCCATCAAAACTGCTACCCACCAGGTTTTGCAGAACCTCAAACTTCACCATCACCGCCAAGGCGGGCGCGCTCAGGTACAACAAGGCAATGAAGAACAGCGACCACCCCACCGAGGCCCGGGCTGCCGCCACGCTGGGTACGGTGTAGTAACGGGTGAGCAAGTGCGGCAGCCCCGCAGTGCCCAGCATCAGGCAAAAGACCAGGGCGAGGAAATTGCGGCGCGACAGCGCGAAGGCGCGCTGCTCTTCAGGGCTTCCGTTCGGATCGCCGGCAAAAGGCTGCCCATGGGGAGGCAAGCCGCCCAGGGGCTTGGCCCGCTCCAGGTTGTCGCGCATTTCCCGGGTCCAGCGCTCGCGGGCAGCCTCTGCATCCCGAGGCAACTGGGCCAAGGCCCGGTTGGCGGCGACGATCAGGCTGACATCGGCGTTCTGCGCCCGCAAGGTTTTGACCCGCGCCTGGGCACGGGCGCGTTCATGCTCCAGCGCGGCATCAACGTCCTGCAGGCGTGCCGACAGCTCCTGTGCGCGATCACGGTACGCCATGACCACCTGGTGCTCAGACGGCGACTCCAGGAGCTGGTTTTCCAGGTCGGTGATCTTGCCCAGCTGCGCGCCATAGACCAGCGGGGCCAAGGGGCTGCCCAGTTGCTGGTAGGCCAGCCAGGACACCGGGATCAAGAACGCCAGCAGGATCACCACATATTGCGCGACCTGGGTCCAAGTGATGGCCCGCATCCCCCCCAGGAAAGAGCACAGCAGCACGCCGCCCAGGCCAAGCATGATGCCGATCTCGAACTGCACCCCTGTGAGGCGCGAAGCGATCAGGCCCACGCCATAAATCTGGGCGACCACATAGGTGAAAGAGCACAGCACCGTCGCCCAGGCCGCAAGGATGCGCGGCCAGCGCCCCCCAAACCGGACCTGGAAAAAGTCGGGCACGGTGTAGAGCTGCATCCCCCGCAGGGCGGGCGCAATCAACATGGCAACGAGGCAAAAACCACCTGTCCAGCCCAGCAGGTAGGCCAGCCCTCCGGGCTGCTCTCCGGTGCCGGAGAACCCCTGCAAGTACAAGGCGCCGGACAAACTGATGAACGACGCTGCACTCATCCAGTCGGCCGCTGTGGCCATGCCGTTGTAGAACGGGGGGATGCGCCGCCCGGCGACGTAGTACTCGTCAGGATCGGTGGTTCGGCCATACACACCGATGGCGGCATACACCATCACCGTCAGGAACAAAAAGATCGGGCCGATCCAGTGCCGGGAAAGCCCCTGTTGCTCCGCCCAGGCCATGAGAAAGAGGAACCCCAGAACGCCCAGCAGGTACAGCGCCAGAATGCGGTGCAGGCGCCAGGCGTAGGCCTTTCGGGAGGGCGCAGCCGGCGCCGTGGCGGCGGGGGAAACAGGAGCAGGCGATTTCATTCAGCCCCCTCTTGCGAGCCCACCTGGGCTGCAGCGCCTGCGGTGGTCCCCCGTTCCATCCGGCGCATGGCCCAGGCGTGGACCACCACGATGGCAATGAAGCCCAGCACCACACCCTGGGCCGCCATCCAGTAGCCCAGCGGCCAGTCCCACAGCACCAGGGACTGGAGCTCACGGGCAAAAAAGACGGTCACCAACACCAAGGCAAGCCAACACAGCAAAAGGCCCGTCAACCACGGGACGTGGGACGGGCCCTGTAGCACCGGGCCAGCGGGCTTGGCAGCAGGGGAAGGCTCGCTCATGTGCCGTGTCCCTGCGCTGCGCGGCCCGCCGCCAGACGTGGCGTTCAGGCGGAGGCCGCCAGCAGCTGCCAGGTTTCGATCACGCTGTCGGGGTTCAGCGAAATCGAAGAGATACCCTTCTGGGCCAACCATTGGGCAAAGTCAGGGTGATCGCTGGGGCCCTGGCCGCAGATACCGACGTATTTGCCCTTGGCCAAACAGGTCTTGATGACGTTGTCCAGCAGCGCCAGAACGGCGGGATCACGCTCGTCAAAGTCGGCTGCCAGCAGTTCCAAGCCGGAATCGCGGTCCAGGCCCAGGGTCAGCTGGGTCAGGTCGTTGGAGCCGATGGAGAAGCCGTCGAAGTACTCCAGGAACTGCTCGGCCAAGATGGCGTTGCTGGGCACTTCGCACATCATGATCAGCTTGAGCTCGTCCTTGCCGCGCTCCAGGCCATGGGCGGCCAGCAGCTTGGTGACACCCGCGGCCTGGCCGAGGGTGCGGACAAACGGAACCATGATCTGCACATTCGTCAGGCCCATGTCGTTGCGCACGCGCTTGAGGGCTTCGCACTCCATGGCAAAGGCTTCACCGAAGTCCTCGCTGATGTAACGGGCCGCGCCACGGAAACCCAGCATCGGGTTTTCTTCCTCGGGCTCGTAGCGGCTACCACCAATCAGCTTGCGGTATTCGTTGCTCTTGAAGTCCGACAGGCGCACGATGACCGGACGGGGCCAGAAGGCAGCGGCAATCGTCGCCACGCCTTCGGCCACCTTGTCCACGTAGAAAGCGCGGGGCGAAGCGTGACCACGGGCCACAGACTCCACGGCCTTTTTCAGGTCGGCATCGACGTTCGGATAGTCCAGGATGGCCTTGGGGTGCACACCAATGTTGTTGTTGATGATGAACTCCAGGCGGGCCAGGCCAACGCCGCTGTTGGGCAGCTGGGCAAAGTCAAAGGCCAGCTGGGGGTTACCCACGTTCATCATGATCTTGGTGCTGATCTCGGGCATTGCGCCGCGCTGGACTTCGGTCACTTCGGTCTCGATCAGGCCGTCGTAGATCTTGCCGGTATCGCCCTCGGCGCAGCTCACGGTCACCAGGGTGCCGTCCTTGAGCTGCTCAGTGGCATGGCCACAGCCCACCACGGCGGGGATGCCCAGCTCACGGGCAATGATGGCCGCGTGGCAGGTGCGGCCGCCACGGTTGGTGACGATGGCGCTGG
>CAYZPX010000136.1:0-7251 GCA_964480105.1 uncultured Burkholderiaceae bacterium | reverse complement strand
CTTCGGTGCCGCAGTGCAGCAGGTAGGGCGGGATGATGTCGTTGTGCACCTGCAGGCCCCCCACCAGGCCGCCGTAGCCGCGCCGGGACAGCACCTCGACCACCGCGAACGAAAAGTCCACGCTGGCGCCCGCGCCGCCGTAGGCCTCCGGCACGTCGGCGCACAAAAAGCCCTGTTCGCCCAGCTGCTGGAACAGCGTGCGTGGCACCAGGCCCGCTTTTTCCCAGTCGCGGTAATGGGGCTCGATCTCGGCCGTGCAGAAACGGTCGAGGGCATCGGTGAACAGCGCGAGTTCGGCGCGCGCTTCGGCGCTCAGGAAATGGTTGGTCAGCATGGTGTGAGGAAGTGGACGAGGGACGTGAACAAAGAGCGTGAAAGTGTGCCGCGCGGTGCGCCCGGTGAACAGGGCGCTTACCCCTGCTGCTGTCGCCCCCGTGCCTGCACGCCGGCGCGGCGCTGGGCCAGGACTTCGGGCGTCTGGGCGGCGGCCCAGGCGCGGGAGGTCTGCTTTTCCAGCATCAGCGCATCGCCCAGCGGCAGGCGGAAACCGTCATCGATCAGGCGCTTGTAGCGCGGCAGCATCTCGGGCAGGGCGCTGGCGATGTCGGCGGCCAAAGCCAGTGCGGCAGGCATCAGCGCTTCGGGTTCCAGCACCCGGTTGACCAGGCCCCAGCGCTCGGCAGTGGTGGCGTCGACGAAGTTGCCGCTGAAGGCCATTTCCTTGGCGCGGCCGACGCCGATCAGCCGGCTGAGTTGTTGCGACAGGCCCCAGCCCGGGATCACGCCGACCCGGCCGTGCGTGTCGGCAAAGCGCGCCTGGGTGGACGCCAGGCGGATGTCACAGGCCAGCGCCAGCTCCAGCCCCCCGGTAATCGCCACGCCATGGATGGCGCCGATCACTGGGCGTGGGAAAGCGGCCAGTGCGGCCACGGGGTCGTTGTCAGGCTGGCTGCCCACCAAACCCTGCTCGGAAAGCTCCGTGAGGTCCAGGCCGGCGCAAAACGCTTCGCCCGCGCCGGTCAGCACCAGCACGCGCACGCGCTCGTCGGCCGCCAGGGCCTGCAGCGTGGCCACCAGTTCCTGGCGTAGCGCCATGGACAGGGCGTTGCGCCGTTCGGGGCGGTTCAGCGTCAGGCAGACGCAACCGGGCTGGGGGCGGGTGGTGAGCAGCAGGGAGTTCGACATGGGTGCATCCACAGGGCGGCTTGGGGGCCAGAGGCTGCCAGTGTGGGGCGCCCTGGGGGTGGCGGACATCGTCCAAATGGACGAAGCAAGGCCAGGTTCGTCGGGGCACAGAGGTTGTGATTGCTATTAAATAAATAGCTATTACCGCTGGTATCCATTGGCCTGGAGCCCGATTTGATTCAAAAATTGGACCTGGCCCGCCAAAATCGTCCGAAGCGACGAAGCCGGACGGACGCCTTGGGGTGAACATGGGCCATCTTCCACTCACCCTGAAAGCGCACCATGTCCGAAGCCTATCTCGTTGCCACTGCCCGCACTGCCGGAGGCCGCCGTGGCGGTCGCCTCTCTGGCTGGCACCCGGTGGAGCTGTCCGCCCAGATCCTGAACGCCCTGGTGGACCGCACCGGCATCGATCCGGCGCTGGTCGAGGACGTGTTCATGGGCTGCGTGAGCCAGGTGGGCGAGCAGTCCACCAACGTGGCGCGCAACGCGGTGCTGGCGTCCAAACTGCCCGAGTCGGTGCCCGGCACCTCGATCGACCGCCAGTGCGGCTCGTCCCAGCAGGCCATCCACTTCGCAGCGCAGGCAGTGATGTCTGGCGCGATGGACGTGGTGATCGCCGCGGGCGTCGAGTCCATGAGCCGCGTGCCCATGTTCAGTCCCTCGGCGCTGGCCCAGAAAGCCGGCATGGGCCACTACCAGAGCCCCCGCGTGAACCAGCGCTACGAGGGCGTGGTGTTCAGCCAGTTCATGGGCGCGGAAATGATGGCCAAGAAGTACGGCCTGAGCAAAGACGACCTGGACCGCTACGCGCTGCACAGCCACCAGCGTGCCATCGCAGCCACGCAGGCCGGGGCTTTCAAGGACGAGATCGTGCCCGTGCGCGTGCGCACCGCCGATGGCACCGAGACCGACGACTGGCACACGGTGGACGAGGGCATCCGTTTCGATGCCACGCTCGAAGGCATCCAGAACGTGAAGCTGCTGCAGGAAGGTGGCGTGGTCACCGCGGCCAACGCCAGCCAGATCTGCGACGGCGCCACGGGCGTCATGGTCGTCAATGAGCGCGGCCTCAAGGCGCTGGGTGTGCAGCCGCTGGCGCGCATCCACCACATGACCATGATCGGCCACGACCCGGTGATCATGCTGGAGGCCCCGATCCCCGCCACCGAGCGCGCGCTCAAGAAGGCGGGCATGAAGATCGAGGACATCGACCTGTACGAAGTCAACGAGGCCTTTGCCTCGGTGCCGCTGGCCTGGCTCAAGGCCTTGGGCGCCGACCCCGAGCGCCTGAACGTGAACGGTGGCGCCATTGCCCTGGGCCACCCGCTGGGGGCCTCGGGCACCAAGCTGATGGCCACCCTGGTCAACGCCCTGGGCCAGCGCGGCAAGCGCTGGGGCCTGCAGACCATGTGCGAAGGCGGCGGCATGGCGAACGTCACCCTCATCGAGCGCCTGTAAGCCATGGCCACCCCCCACAGCGACCGGGGCGACAAGCCCCTGCTGCACATCGAGGGCGTCACCGTGCGTTTTGGCGGCATCGTGGCGCTGGACGGGGTGTCCTTCGATGTGCGGCGCGGCCAGATTTGTGCACTGATCGGCCCCAACGGGGCCGGCAAGAGCACGCTGTTCAACTGCCTGTCGCGGCTGTACGCGTGCAACAGCGGCCACATCGCCTTTGATGGCCACCCGCTGTCCACCATGCCGCGCCACCGCATGGCGGAGATCGGCATTGGCCGCACCTTCCAGAACCTGGCGCTGTTTCGCAGCATGAGCGTGCGCGAGAACATCCTGGTCGGTTGTCACAGCAAGCACCATGCGGGTTTCCTGCGCAACGCGTTTCGCCTGCCTGGCGTGGCGCGCATCGAGGCCGACGCGCAGGTGCGCGCGCAGTCGCTGATCGATTTTCTGGGCCTCACCGCGGAGGCCGAACGGGTGGTCGCCGACCTGCCGTTTGGCACGCAAAAGCGGGTGGAGCTGGGCCGCGCGCTGGCCGCGCAGCCGCAGTTGCTGCTGCTGGACGAGCCCGCCTGCGGCCTGAACCACGAGGAGCTGGACAGCCTGGGCAGCCTGATCCGCGACATCCGTGACCGCCTGGGCGTGACGGTGCTGCTGGTGGAGCACCACATGGGCCTGGTGATGGGGATTTCCGACCACGTGGTGGCGCTGAACTTTGGCAAGAAGATCGCCGAGGGCACGCCCACCCAGGTGCGCCAGCACCCCGAGGTGATCCGCGCCTACCTGGGTGCGACCGAAGAGGAGACGGCATGAAGCAACTGCTGGAAGTGCGGGGCCTGCATGCCCGCTATGGCAACACCCGGGTACTGCACGGCATCGACCTGGACATTGCCGATGGCCAGGTGACGGCGCTGCTGGGCGCCAACGGTGCCGGCAAGACGACCACGCTGCGCGCGCTGTGCCAGCTGATGGTGCAGACCACTGGCAGCATCACGTTGGCAGGCCAGCGCATGGATGGGCGCTCCACCGAGCAGATCGCCCGCGCCGGCGTGGGCCATGTGCCCGATGGCCGGGGCACCTTTCTGGGCCTGAGCACCGAGGAGAACCTGCGCCTGGGCACCTATGCCCGCGCCAGCCGCGCCGGGGTGCGCGAGGACATGGAGCGCATCTACGGCTACTTTCCGCGCCTGCGCGAGCGGGCCTCGCAGCAGGCGGGCACGCTGTCGGGCGGCGAGCAGCAAATGTTGGCCATTGGCCGTGCGCTGATGGGCCGCCCGCGCCTGCTCTTGCTGGACGAGCCCTCGTTCGGCCTGGCACCGCTGGTGGTCAAGGACATCTTCGGGATCATGCGGCGCATCAACCAGGAGGAGAAGGTCTCCATCCTGCTGGTGGAGCAGAACGCCAAGCTGGCGCTGGAGCTGGCCGATCGGGCCTACCTGCTGGAGACCGGGCGCGTGGTGCTGTCGGGCTCGGCCGCCGAGATGCGCCGCAACGACGCGGTCCGCAAGGCCTATCTGGGCGAATGAGGGAGGCACAACAATGAACGAATTCCTGCACCAGCTGCTGGCGGGCCTGGCCACCGGCGGTATCTACGCCAGTGTGGCCCTGGCTCTGGTGATGATCTACCAGGCCACGCAGCACATCAATTTCGCGCAGGGCGAGATGGCGATGTTCTCCACCTTCATCGCCTGGAGCCTGATCCAGGCGGGGCTGCCGTACTGGGGGGCCTTCTTCCTGACGGTGGTGATTTCTTTTGTGTTGGCGGCGGTGGTGGAGTTCGCCGTGATCCGGCCCATGCACAAGGCACCGGAGCTGTCGGTGGTGGTGGTGTTCATCGGCCTCTTGGTGATCTTCCACAGCCTGGCAGGCTGGCTGTTTGGCTACACGATCAAGCAGTTTCCCAGCCCCTTTCCGGCCGATGCCTGGTACGGCTCGGCACTGATGTCAGCGCACGAGGTGGGCGCCATCGTCGTGGCCCTCTTGATGGTGGCGGCGCTGTTTGCGTTTTTCCGCTTCACGCCGCTGGGCCTGGCGCTGCGCGCGGCTGCGCAGAACGCGCCCTCGTCGCGCCTGGTGGGCATCAATGTGGGCCGCATGCTGATGCTGGGCTGGGGCCTGGCTGGCGCGATTGGTGCGGTGGCCGGAATGATGGTCGCACCCGTGGTCTTCCTGGACCCGCACATGATGACCGGCGTGCTGCTGTATGCCTTTGCTGGCGCGCTGATCGGCGGCATCGACAACCCGGTGGGCGCGGTGATTGGCGGCTTCCTCGTGGGCGTGCTGGAAAACCTGATCGGCACCTACATCGTGGGCACCGAGCTCAAGCTCTCGGTGGCGCTGGTGCTCATCGTGGGCGTGTTGATCGTGCGGCCGGCCGGCCTGTTGGGCAAAACCATCGTGAAGCGGGTGTAAGCCATGAACCAGTCCTCTCCTTTGTTCTCGGCCCGCGTCTGGGCCCCGGTGTTCCTGCTGCTGGCCCTGGGTCTGCCCTTTGTGGCCAAGGGCTACCAGATCTTTCAGGCCACGATGGTGCTGTCGTATGCGGTGGCGCTCCTGGGGCTGAACATCTTGACCGGCTACAACGGCCAGATCTCGCTGGGCCACGGCGCCTTCTACGCCCTGGGCGCCTACACCACTGGCATGCTGATGGAGCACGCCGGCATGCCCTACTGGCTGACCATTCCCTGCGCGGCGCTGGTCTGCCTGGTGGTGGGTTACCTGTTCGGCCGCCCCGCGCTCAAGCTCGAAGGCCTGTACCTGGCGCTGGCCACCTTTGCGCTGGGCGTGGCCATGCCGCAGCTGCTCAAGTACAAGCACCTGGAGCAGTGGACCGGCGGCGTGACCGGCATCGTGCTGATGAAGCCCGATGCACCGTTTGGCCTGCCGCTGTCGCAGGACCAGTGGCTGTACTTTTTTGCGCTGCTCGTCGCGCTGGTGATGTTCTGGATCGCGCACAACCTGCTGGCCAGCGGCACGGGCCGGGCGATGCGTGCCATCCGCGACCACAGCATGGCCGCCGAGGCCATGGGGGTGGACAACCGCCACTACAAGTCGATGAGCTTTGGCGTCTCCGCCGCCTACACCGGCGTGGGCGGGGCGCTGTCGGCGATTGCGGTGCAGTTCGTCTCGCCCGACTCCTTCACATTGTTCCTGTCGATCTCGCTGCTGGTGGGCATCGTCGTGGGCGGTGTGGGCACGGTGTGGGGCGCCTTGTGGGGCGCAGCCTTCATCATGTTCGTGCCCAACGTGGCGGAGAAGGTCTCCAAAGCCGCGCCCTGGGCGGTGTATGGCCTGGTGCTGATTGCCTTCATGTTCGTGATGCCGGGCGGCGTGGTCGGCCTGCTGCGCAAGGTCCAGGCCAAGTTCAAGTGAACCTTTTTGAAAGCCGTTGATGTCCACCTTTGACACCCTTGAAATCGAGCGCCACGGCCACGAGGCCGGTGTGGCGCTGGTGCGCCTGAACCTGCCGCACAAGCTCAACCCGATCGCCCATGCGCTGCAGGAAGACCTGCGCGCCGCGCTGGCCCAGTTGCGGGCGGACCGCCGCGTGCGCGCTTTGGTGCTGACCGGCGCCGGCAAGGCTTTTTGCGTGGGGGCCGACCTGAGCGCCATGCGCCCGCTGCCGCCCGGCAAGACCCTGGGCGAACAATCGGCCGAGACCATGGAGGCGCTGTCCAACCGCCTGATCGAAGACCTGCGCACGCTGCCCTTCCCGGTGGTCAGCGCGGTCAACGGCCCCTGCGCCGGGGCGGGCGTGGGCCTGGCCTTGGCGGCCGATGTGGTGCTGGCAGCGGAGTCGGCGTACTTCTACCTGCCCTTCATGCCCCGCCTGGGCATCGTGCCGGACCTGGGCACCACCTGGTTCCTGGAGCGCATGCTGGGCCGCGCGCGCGCCGTGGCCCTGTCCCTGCTGGGCGAACGCCTGCCTGCGGCCCAGGCCGCGCAATGGGGACTGGTGTGGCAAACCGTGCCGGACGAGGCGCTGCAGGCCGAGGCGCTGGCCCTGGCCGAGCGCCTGGCCCAGTTACCGGCCCATGCCGCGCAGGAGATCCGCCAGGCCTACGACCGTGCCGGCGAAAACGACCTGGTCACCCAGATGCGCTACGAGGCCGAGCGCCAGCGCGACCTCATCGACCGCCCCAGCTTTCAGGAGGGCGTACGGGCCTTCCTGGAAAAGCGCTCCCCCGTCTTTCCTCCCCGCTGAGACGGCCAGGGCCGTCCTTGGCAGCGCCTTGCTTACGCCAGCTTTGCTCTCGGGTATGCTTCGCCCCCACCTGTGATGCCATCCGCATCACCGCACCGCGGTCGCGGGACGGTTTTTGGCCACGCGCCCACCGTCCCGGTTCGTTCGTTACCTCGAACCAGCCTGTGACCCTTCAGATCCAGCAGCTGTCCACCCAGCACAGCCTGCCATGGAGCGTGGCGCTACCCCCCACCTGAAGTCCGCCGTGCCAGCTGCCCTTGCGCAGCCCTATTCCTATTTAGTAAACCCCAGGAGCGTCCTTATGCAGACCCATCCCAACCCGACGGCGCAGCGCATTGGCGTGCCGCTCGAAACCTTCCCCGGCGAAAAACGCGTGGCCACCGTGCCCGACGTGGTGGAGAAAC
>CAYZPX010000135.1:0-7347 GCA_964480105.1 uncultured Burkholderiaceae bacterium | reverse complement strand
AAAACTGCATCAAGTGCAAATACACCGATTGCGTCGATGTCTGCCCCGTGGACTGTTTCCGCGAAGGCCCGAACTTCCTCGTGATCGACCCCGATGAGTGCATCGACTGCGCGGTCTGCATCCCCGAGTGCCCGGCCAACGCCATCTACGCCGAGGAAGACCTGCCGCAAGAGCAGCTGGCCTTCATCAAACTCAACGCCGAACTGGCCCGCGCCAACGGCTGGAAGAGCATCACCAAGCGCAAGAACCCCCTGCCCGACGCCGACGAGTGGAACGGCAAGCCGGGCAAACTGGCCCAGCTGATTCGCTAAACCGCAGGGCCGTGAACACGCCGCCCATGTACGCCGATGCCCTGGTGATTGGCGCCGGCCCGGTGGGCCTGTGGCAAGTCTTCCAGCTGGGGCTGCAAGGCCTGTCCTGCCACCTGGTGGACAGCCTTCCCCAGGCCGGCGGCCAGACGGTGGCACTGTATGGCGACAAACCCATCTACGACCTGCCCGGTCTTCCCCCCTGCACTGGCATTGAGCTGACCGAACGCCTGACCCAGCAAATCGCCCCGTTCGCGGTGCAATGGCACCTGGGCAACACGGTCACAGGCCTGGTCCAGGAGGACGAAGGCTGGCTGGCCACCTTGCAGGATGGCTGCCAGCTGCGCTCCCGCCTGGTGTTCATTGCCGCGGGTGTCGGAGCGTTTGCCCCCAAGAAGGTCAAGGCCGAAGGCATCGAGGCCTTGGAAGGCCGGCAGGTGCATTACGAGCAATCCCCACCCACTGCCAGCCTGGCCGGTCAGGCGGTGGTCGTGCACGGCGGGGACGCGGCGGCGGTGGATTGCGCGCTGCAACTGGCCGAGGCCGAGGTTCCGCCCGCCACCATCACCCTGCTGCACCGGCGCGACCAGTTCCAGGCCAGTGACGAAGCCCTGGCGCGGCTGCAAACCCTGCGCGAAGTGGGTCGCATCCAGGTGGTGGCCGGGCAAATCCTGGGCATTGAAACGGCCGAAGGCCCCGACGGTCTGCGGCTGGCGGCACTGCAACTGCTCAACCCTGAAGGCCAGTCCCAGCGCCTGCCGCTGGACCAGTTGCTGGTCTGGCTGGGCCTCTCGCCCAAGCTGGGGCCGATTGCCGATTGGGGGCTGGCCATGGCCAAGCGACAACTGGCGGTGGACCCGGCCAGCTTTGCCACCAGCGCGCCCGGCATCTATGCCGTGGGCGATGTGGTCAGCTACCCAGGCAAGCGCAAGCTCATCGTCTGCGGCTTTCACGAAGCCACGATGGCCGCCTGGAGCGCCGCCGAAGCGCTGGCGGGCCAAAGCATTCCGCTGGAATACACCAGCAGCAGCCGGCGCCTGCAACAGCGCCTGGGGATTGAGGCGCCTTGAAGCTCAGGTGCCAGAACGCGCCAGCACCTCGGGGTTGACCAGGTTGGTCGGATGGCCCTGAATGAACTGGATCACGTTGTCAAAGGCAGCGCCAAAGTACAGCTCGTAGTTGTCCTGCTCCACATAGCCGATGTGGGGGGTGCAGATGCAGTTCTCCAAGCGCAGCAACGCATGGCCCTGCAGGATGGGTTCGGCCTCAAACACGTCGATGGCCGCCATGCCGGGGCGACCCCGGTTCAGGGCGCCGAGCAGCGCGTCGGGGGCAACGAGTTCGGCACGGGCCGTGTTGACCAGCAGCGCCGTGGGCTTCATGCGGGCCAAATCAGCAGCGGTGACGATGCCCTCGGTCTCGGGGCACAGGCGCAGGTGCAGGGACAGCACGTCGGATTCGGCAAAGAACTCTTCGCGGTGGCTGGCCACCTGGTAGCCATCGGCCAAGGCCGCTGCCCGGGAAGCCTCACGGCCCCAGATGCGCACGTTCATGCCAAAGGCCTTGCCATAGCCGGCCACCAGTTTGCCGATGCGGCCATAGCCCCAGACACCCAGGGTCTTGCCGCGCAGCACCTGGCCCAGGCCAAAGTTGGGGGGCATGGAGCCGGCCCGGAGGCCGGACTGCTGCCAGGCCCCGTGCTTGAGGTTGGCAACGTACTGCGGCAGGCGGCGCATGGCGGCCATGGTCAGTGCCCAGGTCAGCTCGGCCGGCGCCACCGGGGAGCCTACGCCTTCGGCCACGGCAATCCCACGCTCGGTGCAGGCCTGCACATCGATGTGGCTGCCCACCTTGCCGGTTTGGGAAATCAGCTTGAGCTTGGGCAGCTTCTCGACGAGCGCCCGCGTGATCTGGGTGCGCTCGCGGATCAGCACGATGACCTCGGCGTCGCGCAGGCGCACGGACAACTGGCCAATGCCCTTGACGGTGTTGGTGTAGACCTTGGCCGAGTAAGGCTCCAGCCGGCTGGCGCAATGGAGCTTGCGCACGGCGTCTTGGTAATCGTCAAGGATCACGATGTTCATGGCCAGGTCCGGAAGATGGGGAAGGCGGTGGGCTGCGTTCAAGCCCCGGGACAGAAATGGGGAGGCATTGTAGGACGCATTGTTGCAATGCAGCAATACGGCCTCATTCCCCGCGCAGCGCCAGGTCGTGCCGCACGATGTCGTAGCCCAGTGCGGCGTAGCGGCGCCAGCGGGCACGGGCGTGGTGGCGGTCTTCGGCATCGGTGGCGCTGACCACCTCGACCATGCGGGCAAAGCGCTCAAAGCCCTCCGGAATCACGTCCCCCAGGTTCAGCAACACCTCGTGGTGCGGAGCCTGCGTCACTGCCGTGACCAGCACGATGGGCGAGGCCTGCAGCAGCTCGGGCGCTGCATCGCCCCGGCAATGTGCCAGAAAGTCCTGCGGCTGCAGGTTCCAGAGCATGCCGTCCAGCGGCTGCAGCACGGACTCGGGCCCGGCAATCACCAACCTGGCGCCATGCCGCAGGGCCTTGCGGGCAAAGCGGCAGGCGTAGGTCAGTTTGTCGGGGGCGTTGAAGTGAAACGCGATGTCGGTCACACCAGGGGCCCGGATCAGGCGGCCTTGCGCGGCGCGCGGGTACGGCGGACCGGTGCGGCCGGGGCCTCGGCCGGAGCAGTGGGCTGCGCTGCCCTGGCACGGGTGCGCTTGGCTGGGGCTTTCGCAAGGACTTTGGCGGGGGCAGCACCGGCACCATCTGCCGCACGGTCCAGCAGGTACTGCACCAGCAGACCCACCGGGCGGCCAGTGGCGCCCTTGGCAGCACCGCCCTTCCAGGCCGTGCCAGCAATGTCCAGGTGGGCCCAGGCGGCATCGCCCACAAAGCGCTGCAGGAACTTGGCAGCGGTCACGGAGCCCGCCGGGCGACCGCCCACATTGCCAAGGTCGGCAAAGTTGCTCTTGAGGCCCTCGGCGTAATCCTCATCCAGCGGCATGCGCCAGCACAGGTCCTGGCTGGCCTCACCCGCCTGCTGCAGCGCGCTCGCCAGGGCATCGTTGTTGGCAAACAGGCCAGAGCGCACGCCGCCCAGCGCAATCACACAGGCGCCGGTGAGCGTGGCGATGTCGACCAGGGCCGCGGGCTTGAAGCGGGCGGCATAGGTCAGCGCATCGCACAGGATCAGGCGGCCTTCGGCGTCGGTGTTCAGGATTTCAATGGTCTGGCCGCCCATGCTGGTGACCACATCGCCGGGTTTGACGGCGCAGCCGCTGGGCATGTTCTCACAGGCGGGAATCAGGCCCACGACGTTGATTTGGGGCTGCAACTCGGCCAAGGCGCGGAACACCCCCAGCACGCTGGCGGCGCCGCACATGTCGAATTTCATCTCGTCCATCTCGGGCGCGGGCTTGATCGAGATGCCACCGGTGTCAAAGGTGATGCCCTTGCCGACCAGCACCACCGGCGCGTCCCCCTTGGCGCCGCCGTTGTAGCGCAGTTCGATGAAGCGCAGTGGCTCTTCCGAGCCCTGGGCCACGGCCAGGAAGGCGCCCATGCCCAGGCGCTCGACCTCGGCCTGGCCCATCACCTTGCACTGGATGCCAGGCTGCTTGGCCAGGGCGCGGGCCGCCTCGGCCAGCTGGGTGGGCGTGGCATGGTTGGCGGGACGATTGGCCCACTCGCGGGCCAGCTCCACGCCGGCCACCAGGGCCTGGCCCTGGGCCAGTGCCGCGCGCAGCGCTGGGGCCTGGGGCACGCCCAAGACGATGCGGTTCAGGGTGCGTGCCTCCGCCTTGGGCTTGGTGGTCGTGTAGACGTAGCTGGCATCGGCCACGGCCTGCACGGCGGCAGTGAGCGCCGCAGGCTCGGGCTGCACCGCAAACACCAGGGTGACACGGCGGGTGTTCGGGGCCTTGAGGGCCGCGCTCACAGCGGACAGCGCCTGGCGCAGCGCACGGGCCTTGCCGTCGCCCACACCCAGCAGCAGCACGCGGCGGGCGGCCACGCCCGGCACCTGGTACAGCGCCAGCTGCTTGCCGGGCTTGGTGTCCAGATCGCCGTGCTGCAGGGCCTGGGCAGTCAGAGCAGAAAGGGCGTCCTTGCCGGCCTGGAACGCTTCTGGCACCAGAAACACCAGCAGGTCGGACTTTTCGGTGGTGGGCGCCGCAGCGTCCAGGGTCTTGAGTTCAAAGTTCATAATCGGCGTTTTCCTTCGAACCAATGTTATTCGATTCATCCCTCCGCAAGGAGCTCTCGCGCAGCTTCGGCGCGACCCTGGTGGTGCTCGTGACGGTGGTCATGACCATGATGCTGATCCGCACCCTGGGCCAGGCCTCCAAGGGCAGCGTGAATCCGTCCGACGTGATGCTGGTGATGGGCTACACCGTGCTCGGCCAGCTGCCCACCATCCTGAGCCTGAGCCTGTTTGTGGCCATCGTTGGCGTGCTCTCGCGCATGTACCGCGACAGCGAAATGGTCATCTGGTTCGCCAGTGGCCAAGGGCTTGGCAGGATGCTCCCCCCCCTGCTGCGCTTTGCCTGGCCCGTGATGCTGGCGATTGGCGTGCTCTCACTGGCCGTCTGGCCCTGGGCCAACACCCAGATCGAAGCCCTCAAGACCCGCTACGAACAGCGCAGCGACATCGACCGGATTGCGCCTGGCGAATTCCAGGAATCGGCCAACGGCAGCCGGGTGTTCTTCATCGACAAGGACAGCCCCAACGCCGAAGCGGCCAACAACGTGTTCATTGCGGCGACCGAGGGCCCGCAGGAATCGGTGATTTCAGCCCGTAGTGCCCGGCTGGAACTGCGCAAGGGCGAACGCTTTGTGTTGCTCAGCGATGGCCAGCGCGTGGAAATCCAGCGGGATCGCCCCGGCCTCACCGTCAGTGATTTCGAGGAATACGGCACCCGCATTGGAGGGGACAAGGGCAGCAGCGCCGATCTGCAGCAACTCAAAAGCATGGGCAGCTGGCAACTGTGGCAGGGCGGCCAAGCAGCACAGCGGGCCGAGCTGGGTTGGCGTCTGGGACTGGCGCTGGCCTCGTTCAATTTCGTGGTACTGGGCCTGGGGTTGGCCACCGTCAACCCCCGCGCGGGCCGCAGCAGCAGCCTGATGCTGGCCCTGTTCGCTTTCATCGTTTATTACAACCTGATGACCCTGGGGCAAAGCTGGGTAGCCGCCGGCAAGTGGAGCATGGCGGGGTTTGCCGCCACCCTGCATGGCGGCACCCTCGCCGTGGGTCTGCTGGTGCTGACCGCTCGCCACCACCAGTGGCACCCCGGCCAATTCTTGCGCTTGCGGAGGTCCGCATGAAAACCCTGCGCCGGTTCATTCACCGCGAAGCCTTCGCGGCTGTGGGCTTTGTCACGCTGGGGTTTCTGGCGCTGTTCATGTTTTTCGACCTGGTGGACGAGCTGCGCTGGGTCGGGCGCTCTGGCCCCGGCGGGTACCAATGGCACCACGCGCTGCTGATCGTCAGCCTGGGCATTCCCAAATACCTCTACCAGCTGCTGCCCATTGCCGTGCTGATCGGCACCATCTTTGTGATGGCCCGCTTCGCGCAGAACTCCGAGTTCACCATCATGCGCACCAGCGGGATGGGCCCCTGGCTGGCCCTGCGAACGCTGCTGTCGCTGGGTGCCATGTTCACGGTGCTGACTTTCCTGATTGGCGACTACGTGGCCCCCGTGGCCGAGCGCCAGGCCCAAGCGGTCAAGATCGGTGCGCGTGGGCGGCTGACCACGGGCCTGACGGGTGCCTGGCTCAAGGAACGTGTGGAGACGCAGTCGCGCTCGGTCAATGTCCGGGACATCGTGGGGGATGTCCGCCTGGGCGGTATCCGGGTCTTTGAATTTGACGCCCAGGGACGGCTGCAGACCCGCATCGAAGCCCAAGCGGCCACGGTCGAAGACGCGCACTGGCGCCTGGAAGGTGTGCGAACCATCCAGCTTCAGCAGGGTCAGGACCAGGAGGCCCGTGTGGCAGAGCAGCATCTGGCCACCCTGGACTGGCCCACCCAGATCAGCCTGGACATGGTGGCCGCGGCCGTGCTCAAGCCCGAAAAGATGTCCACCCTGAGCCTGTTCCGCTACATCCGGCACCTGGAGGCCAACCAGCAGTCCGCGCAAAGCTATGCCATCGAGTTCTGGCGCAAATTGTTTTATCCCTTGAGCTGCCTGGTAATGGTGGTGCTGGCCCTGCCCTTTGCCTACCTGCATTTCCGCTCGGGGGGCATTGCGGCCTACGTCTTTGGTGGGGTGATGGCTGGGATCAGCTTTTTCCTGCTGAACAATGTGTTTGGCTACATCGGGCAGCTGCAACACTGGCTTCCCTGGGTCACGGCCGCGGTCCCTGGCCTGCTCTACAGCCTGCTCTCGCTGACTGCCTTCACCTGGCTGGTGCTGCGGCGCTGACGCCCGGCCCCAGGTCCTGCCCCTTCCATGCCTTCTTCCCTTCGCCCCCATGCCACCTGACCGCGCCATTGTCCTGTTTGCCCACGGCTCCCGCGACCCGCTGTGGCGCGCGCCCATCGAGGCCGTCGCCACCCGCATCGCCCAGCAGGCGCCCGACTGCCCCGTGCGCTGCGCCTACCTGGAGCTGACCACGCCCGACCTGCCCCAGGCCGTGGCCGATCTGGTGGCGCAGGGCGCCAGCGACATCACCGTGGTGCCCATGTTCCTCGGCACCGGCCGCCATGCCCGTGAAGACCTGCCGGTGCTGATGGACGCGCTGCGCGTCGCGCATCCCGAAGTGCAATTCACCGTCCAGGTCGCCGTGGGCGAAGACCCCCGCATGACCGCGCTGATGGCCGACATCGCGCTGGGCGTGGCGCCCGCCGTGCCTTGTGCGCCTGTCGCGCCTTCACTTTCGCATCCGACATGAACCTGCACCAGTTCCGTTTCGTCCAGGAAGCCGCGCGCCGCAACCTGAACCTGACCGAGGCCGCGAAAGCCCTGCACACCTCGCAGCCCGGCGTCTCCAAGGCCATCATCGAGCTGGAGGAAGAGCTGGGCGTGG
>CAYZPX010000134.1:0-7399 GCA_964480105.1 uncultured Burkholderiaceae bacterium | reverse complement strand
GCAACGACCCCTGCTGGTGCGGCAGCGGCAAGAAGTTCAAGAAGTGCCACGGCGCCTGAGCGCTGGCCTTGTGCTCCCTTCCCTCCGGGAGGGGGCCGGGGTGAGGGCCTGTAGCCTTCGAATTGCTATTGAATTAATAGCTACTACCGCTTGAATCCATGGGGCTCAAGCGGTTTTTTGCTTGAAATCTGGAAGGTTTGCCATGACCGCCTTGTCCCTGCAGCGCCTGCGCGCCGAATGGGCGCCCAGCGTCCCGCGCGAGCTGCTCGCCGGGGCGGTGGCCACGTTTGCCTTGATTCCCGAGGTGATCGCTTTCTCGTTTGTCGCGGGGGTGGACCCGTCGGTGGGGCTGTTCGCCTCGTTTGTCATCAGCATCGTGATCGCGTTCTTTGGCGGGCGGCCGGCCATGGTGTCGGCGGCGGCGGGCTCGGTGGCGCTGGTGGCAGCGCCCTTGATGGCCGCGCACGGTCTGGGCTATCTGCTGGCCGCCGGCCTGCTGGCGGGGCTGGTGCAGGTCCTGTTTGGCCTGCTGCGGCTGGGGGTGCTGGTGCGCTTTGTGTCCAGCTCGGTGCGCACGGGCTTTGTCAATGCGCTGGCGGTGCTGATTTTTGCGGCGCAGCTGCCGCACCTGCAGGGCGCCAATCCGGCCACCTGGGCGCTGCTGGCGCTGGGGCTGGCGCTGATTTACGGCCTGCCGCTGCTGGGCAAGGCCTTCACCGCGGTGCCGCCGCCGCTGGTGTGCGTGCTGGTGCTCACGGTGCTGGCCACCCACCTGGGCCTGCCGGTGGCCACGGTGGCGGACCTGGGCCAGCTGCCCGAGTCCTTGCCGATGTTTGCCTTGCCCGAGGTGCCCTGGTCCTGGGAGACCTTGCGCATCATTGCGCTGCCGGCGCTGGCCATTGCGATGGTGGGCCTGCTGGAATCGGTGCTGACGGCGGCGGTGGTCGATGAGATGACCGACACCCCCAGCGACAAGAACCGCGAATGCACCGGCCTGGGCCTGGCGAACGTGGCGGCCAGCCTGTTTGGCGGCATTGCCGGCTGCGGAATGATCGGCCAGGCGGTGGGCAATGTGAAGTACGGCGGGCGCGGGCGCCTGTCCACGCTGTTCGCGGGGGTGTTCCTGCTGGTGCTGATGGTGGCGCTCAAGCCCTGGGTGTCGCGGGTGCCGGTGATCGCGCTGGTCGCCATCATGGTCATGGTGTCGGTCGAGACCTTCGACTGGAAATCCCTGCGCGCGCTGGTGCGCCAGCCCCGCCTGTCCAGCGCCGTGACGCTGGCCACGGTGGTGGTGACGGTTGGCACCCACAACCTGGCGGCCGGCGTGCTGGTGGGGGTGGCGCTCAGCGGGGTGTTCTTTGCCGTGAAGGTCTCGCGCATGCTGGATGTGCGCTTTGAGGACGACGCTGCCACGGGCCTGCGCACCTGGCGGGTGACGGGGCAGGTGTTCTTTGCCTCGGCCGATGCCTTCATCGAGGCCTTTGATGTGCTGTCTGCCGAACACCGCGCCGTGCGCATCGACGTGTCGCAGGCGCATTTCTGGGACATCACCGCCGTGGCGGCGCTGGACAAGGTGGTGCAGCGCCTGTGCCACCACGGCTGCACGGTGGAGGTGGTGGGCCTGAACGCCGCCAGTGCGGTGCTGATTGACCGGCCTGGTGCCTCCGTATGATTCCCCGCCGCGCCGGCGATGCCGGCCGGTGTTTTCCAAACTTCACAGATTTGCCATGAAAAAACTGCTTTTGACCGCGCTCCTGTCCTTGTCTGCTGCCGTGGGCGCGCAAACCACCGTCCAGGTGGATGCGCCCTGGGTGCGCGCCACCGTGCCGCAGCAAAAGGCCACCGCGGCCTTCATGCGCCTGACGGCAGACAAGGACGCCCGCCTGGTCGAGGCCCGCTCGCCCGTCGCCGGCGTGGTCGAGGTCCACACCATGCAAATGGAAAACGACGTGATGAAGATGCGCGCCATCCCCCACCTGGACCTGCCCGCCGGCAAAGCGGTGGAGCTGACCCCGCGTGGCTACCACGTCATGCTGATGGACCTGCGCCAACCCGTGAAGGCGGGCGAGACCGTGCCCGTCACCCTGGTGTTTGAAGATGCCGCCCGCCAGCGCTTTACCCAGGAGGTGCAGGCGCCGGTCAAGTCCATGCAGGGTTCGATGGAAGGCATGCCGCACGGCAACCACGGCCAAGCTGCTGGCCACAAGCACTGAGGTCGCTGGGGCTTCAGCTTTCCAGCAATTCCCCCAGCCGCCCCAGCGCATGCCACAGCGTGGCGGCGCGCACCTGGGCGCGGTCGCCGGGGAATTGCCGGCGTTCGCTGGTGGTCTGGCCGTTCACGCTCCAGGCGAACCAGACGGTGCCCACCGGTTTCTCGGCGCTGCCGCCCGTGGGGCCCGCCACGCCGGTCACTGCCAGGCTCACCTGGGCGGCGGAATGGGCGAGGGCGCCCTCGGCCATGGCGCGGGCCACGGGTTCGCTCACCGCGCCGTGGGCGGCGATCAGCGCGGGCGGCACGCCCAGCAGCGCCGACTTAGCGGCGTTGGAGTAGCTGACCAGGCCTCGCTCAAACCACTGGCTGGAACCCGCCAGGTCGGTGCAGGCGGCGGCGATCATTCCGCCGGTGCAGCTTTCGGCGGTGGCCAGCATTTCGCCGCGTTGCAGCAGCGTGGTAGAGATTTGGGCTAAAACGGCCTCTAGGCCAATGGATACCAGCGGTATATGCTCATCTTTTGAGAGCATTTTGGATGCGGGGGCGGGCGGGTTCATGCCGTTCATGAAAAGTGCCTCCACAGCGCGATCACCAGCAGGGTGCAAAACGCCGCCACAAAGTCATCAAACAAGATGCCCCAGCCGCCGCGCCAGCCAAACCCCTTGAACAGGCGGTCCGCCCAGCCTACCGGGCCCGGTTTGGCCGCGTCAAAAAAGCGGAACAGCGCAAAGGCCGCCACCTGCCCGCCCAAGCCCATGGGCATGGCCAGCCACAGCACCAGCCAGAAGGCGACCACCTCGTCCCAGACGATGCAGCCCGGGTCGCTCACGCCCAGGTGGCGCGCCGTGACAGTGCAGGCCCACCAGCCGCCCAGCGTGCCAAAGGCGATCCACAGGCCGATTTGCAACGGATTCAGCCAGTGCTGGCACACCAGAAACGCCAGCCAGGCCCAGAGCGTGCCCACCGTGCCCGGCGCCAGGCGCGACAGGCCGGAGCCAAAGCCCAAGGCAATGAAATGTGCAGGGTGCGCGAGCAGGAAGCGCACCGTGGACCGGCGTGGTCCCGGAGCCTGCGGAGGATGCAGCGGCGGGTGCAGGCTGGCAGCGGTGGCGGAGGACGGATCGGTCATGGCGGCAGCTTCGGAGGAGGTCAGACAAAGTGGTCGAAGGAGGCGTAGCGGTTTTCCACCGCCTGGCCTTGGGCATCGACCAGGCGCAGGCCCCGTTCGGCCTCGATCTGGCCAATGCGCGTGACCGGTGTGCCGCTGGCGCGTGCGGCGGCTTGCACGGCCTCGCGCCGGTGGGGCGGGGCGGTGAAGGCCAGCTCGTAATCGTCCCCGCCGGCCAGGGTGCAGCGGCGGCGGGTTTCGGGGTCTAAATCGATTCCAAGCCCCGTATGCTCTGCGGTACTAGCTATCAAATTGGAAGTGATGTGCGTGTCGATGCGCGCGCCCACGCCCGAGGCTTTCAGGAGATGGCCCAGGTCGCCCAGCAGGCCGTCGCTCAGGTCCAGTGCGCTGTGGGCCACGCCGCGCAGCGCCAGGCCCAGGGCGATCCGGGGCGTGGGGCGTTCCAGCCGCTGGCGGGCCTGGGCCAGCACGGCGGGGGGCAGGGGCGCCTGGCCCAGCAGGGCTTCCAGCGCCAGGCGGGCGTCGCCCAGGGGGCCGCTCACGTAAATGTCATCCCCCACCTGGGCGCCGCTGCGCAGAAGGGCCTGACCGGCCGGCACTTCGCCAAACACGGTGATGCAAATGTTGAGCGGGCCCTGCGTGGTGTCGCCGCCCACCAGTTCGCAGCCGTGGGTATCGGCCAGCGCGAACAGGCCCTGGCTGAAGCCCTGCAGCCAGGCCTCGTCCGCCCGGGGCAGGGCGAGGGCCAGCGTGAAGGCGCGGGGCTGGGCACCGCAGGCGGCCAGGTCCGACAGGTTCACCGCCAGGGCCTTGTGGCCCAGCGCGGCGGGGTCCACGTCGGCAAAGAAATGCCGGCCCTCGACCAGCATGTCGGTCGAGATGGCCCAGTGCATGCCGTGCCGGGGCGCCAGCAGCGCGCAGTCGTCACCCACGCCCAGTACCGCCTGGCTGGTGCGCTGCGGGCGCGTGAAGTGGCGGGCAATCAGGTCGAACTCACCCATGGCGCGGGGGCTCCTCGGGCGTGGTGGCCTGCGGGGTGCGCGGCGGCCAGAAAAAGCCCAGCGGCGCACGGCGCAAACGACGGCGAATGGCCGCGTAGATGCGGGAGCGGTCCACGCCGCTGACGTTGTGCGCCCGCAGCGCCAGGCGGAAGGCCAGGTAGAAGCTGACGGCCACATTCAGCATGCCCATCAGTGGCAGGGCGGCCACGGCCCACCACAGCGCAGGGGTGTGCACGGCGTCCAGCCCCAGCGTGACGGCCGCCACACCAATCTGCCCGGCCGCCAGGGTGACGTGGCGCACCTCCACCCCCAGGCCAAAAAAACCGGCAAAGGCAGGCACCAGGCCCAGAATGAAGCCCAGCGAAATGTTGGCGGCAAAGCCCGAGATGTTCTCCCGCATGAAGCGCGCCCAGCGGGCGGCCCGGGCGTTGCCCAGCACGGCGGTGATGCGCGGGTTGTAGCGCAGCGCCGAGTCCAGGCGGTGCAGCACAAAGCTGTTTTCTGCCCAGCCCGCGACCAGGCTGGAGGCAAACAGCAGCACCCCGGTGCAGGCCGCGAACAGGGCGGACGGCCCCAGCAGGTGCAGCTCGTGCAGGGTGTGGTCGGCCTTGTCCGCATCGATGACCGGCGCACCCAGGCCCCAGCCCAGCCCCCAGGACAGCAGCATCACCACCGGCATGACGACCAGCACGTTGCCCAGCACGGCGGCCACCTGCGAGCGCACCAGGTGGCTGACCTCATCGACAAAGGCCTCGATGGCCTCGCCTGAACCTAGCTCCTTGAGCTTGGCCGCCATGGCCGGCGCCGTCATCGCTGGCTGCTTGGTGGCCACGGTGAAGTGCAGCAGCTGCACCAGCACGAAGCTGATGGCGTAGTTCACCCCCGCCCAGAAGCCCACCCAGAAGGCGGACAGCGTGAAGGCGTAGAGCGCGAACTTGACCAGCGTGGTCACCGCAATCACCGCGCCGCCGCCGGCGGCCTTGCGCACCATGTCGCCGTACTCGCCCCGAGTGCGGGTGATGTAGTGCTCGCCGGTCTCGGCGCTGCGCTCGGCCATCTTGGCGGCCAGCAGCGAGGCATTGGCCCGCACCAGCGCCCGCAGGCTGCGTTTTTCGCGGCCGACCAGCACCAGTTGGGCCAGCAGTCGGCCCGCGGCCTGGGTCTGCGAGGGCGATTGCACGCAGTCCAGCAGCGCCCGCACCCGCAGGATGCGCTCGCGCAGCTGGCGCAGGCGAAACACCAGGCCCACCGAGATGCCGTTGTCTTCCAGGTGGCCATAGACCGTGGCGGCGGCAGCGCGGCAGGCTTCCAGCCGGGTGCGCAGTTGCTGGGCGGCGGCTTCGCGGGCCTCGCGGGATGCCGGGTCGGTGGGGCTGGCCTGGCAGGCGCGGCGCAGGGCCTCGACATCGGCAATCAGGGCGTGAAAGGGCTGGGCCTCGCGGGCAGCGTCGCCCATGCGCAGGCGCAGCTCGGGCGCAAAGCCGGTCGAGAGGATGTGCCCGGCGCAGTAGGTGATGGCGTCCAGCAGCACGGCTTCCCAGCGCGAGCGGTCTTGCGCGGCGGCCGGCTGCAGCACGCGCGCCAGACGGTCCAGCAGGGCACCATCCAGCGCGGCGAGCCACTGGGCATCGTAGGCCTGGGGCAGGGCAAGCATGAACAGCTCGGAGGCATCCCGGGTCTCGGGGCTGTGGGGCAGCAGCTTGCCGCCCAGGCGGGCCAGCCCTTCGCTGACCAGGGCGGTGCGCTGGGTAAAGCCAAAGTCGGCCAGCAGCGTGGTCAGGTCCACCGTGTCCAGCAGGGTGGACCACCAGGCTTGCAGCGCGGCCTGGCGTTCGGGCCGGGCCTCGACGGCGTCCAGGAACAGGGCTACGCGCGCCAGCACGGCCGCCGTGCCTTCCCGGGAATGGCCGCGCAGCCAGTCCATCAGGTGAATCGCCCACAGGTGGCGCTGGGCCAGCTCGGCCTGTGGGTCCAGGCGCTCCAAGAGCGCCGCGAGGTCGGTCGGGCGGCTGGCCATCAGTGCAGGGTCCTTCCTTGCAGGGGGACGACGCCATCGCCGGCCTCAGTGGCTTCGAGCACGAACAGCGGCACGGGCGTGTCAAAGGACTCGCCTTCGTCGCTCACGCAGTGGAAGGTGCCGTGCATGGTGCCGCTGGGCGTGCGCAGACGGCAGCCGCTGCTGTACTGGAAGGATTCGCCAGGCTTGAGCAGCGGCTGTTGGCCCACCACGCCCAGACCCTTGACCTCTTCGGTCAGGCCATTGGCGTCGCTGATGATCCAGTGGCGTGAAACCAGCTGGCCGGGGGTGGTCCCGGTGTTGGTGATGGTGATGGTGTAGGCAAAGCCGAACATGCCAGCGGCAGGGTCGGATTGTTCGGGCAGGTACGCGGTCTGTACCTCGATGTCAAACGGCTTTTGGGGCATGGCCGTGATGGTAACTGCGACAATTCGGGCATGAGCCGCACCTACCGCATTGCCCCCTCCATCCTCTCCGCCGACTTCGCCCGCCTGGGTGAAGAGGTCCGCAACGTCATTGCCGCTGGCGCCGACTGGATTCATTTTGACGTCATGGACAACCACTATGTGCCCAACCTCACGTTCGGTCCCATGGTGTGCCAGGCGCTCAAGCCCCACGCCCTCACGCCCAGTGGCCAGCCTGTACCCATCGACGTGCACCTGATGATTTCCCCGGTCGATGCCCTGGCCGCCGCCTTTGCCGACGCGGGCGCCGACTACATCAGCTTTCACCCCGATGCGTCCACCCACGTGCACCGCAGCATCCAGGCCATCCGTTCCAAGGGCGTCAAGCCCGGCCTGGTGTTCAACCCCGCCGAGCCGCTGGATGTGCTGGACTGGGTGATCGACGACATCGACCTGATCCTGATCATGAGCGTGAACCCCGGCTTTGGCGGCCAGGGCTTCATCGATTCCGCCCTGCGCAAGATCGAGGCCGTGCGCAAGCGCATCGACGCCTGCGGCAAGGACATCCGCCTGGAGGTGGATGGCGGCATCAAGGCCGACAACATCCGCCGCGTGGCCGATGCCGGCGCCGACACC
>CAYZPX010000133.1:0-7405 GCA_964480105.1 uncultured Burkholderiaceae bacterium | reverse complement strand
CGGTGCTGGACGCCGCCATCTGGGCCGAAAACGTGCCCTTTGCCGAAACCCGCGACTATGTGAAGAAGGTGCTGTCCAACACCACCAACTACGCAGCCATCCTCACCGGCCTGCCGCAGTCCCTCAAAGGTCGCCTGGGCACCGTAGGACCGTGACGACGGCCATCAAACGCTACTGATTGAATAGCTAGTACCGCTTGATTCCATTGGCCTAGAGCCCTTTTTTATGCAAGAAATCCAATCTGACAACGACGCCCCCCTGGCCTGGGGCGACCAGTACCTGCTGGGCTACGGCCCCATCGACGAAGTCCATGAAGAGTTCGTGGACCTGGTCGGCCAGATGCAGACCGCCCCCGACGCCGAACTGCCCGCGCTGCTCGACCGCTTTGCCGAGCACCTGCAGCAGCATTTCGAGATGGAAAACACCTGGATGGTGGAGACCGAATTCCCGCCCCGCGACTGCCACATCGACGAGCACGCCGCCGTCATGAAGTCCGTGGGCGAGGTCCGCGAGATCCTGGCCGAGGGCCATTTCGACGTGGCCCGCGACCTGGTCGCGGCGCTGGCCAAGTGGTTCCCGCAGCACGCCGACCAGCTCGATTCGGCGCTGGCGCACTGGATGTTCAAGCGCAACATGGGCGGAAAGCCCGTGGTGCTCCGCCGGGGCCTGACGCTGCGCTGAAGCGTTGCCCACCGGTCCAGTCTCAGGGACAGGGCAGGGGCGGGGCGAGGGGGTCGTCGGTCTCGCCCAGGAGCGCCTTTTGCCGGCGCTCTTCGGTGTACAGGCGATAGACCTCGTCAATCACCGCCCGCAGCAGGCGGATGTCGGGCGACTGGTCGTTCGCCCGTGTGTTCATGATGATGGGCGACACCGCATTGGCCTCGGTCAGCGGGCGGTAGACCACTTCGTCGCGGCGCAGCTTTTGCATGCCCGAGGGCACCACACACAGGCCCAGCCCCGACGCCACCAGGCCCAGGGCAGTTTGCACTTCCTGCACCTCGTGCAGGCCCGCAGGCTCCACGCCCAGGTCGCGGTAGAGCGACAGCACATGGTCGGCATAGCTGGGGCGGGGCTTTTGCGGATAGGTCACCAGCAGGTAGGGCGCCGCCGCCGCCAGGCTGATGGGGCCACGCTGCTGTGCCAGCGGGTGCTCCATGGGGATGGCCAGCACCAGCCGTTCCTCGCGCAGCACCTCGCGCTTGACCTGGGGTTCATCCAGGCGGATGCGGCCAAAGCCCACGTCGATCCGGCCCGACAGCAAGGCCTCCATTTGCTGCACCGTGGTCTGCTCGACCAGCACCAGCTCCGTGTGCGGATTGCGCGCCCGAAAAATCCGCACGATCCGGGGCAGAGCGCCGTACATCGTCGTCGGCACAAAACCAATCACCAGGCGCCGGTCCATGTGGGCGATGCGCCGCGTCATGGTGGTCATCTCCTGGATCTGCTCGATGACCCGCACCGCACGGGCATGAAAAAACCGCCCCGCCTCGGTCAGCCGCAGGGGCCGGCTGTCGCGCTCCAGCAACTGCACGCCCAGCTCGTCTTCGAGCTGTTGGATCTGCCGGCTCAGCGGCGGCTGCGAGATGTGCAGCCGCTCCGCCGCCCGCGTAAAGCTGCGTTCTTCGACGACGGCAATGAAGTATTTGAGCTGGCGCAGGTCCATGGAGGGATTCTATTTTTGCCACTCACCCCCGTCGCTGCGGAAACGCGCGGGCGCTGGTTTCGCTGGGGAGTTGGCCAAAGCGCTCGGCGTAGTAGTGCGAGAAACGCCCTGCGTGTCCAAAGCCGAAGGCCAGTGCCGTGTCGCCCACGGTGGCCCCTGGGTGCAGTTGCAGGTGGCGGTGGGCGGCGTCCAGCCGCTTGGCGCGCAGCAGCTCCATCGGGCTCATGCCGTGGTGGTGGTGGCACAGGGCGTTGAGGGTGCGCAGGCTCACCCCGGTGGCCTGGGCCAGGTCGGCCAGGGTCAGGGGGGCGGTCAGCTTGCGCTCCATGTAGTCCAGCATGCGCTGGATGCGGAGATCGGCCGAAGCGGGGGCATCCAGCACTTCGGAGACCGACACGGGGGCGGGCGCCCTGGCTGGCTGAGGCTGCAGGGGCTGCAACAGGGTGGGCGCGACGGTCTGGCGGGTCAGCAGGAACATGGCAATGTGCTTTTCCAGGTGGTCCAGCCAGGGGGCCTGGGGGGCCGCATCGGCCTGGGTCAGCGCGTGCAGGAAGCTGCGCGCCAGCAGGGCCCACTGCGGTTCGTCGCCCGCGCTCAGGCGCATCAGGGGGACCAGGTTCAGGGGGGTTTCTGGCGGCATGCCGATGGCGTCGCGCATCAGGGCATGGGGCACGCGCAGGATCATCTGCACGGTGCCCGGGTGCCAGCGCAGGGTGACTTTGCGCCGGGGCGAGAGCAAGGCCGATCCGCCCTCGGCCACATGCACGCGCTGGCCGTCGGTCTCGATCTCCACGCCGCCACTGAGCGAGGTGTGCACCAGCGAGAAACCGTCGAAGGGACGGGGCACCACCTCGACCTCGGCGCCGTACTGCAGCACATAGATGTGCAGCTGTCGAAGGTGCCGCTTGAACATGGCGGCGTCGGCCAGGCCGCGTTTCCATTGCAGCTTGTGCTCGGCCAGTTCCTGCTCGACCTGGTCATGGGTGTCCTGGCGCGTTGCCGACCGAAAAATGCAGTTGTCATACAACACCTGCAAGGCCTGGTCGTGGGGGGAGAAGCGCATGGTGGGTGTCCGATGGGGAGAAGCAGGGGAAAACCCTGAGGCGTGGGGCGCCCGGGTGAGCAACTTGCAAAAACTGGACAGTGAAGGCAGGGCATTCTGCCATTCCTGGCCACACGGGCAGGGGGGCCATTCCTACACTGGGCGCCAGGAAATCCAAGGCTGCAGGCCGGGATCTTCGAGCTAAAAACTTTCAAGGAGATGGTGATGAACGCTTCCAAATCTGTCGAGGAATGGCAGGACTATGTGCGCTCTGCACTGGACTTTCGCCCCGAGGACGGGGTCTACCGGGTGGCGCGGGGGGTCTTTACCGACCCCGAGCTGTTTGACCTGGAAATGGAGCTGGTCTTTGAGAAGTCCTGGATTTACGCCTGCCACGAAAGCGAGCTGGCCAACAAGAATGACTTCGTGACCATGCAGGCGGGCCGCCAGCCGATGATCATCACCCGCGACGCCAATGGCGAGTTGCATGCGCTGCTCAACGCCTGCTCCCACCGGGGCGTGACGCTCACCCGCGTCAGCAAGGGCCGCCAGTCAAGCTTCAGCTGCTCCTTCCACGCCTGGACCTACCGCTCGGACGGCAAGTTGCTCAAGGTGAAGGCGCCCTCCGAATACCCGGAGAACTTTGACCTCGAAGCCCACAACCTGAAAAAGGCCCGCGTGGCCAGCTACCGGGGCTTTGTCTTCGTGAACCTGGATGTGGAAGGCACCCAGTCCCTGGAAGAGTACCTGGGCGATGCCAAGGTGTTCTTTGATCTGATGGTGGACCAGTCGCCCACCGGGGAGCTGGAAGTCCTGCCCGGCAAGGGCCACTACACCTACGCCGGCAACTGGAAGCTGCAAAACGAAAACGGCCTCGATGGCTACCACGTCAGCACCGTGCACTACAACTATGTGATGACCGTGCAGCAGCGCCAGGCCCTGGATGCCGAAAAAGGCACCGCCACGCAAACCCTGGACTACCGCAAGCTGGGCGCGGGCGACGCGCAAACCGACGATGGCTGGTTTTCCTTTGCCAATGGCCACAGCGTGCTGTTCAGCGACATGCCCAACCCCGAAGTGCGCCCCGGCTATGCGAACGTCATGCCGCGCCTGCTGCAAGAGCATGGCGAGCCCAAGGCCCGCTGGATGATGCACCGCCTGCGCAACCTGAACATCTACCCCAGCCTGTTCTTCATGGACCAGATCAGCTCGCAGCTGCGCATCATCCGTCCCGTGGCCTGGAACAAGACCGAAATCATCAGCCAGTGCATCGGCGTCAAGGGCGAATCGGACGCCGACCGCGAAAACCGCATCCGCCAGTTCGAGGACTTTTTCAACGTCTCCGGCATGGGTACGCCCGACGACCTGGTGGAGTTCCGCGAAGCCCAGCGCGGCTTTGAGGGCCGCCTGGGGCGCTGGAATGACATCTCGCGCGGCCACGAAAAATGGATCACCGGCAGCACGCCCAATGCCGAGGTGCTGGGCATCCATCCGGTGCTGACAGGCAGCGAATTCACCCACGAAGGCCTCTACACCAACCAGCACAGCGCCTGGCAGGCACGCATGCTGGCAGGCCTCGAACAAAAAACCAAGGCCAGCGCCTGAGCGCCCCGCCCCTTGCACCCGAGGAGAAACACCATGAACCAAGATGTGTCCCTGACACCGCAACACCTGCAACACCGCGTGGAGCAATTCCTGTACCGCAAGGCCGAGCTGTGCGACCGCCAGGACTGGGATGCCTACCTGGCCCTGTTTGATGAAAACGCCGAGTTCCACATGCCGCAGTGGGAGTCCGAGCACGCCTACACGACAGACCCCAAGCGGGGCATGTCGCTGATGTACTACCCCAACCGCGCTGGCCTGGAGGACCGGGTGTTCCGCATCCGTACCGGCAAGTCGTCCGCATCCACCCCCATGCCCCGCACGCTGCACCTGGTCAGCAACGTCATGGTCAGCGAGGGGGAGGGCGGACTGCTCGACGTCAAGGCCAAGTGGGTGACCCACTACCACCGCTTTGGCAACGCCGCCCATTTCTTTGGCGAGGCCCAGTACCGCCTCCAGCCCCATGGCGATGGTGACTGGCGCATCCTGCGCAAGCATGTGCTGGTGCTCAACGACACCATCGATTCGGTGCTGGACTTCTACCACGTCTGAAGCGCCTGGAAACACCTGGACGCGCGGTCGCTGATCGCTGCCGGCTCCCGCCCGGGCCTGGGGTGGGAGCTGTGCTTTATCGATAAAAAGGTATCGAAAGCATCCTAAACGGTCTGCAATCGGGCGCAGATTGCCGGCATCATTTGCGCGTTCCTTGCCGACATGGCGGAGCGCAGTGCCCCAAGCGGCATTAGGGTTTCAACCCTGCGCGCCTTCGCCCAAAAAGAATACAAAGCAAAACAAGCCCGAACCATCGGGTCCTTTAGGAGACAACCCCTTGCCTGACACCCCTCGCCTCGTCCTTTGACAGCCCCGGCGGCCTTTCTGGCCCGACCGGCGCGCTGACCGCGTCCCTCCGTTTTCTTTCCAGGCATTCGCCTGCAGCTGGCCCCCGGTGGCTTGGTGCGCCCGCGTTGACCGTTTTATCGCTTTCCATCCCTTGCATTCAGGAGACAACACCATGCAACACCGCAGAACCTTCACCCTGGTCGCCGCTGCAGCCGCCGCCGCACTGGCGGTGCCCGCCGCTTTTGCCCAGGCCCCCGGCAAGATCAAGGTCGGCCTGATGCTGCCCGCCACCGGCACCTTTGCTGCCCTGGGTGTGGCCATCGAAAACGGCTTCAAGCTCTATGTGAACGAGCAGGGCGGCAAGATCGCCGGCCGCGAAGTGGAATTTGTCAAGGTGGACGACGAATCCGATCCCGCCAAGGCGACCGACAACGTCAACAAGCTGATCAAGCGCGACAACGTGGACGTGCTCGTGGGCACCGTGCATTCGGGCGTGGCGATGGCCATGGCCAAGGTCGCCAAGCAGACCGGCACCCTGCTGATCGTGCCCAACGCCGGCGCTGATGCCGTGACCGGCCCGATGTGCGGTCAAAACATCTTCCGCAGCTCCTTCTCCAACTGGCAGCCGGGTTACGCCATGGGCGAGGCCATGGCCGCCAAGGGCCACAAGAACGTGGTGACCATCACCTGGAAATACGCTGCTGGCGACGAATCCGTCAAGGGCTTCAAGGAAGCCTTTGAGAAGAAGGGTGGCAAGGTCGTCAAAGAGTTGACCCTGCCCTTCCCGAACGTGGAATTCCAGGCCCTGCTGACCGAAATCGCCGCCACCAAGCCCGACGCGGTCTATACCTTCTTCGCCGGTGGCGGTGCCGTCAAGTTCGTCAAGGACTACGCTGCTGCGGGCCTGAAAAAGAGCATTCCCCTGTACGGCGCTGGCTTCCTGACCGATGGCACCCTGGAAGCCCAGGGCGCCGATGCCGACGGCCTGCTGACCACGCTGCACTACGCCGACGGCCTGAACACCCCGCGTGACCAGAGCTTCCGTCTGGCCTACGCCAAGGCCTTCAAGCTGCAGCCCGATGTGTATGCCATGCAGGGCTACGACGCGGCGCAGATCCTGGCCGTGGGTGCGCAGGCCGTCAAGGGCGACCTGGGCAAGAAGGCCGAGTTTGCCGAGGCCGTGCGCAAGGCCAAGTTCGACAGCCCGCGCGGTGCCTTCACCATGTCCAAGTCGCACAACCCGGTGCAGGACATCTACCTGCGCCAGGTCAGCGGCAAGGAAAACAAGATGGTGGGCATCGCTTCCAAGGCCCTGGCCGATCCTGGCCGCGGCTGCCGCATGTAAGCAAGCTCCCTGGCGCCTCGGTCCCCTGGCCTCGTCCGGTGAGTCCGGTGAGTCCGGTGAGTCCGGTGAGTCCGGTCTTGGGATGGGTGTGGGGCGCCACTCCTTCATTTTTTCAAGGGGCAGGTACCCGGCGGTGCTTGCCCTGGATGAGCTTCGCGTATGGACTTCTCCACTTTTCTGATCCAGTGCCTGAACTCGCTGCAGTACGGGCTGCTGCTGTTCCTGGTGGCCTCCGGGCTGACGCTGATCTTCGGCATCATGGGCGTGATCAACCTCGCCCACGGCAGCTTCTACATGATCGGCTCCTACATGGCCTATGCGCTGGCACCCATCGTGGCAGCCAGCTTTGGCGGGGGGTTTTTTGCAACGATGTTCGTTGGCGTGGTGCTGGGCATCGTGCTGGGCTACGTGCTGGAGTGGGCCTTCTTCAGCTTCCTGTACGAGCGCGAGCACTTGCAGCAGGTGCTGATGACCTACGGCCTGATCCTGGTGTTCGAGGAGTTGCGCTCCATCCTGGTCGATGACGATGTGCACAGCGTCGCCGTGCCCGACTGGCTGGCTGGCTCTTTCCCGCTGGGCGAGCTGATGACCTACCCGGTCTATCGCCTGTTCATTTCGGCCGTCTGTCTGGCGCTGGCCCTGGGCATGTACCTGGTCTTCACCCGCACCCGCCTGGGCATGATGATTCGCGCGGGCAGCAACAACCGCGAGATGGTCCAGTCCCTGGGCATCGACATCCAGTTCCTTTACCGCGTGGTCTTCGCGGCGGGCGTGGCGATTGCCGTGCTGGCCGGCATGGTCGCAGCGCCGGTGTCCTCGGTTTATCCGGGCATGGGCAACCAGGTGCTGATCATCTGCTTCGTGGTGGTGGTGATCGGTGGCATTGGCTCGATCAAGGGCGCTTTGGTGGCGG
>CAYZPX010000132.1:0-7421 GCA_964480105.1 uncultured Burkholderiaceae bacterium | reverse complement strand
TCCAAGGGTGGCGTGGTCGGCATGACCCTGCCGATTGCCCGCGACCTGGCGCGCAGCGGCATCCGCAACATGACAATCGCCCCCGGCATCTTCGGCACGCCCATGCTGTTTGGCATGCCCCAAGAGGTACAGGACGCGCTGGCCGCTGGCGTGCCCTTCCCCAGCCGCCTGGGCAGCCCCGCCGACTACGCCAAGCTGGTGCGCCACATCCTCGAAAACGACATGCTCAACGGCGAGGTCATCCGCCTGGATGGGGCGATTCGCCTCGGCATCAAATAAGCCTCTGACCTGACCCTCAGACAAAAGGCCCTGTCCGAAAACAGGGCCTTTTGTTTTTTGGAGCGTTTTTAGCCTCCAGGCCAATGGATACGCGCGGTACTAGCTATCTTTTCAAGAGCAAAAAAAGCAATGCTTTAGCTTGAACGCTGCCTCAAACACTGGCGCGACCCCCACATGGGGACACCGCGCAAGGGCCGCCCCGCCGCGCTGGCGTCGTCCCCCTTCCCGCGAAGCGCAGCGCAGCGAGAGAAGGGGTGAAGGCGCGCAGCGCCTCAGGGGGATGCCCTTAATTCACCCACTTGCGGGCGTTGCGCCAGATGCGCATCCAGGGGCTGAAGTCACTCGGATTGCCGTTTGTCCAGCTCATCTGGACGTTGCGGAACACGCGCTCGGGGTGGGGCATCATGGCGGTGAAGCGGCCGTCCTGCGTGGTCACGCTGGTCAGGCCACCGGCGCTGCCGTTGGGGTTGAAGGGGTACTGCTCGGTGGCCGCGCCGTGGTGGTCCACAAAGCGCATGGCCGCAATCGCCTGGGCGGCGTTGCCACGGTACTTGAAGTTGGCATAGCCCTCGCCGTGTGCCACGGCGATCGGCAGGCGGCTGCCGGCCATGCCGGCGAAGAACAGGCTGGGGGACTCCAGCACTTCCACTTGCGACAGGCGGGCCTCGAAGCGCTCGCTCTGGTTGGTCGTGAAGCGCGGCCAGTCCTGCGCACCGGGGATGATGTCGGCCAGCTCGGCGAACATCTGGCAGCCGTTGCACACGCCCAGGCCGAAGGTGTCGCTGCGGCCAAAGAAGCCCTGGAACTGCGCCGACAGCGCCGGGTTGAAGGTGATGCTGCGCGCCCAGCCAATGCCGGCGCCCAGGGTGTCGCCATAGCTGAAGCCGCCGCAGGCCACGATGCCTTTGAAGGCGTCAAGGGTGACGCGGCCGTTTTGGAGGTCGCTCATGTGCACGTCCACCGCGTCAAAGCCGGCCTCGGTGAAGGCATAGGCCATTTCCACGTGCGAGTTCACGCCCTGCTCGCGCAGCACGGCAACCTTGGGTTTGGCCAGGTTCAGGAAGGGCGCGGCCACGTTGTCGCTGGGGTCGAACGTGAGGTGCAGGTGCAGGCCCGGGTCGCCCGGCTGGCCGGCGGCGGCGTGTTCGGCATCGGCGGTGGCGGGGTTGTCGCGCTGCTGGCAGATCTTCCAGCTGACGGCGTCCCAGACCTGCTGCAGGTCGGACAGGCTGGCGGCAAACACCTGCTTGGCGTCGCGCCAGACCTGCAGCTCGCCCTTGCCGGTGTCCAGCTCGGAAGTTTGCGGACGGGTCTTGCCGATGAAGTGGCTGAACTTGGACAGGCCGTGCGCGCGCAGGGTCTGCATGACCTCGTTGCGCTCGGCGGTGCGCACCTGCAGCACCACGCCCAGCTCCTCGTTGAACAGGGCCTTGAGCGTCAGCTCCTCGCGGCGGGCGCTGACCTGGCTGGCCCAGTTCTTGGCGTCGCCGGTTTCCATGCGGCTGTCGCTGATGCCGTCGCCCTCGGTGACCAGCATGTCCACATTCAGCGCCACGCCCACCTGGCCGGCAAAGGCCATTTCGGCCACGGCGGCCAGCAAACCGCCGTCGCTGCGGTCGTGGTAGGCCAGCAGCTTGCCTTCGGCGCGCAGGGCATTGACGGCGTTCACCAGCTTGATCAGGTCCTGCGGATCGTCCAGGTCGGGAACCACATCACCGCTTTGGTCCAGCACCTGGCCCAGGATGCTGCCGCCCATGCGGGACTGGCCCTTGCCCAGGTCGATCAGCACCAAGGTGGTGTCGGCCTCGGCGGCGTTCAGTTGGGGGGTGAGCGTTCCGCGCACATCCTGCAGCGTGGCAAAGGCGCTGACGATCAGGCTGACGGGCGAGGTCACCTTTTTGGTCTCGCCACCCTCGTTCCACTGGGTGCGCATGGACAGGCTGTCCTTGCCCACCGGGATGCTGATGCCCAGGGCCGGGCACAGCTCCATGCCCACGGCCTTGACGGTAGCGTACAAGTCAGCGTCCTCGCCGGGCTCGCCGCAGGCGGCCATCCAGTTGGCGGAGAGCTTGACGCGCGGCAGCTCGATGGGCGCGGCCAGCAGGTTGGTGATGGCCTCGGCCACGGCCATGCGGCCCGAGGCGGGGGCGTTGATCGCCGCCAGCGGCGTGCGCTCGCCCATGCTCATGGCCTCGCCGGCAAAACCGGCGTAGTCGGCCAGGGTCACGGCCACGTCGGCCACGGGGATCTGCCAGGGGCCGACCATCTGGTCGCGGTGCGTGAGGCCGCCCACGGCGCGGTCGCCAATGGTGATCAGGAAGCGCTTGGACGCCACGGTGGGGTGCGCCAGCACGTCGATGACGGCTTTTTGCAACGGCAGGCCGGTCAGGTCCATGGCCGGGAACTGGCGCTGCACGGTCGCCACGTCGCGGTGCATCTTGGGCGGCTTGCCCAGCAGCACGTCCATGGGCATGTCCACGGGGGTCTGCTGGTCGGGCGCGGTGGCGGCGGGGTCGGCCAGCACCAGGCGGCGCTCTTCGGTCGCGACGCCAATCACCGCGAAGGGGCAGCGCTCGCGCTCGCAGAAGGCCTGGAACTGCGCCAGCGATTCGGGCGCGATGGCCAGCACGTAGCGCTCCTGGCTCTCGTTACTCCAGATTTCCTTGGGCGCCATGCCGGATTCTTCGAGCGGCACGGCGCGCAGGTCAAAGCGCGCGCCACGGCCGGCGTCGTTGGTCAGCTCGGGGAAGGCATTGGACAGGCCGCCTGCGCCCACGTCGTGGATCGCCAGGATGGGGTTGGCCGCGCCCTGCGCCCAGCAGTGGTTGATGACCTCTTGCGCACGGCGCTCGATTTCGGGGTTGCCGCGCTGCACGGAGTCAAAGTCCAGCTCGGCCGCGTTGGTGCCAGTGGCCATGGAGCTGGCCGCGCTGCCGCCCATGCCGATGCGCATGCCGGGCCCGCCCAACTGGATCAGCAGCGTGCCGGCGGGGAAGAGGATTTTCTGCGTCTGCTCGGCGGCGATGGTGCCCACGCCGCCGGCAATCATGATGGGCTTGTGGTAGCCACGGTTCACGCCGCCGACCTGCTGCTCGTACTCGCGGAAATAGCCGGCCAGGTTGGGACGACCGAACTCGTTGTTGAACGCGGCGCCGCCCAGCGGGCCCTCGGTCATGATTTGCAGCGGGCTGGCGATGTGCTCGGGCTTGCCAAACTGGCCGCCCCAGAGCTTGGACACCGTAAAGCCCGTCAAACCCGCCTTGGGCTTGGAGCCCCGGCCGGTGGCGCCCTCGTCCCGAATCTCGCCACCCGCACCCGTCGAGGCGCCGGGGAAAGGCGAGATCGCCGTGGGGTGGTTGTGGGTTTCCACCTTCATCAGCACATGGTGCTGGACGCTCTCTTTTTGATAGCTTGCACCGCCCGAATGCTGGGCGTCAGCGCCCATTTTTGCCACAAAACGCTCGATCACCGTGCCTTCCATGATCGAGGCGTTGTCGGAGTACGCGACCACGGTGTGCTGCGGCGCCAGCTGGTGGGTGTTGCGGATCATGCCAAACAGGCTTTTGTCCTGCGCCACGCCGTCGATGGTGAACTGGGCGTTGAAGATCTTGTGGCGGCAATGCTCGCTGTTGGCCTGGGCGAACATCATCAGCTCGACGTCGCTGGGGTTGCGCGCCAGGCCGGTGAAGGCAGCGACCAGGTAGTCGATCTCGTCCTCGGCCAGGGCCAGGCCAAAGCGGCGGTTGGCGTCTTCCAGCGCGGCGCGGCCACCGCCGAGCACGTCCACATGCGCCATGGGCACGGGCTGCAGCTCGGTGAACAGGGCCTGCGCGGCGGCGCGGTCGGGCAGCGCGGACTCGGTCATGCGGTCGTGCAGCAGGGCGGCAATTTGCGCCCACTGGTCCTGGCTGAGTTCAGGCGCCTTGCCCAGCAGGCCGCTCTTGAGACTGAGGCGGTATTCGGTGATGCGCTCGACGCGGCGGATCGCCAGGCCGCAATTGCGGGCGATGTCGGTGGCCTTGGAGGCCCAGGGGGACAACGTGCCCAGGCGGGGCGTGACGACGATGACTGGGCCCTCTTCGGGGCCAGCGTAGGGGTCGCCATAGGTCAGCAGCGCGGCCAGGCGCTCTTGCTCGGCAGCGCTGGGCGCCTGCTCGGTGGCCACCAGGTGGACAAAGCGTGCGGCAAGGCCCGTGATTTTGGGATGGATGGCTTCCAGTGCGGGCTGGAGTTGCTGGGCGCGGAAGCTGCTCAGGGCGTTGCCGCCCGCCAGGGTAGTCAGATGGAAGGTCACGGTCGCGGGGCCTGTCGGGAGAAGAAAAAAGGAGCGGACTGGCGCAAGGCGGAGTTCGGCACTTGCCGATTCGGCCTGCCCAGGCAGGGCCCGGCATTTTACCGGGGGGCCGCCCAGGCAAAGGCCTGCCCCCCATCGGTGAAAAGCCCGGTGGGATAATTCCGCGCCATGAGCATCACCATCAAAAACGCCGAAGAAATTGAAGGCATGCGCCTGGCCTGCCGCCTGGCCTCGGAGGTTCTGGATCACATCGGCCCGCTGATTCAGCCGGGCGTGACCACCAACGAGATTGACGCGCGCGCCGCCGAACACATGCACATCCAGGGCACGGTGTCGGCCACCATCGGTTACCAACCCCCGGGCTATCCGCCCTACCCCAAGTCGCTGTGCACCTCGGTCAACCACGTGGTGTGCCACGGCATTCCCAACGACAAGCCACTGAAAAAAGGCGACATCGTCAACGTGGACGTCACCGTGATCACCGCCGAAGGTTGGTACGGCGACAACAGCCGCATGTACGTGGTCGGTGAAGGCTCGATTGCCGCCAAGCGCCTGTGCGCGCTGACCTACGACGCGATGTGGCTGGGCATACAACAAGTGCGCCCCGGCGGGCGTTTTGGCGACATTGGCCACGCCATCCAGACCTTTGCCGAAGGCCATGGCCTGAGCGTGGTGCGCGAGTTCTGCGGCCACGGCATCGGCAAGAAATTCCACGAGGAGCCGCAGATCCTGCACTACGGCCGCCGCGGCACGATGGAGGAAATGCTGCCCGGCATGACCTTCACCATCGAGCCCATGATCAACCTGGGCCGCCGCGAGGTCAAAGAGTTCGGTAACGACGGCTGGACCATCATCACCAAGGACCGCAGCCTGTCGGCGCAATGGGAGCACACGGTGCTGGTCACCGACACCGGCTACGAGGTGCTGACGCTGTCAGACGGCTCGCCTGCGCTGCCGCCCTTCGTCAAGGCCACCAAGACCTGAGCCTTGCTTGGCACGTCGCTTGCTTGCTGACAGACGATCCTCCACTGCCTGCCGTCTGCCATGCCTGATCTGAACCTCCTGCGCGATACCTACCGCCGCGACAAAACGGCCCTGCTGGCCACGCTGCAGCAACGCCCGGGGTCCATCCAAGGCATCCGCAAGCTGCTGGGTCGGCTCGCTGGCCTGGTGGACCGCTTGCTCCACACCTTGTGGGAACGCGCCGGCATGCCGCCCGAGCTGGCCCTGGTGGCGGTGGGCGGCTATGGGCGGGGTCAGCTGTTTCCCCACTCAGATGTCGATGTGCTGGTGCTGCTGCCCGAGCCAGCCGCATCCGAAGGCTCGGACCTGTCCGGGCGCATTGAGCGCTTTATTGGTAGTTGCTGGGATGTCGGCCTGGAAATCGGCTCCAGCGTGCGCACCGTGGCCGACTGCCTGGCCGAGGCGGCCAAGGATGTCACGGTGCAAACCGCGCTGCTGGAGGCCCGTCCGCTGTGCGGAGATGCCGTCCTGTTCACCCAGTTCCAGCAAGCCTTTGCGACCCAGATGGACCCGCGCGCCTTTCTGGTGGCAAAGACGCTGGAGATGCGCCAGCGCCACACCAAGTACGAGAACACCCCCTATGCCCTGGAACCCAACTGCAAGGAGTCGCCCGGCGGACTGCGGGACCTGCACCTGATCCTGTGGGTGGCACGGGCGGCCGGGCTGGGCGATTCCTGGCAGGCCCTGCAGGCCTCGGGCATGGCCACCGCCTTCGAAGCCCAGCAGCTGGCCCGCAACGAGGCGCTGCTGTGCCTCATCCGTACCCACCTGCACCTGGCGGCTGGCCGGCGCGAAGACCGGCTGGTGTTCGACCTGCAGACCACCGTGGCCGAGGCCTTTGGCTACCGCAGCCAGGCGCCGGACGGCTCCCGCCTGCCCATGCGTGCCAGCGAAAGCCTGATGCGCCGCTACTACTGGGCGGCCAAGGCAGTGTCGCAGCTGAGCCAGATCCTGCTGCTCAACATCGAGGAGCGGCTCAACCCCTCGACGCATGCGCTGCGCCCCATCAACGCCCATTTCTATGAAAAGGCCGGCCTGATCGAGGTCGCCAGCGACGATCTGTACCAGCGCCACCCCGAGGCGATCCTGGAGACCTTTTTGCTCTACCAGACCACGGTGGGCTTGAAGGACCTGTCAGCCCGCACACTGCGCGCGCTTTACAACGCCCGGGGGCTGATGGACGGGCGCTTCCGGCGCGATCCAGCCAACCGGGCGATGTTCCTGCGCATCCTGCAGCAACCGGCGGGCATCACCCACGCGATGCGGCTAATGAACCAGACCTCGGTGCTGGGGCGCTATCTCTGGCCCTTCAGGCGCATCGTCGGGCAGATGCAGCACGACCTGTTCCATGTCTATACCGTGGACCAGCACATCCTCATGGTGCTGCGCAATATGCGCCGGTTTTTCATGGCCGAACATGCGCACGAATACCCCTTCTGCTCGCAGCTGGCCAGCGGCTGGGACAAGCCTTGGCTGCTGTACCTGGCCGCGCTGTTCCACGACATCGGCAAGGGCCGGGGCGGTGACCATTCGGAGATCGGTGCGCAGGAAGTGCGGCGCTTTTGCCGCCAACACGGCATCAGCCAGGAAGACACCGAACTGGTGGCCTACCTGGTGCTGTCCCATTTGCGCATGAGCCAGATCGCCCAAAAACAGGACCTGAGCGACCCGGATGTGATCCGTGCCTTCGCTGCCGAAGTCGGCAACGAACGGCGCCTGACCGCGCTGTATTTGCTGACGGTGGCCGACATCCGCGGCACCAGTCCCAAGGTCTGGAACGCCTGGAAGGGCAAGCTGCTGGAAGACCTGTACCGCATCACGCTGC
>CAYZPX010000131.1:0-7518 GCA_964480105.1 uncultured Burkholderiaceae bacterium | reverse complement strand
CGCGCATCGCCAACAAGCTCATCTCCCGCAGCACGGGGGTTCACTTGCACGACTACGGCTGCGCGCTCAAGGCCTACCGCCGGCCCATCATCGACCGCCTTCGGCTGTACGGCGAGCTGCACCGCTTCATCCCCTCGCTGGCCAAAGAAGCGGGCGCCCGCATCACCGAGGTGCCAGTGCGCCACCACGCCCGCACCCGGGGTGTGTCCAAGTACGGCATAGACCGCACGTTCCGGGTGATTCTGGATTTGATGCTGATCGTGTTCTTCATGCGCTACCGCCACCGCCCGCTGCACGCCTTTGGTGGCTTGGGCCTGTGGCTGGCCGCGCCGGGCCTGCTGATGCTGACGTGGCTGGCGGGACTCAAGGTGCTGGGCCACGACGTGGGTGGGCGGCCACTGCTGCTCACCGGCGTGATGCTGGTGTTGATGGGCTTGCAGCTCATCGTGGCTGGCCTGGTGGGCGAGATGCTGATTCGCATCTACCACGAGGGTCGGGGGCAGCCACAGTTCCATGCCCACGAGCATGGTGCGGTCGCCGAGGCCCAGGCTGCTTTGTCCACTGCTGCGCCCAGCGCACCCGCTGCACCTCCTCCGTCCGCGCTGGCATGAGCCGCGCCCGCAAGGCCCTGCTGCGCGGGCTGCTGGGCCTGGGCCTGCTGCTGGGCGTGCTCGCGCTGGCCGATGTCTCGCAGCTGTGGCTGCGGGTGCGGCAGGCCGAGCCGCTGTGGCTGCTGGCGGGCCTGGCGCTGGCGCTGGCCTCCAACCTGGTCTCAGCGCTGCGCTGGCGGGCGCAGGTGCAGTGGCTGGGCGCGAAGATGGACCGCCCGGCAGCATTGCGCTGGTACTTCCAGGGCATGGGCCTGAACGCGCTGCTGCCCGGCGCGGTGCTGGGCGGCGATGTATACCGCGCCTTGGCCCTGCGCCAAAGCGGCCAGCCCGCCGTGGCGGCCAGTGCCTCGGTGCTGCTCGACCGGCTCAGTGGGGTGTGGATGCTGTGCGTGCTCGGGGCGGTGGGGGCGTTGGCCTCGGCGCCGGTGCTGGCGTCCTGGGCGGGGCTGCCCCCCAGTGCCTTGTTGGGCCTGGCGGGCTTGGCCGCTGGCCTGGGCCTGGTCCTGCCCTGGATCGGCCTGCGATGGCTGCGCGGGCGGCCTGTGCCCGCACACCGTTGGCTGTCGCCGCTGCACGCCCTGGCCACCGCAGCGGACGCTCCCGTCCAGCTGCTGCGCCAGGCAGTGGCCTCGATGGCGGTGCAGGTTCTGTCGGCGGGCGCGCTGGCTGTGGGCGGACTGGCACTGGGTGTGCAGGCACCCTGGTCGGCCTGGGCCTTTGCGATGGCCCCCATCTTTTTGCTGGCTGCGCTGCCCGTGAGCGTCGGCGGCTGGGGCACCCGCGAGGCCGCCGCTGTGCTGGCACTGGCCCCTTTTGGCGTGGAGGCGGCGGGTGCCGTGGGCGCAGCCCTGGTCTATGGCCTGTACGGCTTGGCGCAGGGCGGCCTGGGCGCGCTGGCCTTTGGCCTCGTGGCCCCTGCGAAAAATGATGGTCAAAAAGGGCGTTAGCCCTTATTTCACCAGCGGTACTAGCTCTCTTTTTAGGAGTGGTTTGGCCGCTCAACCGTCGAGGGAGGCGCTCCAGCGGCTGCCCCAGTCGCGGGCGCGGTCGATCTGGCGGCGGTCGCGCTTGGTGGGCCGGCCCTCGGCCAGCGTGGCGGCAGGCTCGGGCGCCAAGCGGCGCTGCTCTTGGGCTTTTTCCCGGGCGGCGATGCTCTCCGGGGTTTCGGCGTAGAGCTGCTGCGCCACCGGCGCCGGGCCGCGCATGGCGCTCAGGCCCAGCACCCGGACCGTGCGCTCCATCCAGCCCTGGCGCAGGCAGACCAGCTCGCCCGTGCGCAGCTCGCGGGCGGGCTTGGCGGGTTGGCCGTTGACGGTGACCCGGCCCTTGGTGATTTCTTCCGTAGCCAGGCTGCGCGTCTTGTAGAAACGGGCGCACCAGAGCCATTTGTCCAGTCGCATGGAATCGGGGGAATTCATGCCGCCATTGTGCCTTCGGCGTCACCCGGTGGCGGCGCAAGGGGCCACTGCACCCGGGCGACCAGGCCGGCGGGACCCGTGGCGTCGGCCGCCACAGGGTCCAGCGCGATGCGCCCGCCCAAGGCGTGGACGATTTCCTGGCAAATGGCCAGTCCCAGCCCGGAGCCGCTGCGCACATCGCCCGCCGAGAAGGGCTGGAAGAGCCGGGCGCGCAGGCCCTCGCTGACGCCGGGCCCCGCATCGCGCACGCAGAGTTCGCCCCGTGGGCCATCGCGGCGCAGTGTGACGCCCAGGGGCGCGTGCACGGGGCTGTGCTTGATCGCGTTGTGCAGCAGGTTGCGCACCAGCTCGCGCCACATCCAGTCATGGCCTTGGTGCCAGAGGGCTTCGGTCTCCAGGCTGAAGTCCAGGTCCTTGGCCGCGATCAGTGGGGACAGGTCCAGCGCCACTTCCCGCACCACGTCGGCCACGTCGAGCCAGCGGGTCTCGGGCTGCTGGCGCAGCTGCTCCACCTTCGCCAGGGTCAGCATCTGGTTGGCCAGCCGGGTGGCGCGGTCCACGGTGTCGCCGATTTCCGCCAGGGCCTGGGCGGGGGGGACATCGCCGCGCTGGGCCGATTGCACCTGGACCTTGAGCACCGCCAGCGGCGTGCGCAGCTGGTGGGCGGTGTCGCGCACAAAGCGTTTCTGGTGGGCCAGCAGGTGGCGCAGGCGCTGCATGAGCTGGTTGGTGGCCTCGACCAGGGGCTGGAGTTCGCGGGGGGCATCGGGCGCCTGCAAGCGGGCCAGGTCGCCCTCGACACGGCCTTGCAGTTCGGTGCTCAGCTGCCGCACCGGGCGCGTGGCGCGCTGCACCACCACGACCACGACCAGTCCGATCACCACCACCAGCAGGGCCTGCCGCACCAGGGTGTCGATCAGGATCTGGCGGGCCAGGCCGTGGCGCAGCTCCAGGGTCTCTGCCACCTGCACCACCGCCATGCCCCGGCCCTGGCCACTGGCCACGGGTTGCAACAGCACGGCCATGCGCACGTCCTGGCCCCGGAACCGCGCATCGTAGAAATCGACCAGCGCGGCGTACGGCGGCTGGGCAGGCAGCTGGCCTTGCCAGAAGGGCAGTTCCTCAAAGCCCGAGACCAGCACGCCCCGCAGGTCCGACACCCGGTAGAACAGCCGGCTGCGGGTGTCGGCCTCGAACACTTCCAGCGCGGAGTAGGGCACGGTGGCACGGATGCGGGCTTGCCCGTCAAAGCCTTGCACCTCCAGCTGCTCGCCGATCGATTTGGCCGAGGCCAGCAAGGTGCGGTCATAGGCGGTGTTGACGGCGGCCAGGCTGTGCCCGTAGAGCACCACGGTGTTGGCCACGATGAACAGGCCCACCGGCACCAGGATGCCCACCAGCAGCTGCCGGCGCAGCGACCACCGGGTGCTGCCGGGACGCTCAGTCGCCGGCATGGCTGTCGGCCTTGAGCAGGTAGCCCAGGCCCCGCAGGGTCATCAGCACCACGCCGGTGCCCGCCAGCTTTTTGCGCAGGCGGTACACGACCACTTCGATGGCCTCGTACTGCACCTCGGTCTCGCCGGGGAAGACCCGTTCAAACAGCCGCTCTTTCGCCACCGCATGGCCGGGCTGGGCCATCAGGGTGTGCAGCAGGGCCAGCTCGCGGGGCGTGAGCTCCAGCACGCTGTCGCCGTGGTAGATGGCGCCACTGCCACGGTCCAGCCGCAGCTGGCCCAGTCGCGCAGGGTCCGGCGCCAGGTCGGCGGACTGCGGCGCGTGCCGGCGTACCAGGGCGCGCAGGCGGGCCTCCAGTTCGTCCAGGTCAAAGGGCTTGGGCAGGTAGTCGTCGGCGCCGCTGTTCAGGCCCACCACCCGGTCGCCCACGGTGCCCCGGGCCGTCAGGATCAGCACGGGGGTGCGCAGGCCGCTGGCCCGGGCGCGTTCGAGCACCTGCAGGCCGTCCAGGCCGGGCAGCGTCAGGTCCAGCACCACGGCATCGGGCGGGCGCTGTTGCCAGGCCACCAGGGCGCCGGGGCCGTCCATGGCGGTGCGCACGTCCATGCCCCGGCGGCCCAGCGCCCGTTGCAGCGTGGTTTGCAGGGAGGGGTCGTCTTCGACCAGCAGCAGGTTCATGGCAAGAGGCAGTGCGTCGCAAAGCGGGCATGGTAGCCCCCGCCATCCCAGGCCCCGGGGTCCGGACACGGGCCAGAGATGCGGGATTTCCCTAGGGATCTGGACAGCTGTTTGACAGGGTGCCGGCGCATCATCGGCCGCTTCCAACCGCTCGATGAGGAGACCCCCATGCGCCGTGACACCTTTCTGAAATCGCTGGCTGCGCTCGCCGCCGCAAGCAGCCTGCCGCTGTCGGCCCAGACCCTGAGCACCTTGAAGATGCTCATCCCCGCCAACCCGGGCGGGGGCTGGGACACCACCGGCCGCGCCCTGGGCAAGGCCATGCAGGACGCAGGCGTGGCCAAGTCGGTGGGCTACGACAACAAAGGCGGCGCTGCCGGTGCGATTGGCCTGGCGCAGTTCGTCAATGCCAGCAAGGGCGATCCCAACGCCATGATGGTGATGGGCGCCGTGATGCTGGGCGGCATCATCACCGGCAAGCCCCCGGTGGGCCTGGACAAGGTCACGCCGCTGGCGCGCCTGAGCAGCGAATACAACGTGTTCGTGCTGCCGGCCAACTCGCCCTTCAAGTCGATGAAGGAGGTGGTCGAGCAGCTCAAGAAGGACCCCGGCAGCGTCAAGTGGGGCGGCGGCTCCCGCGGCTCCACCGAGCACATCGCCGCCGCCATGATCGCCCGCGAGGTGGGCGTGGACCCGGCCAAGATCAACTACGTGGCCTTCCGTGGGGGCGGCGAGGCGATTGCCGCCATCCTGGGCGGCAACGTCACCGTGGGCGGCAGCGGCTACAGCGAATTCGCCGAGTACATCAAGACCGGCAAGATGCGCCCGATCGGCGTGACCTCCGCCGCCCGCCTGAAGGGCCTGGACGTGCCCACGCTGAAGGAGCAGGGCATCAACGTCGAGATCGGCAACTGGCGCGGCGTGTACGGCGCCCCCGGCATCACGCCCGCCCAGCGCAAGGACCTGATCGCCGCGCTGGAGGCGACGTTCAAGCACAAGGCCTGGCAGGACGCCATGGAAAAGAACGGCTGGACCCCAGCCTGGCTGGCGGGCGATGCCTTTGCGGAGTTCGTGGACCGTGAGTTCGCCAGCCTGCGCGCCACCATGGTGAAGGCCGGGATGGTGTGATGTCGGAGCATTCCTCACATTCCATCCGCCTGCAGGTCCTGGTGGGCCTGGGCGTGGTGGTCCTGGCCCTGGCCCTGGCCTATGGCGCCCTGTCCATTTCCGCCGAGGCGGGCTATGGCGGGGTTGGCCCCAACTTCCTGCCCTGGGTGGTGAGCGCGGCGCTGGGCGTCTGCGGCGTGCTCAGCGTGGCGCAGGCCCTCACGGGGGGCTTTCGCTTCCTGGAGGAAGGCTCGGGGGCCGAGCAGGGCCACTGGCCCGGCTTTGTCTGGGTCTCGGCCGGACTGTTGCTCAACGCCCTCCTGATCACCACGCTGGGCTTCATCCTGAGCTGCGCGCTGTGCTTCATGCTGGCCGTACGCGGTTTTAAAAGCGCTGAGGGGCGCGCCCAGCGCGGCGTGCACCCCTGGCTGCAAGACCTGCTGATCGGGGTGGCGGTGGCCGCGCCGGTGTACTGGATGTTCACGCAGCTGCTGGACATCCAGTTGCCAGGACTGACGAAAACGGGGTGGCTGTGATGGAGATCTGGAACCAACTTTTGCAGGGCTTCGCCACCGCGGCGACGCCCATCAACCTGATGTGGGCCTTTGTAGGCTGCCTGATCGGCACAGCCGTCGGGGTGTTGCCTGGCATCGGCCCGGCCGTGGCGGTGGCCATGCTCTTGCCCATCACCGTCAAGGTCGAGCCCACGGCCTCGATGATCTTCTTTGCCGGCATCTATTACGGCGCTATGTACGGTGGCTCCACCACCTCCATCCTGCTGAACACGCCGGGCGAGGCGGGCTCCATGGTCACGGCCATGGAGGGCAACAAGATGGCCAAGAGCGGCCGCGCCGGCGCGGCCCTGGCCACGGCAGCCATCGGTTCCTTCGTGGCCGGCACCATTGCCACCGTGCTGGTGACGTTTTTTGCCCCCCTGGTGGCCGAATACGCGGTACGCCTGGGCCCCCCGGAATACTTCCTGCTGATGGTGCTGGCCTTCACCACCGTGAGCGCGGTGCTGGGCAAGAGCACCCTGCGCGGCATGGTGGCCCTGTTCGTGGGGCTGGCCATGGGCCTGATCGGCATGGACCAGATCACCGGCCAGGTGCGCTACACCGGCGGCGTGCCCGAGCTGATGGACGGCATCGAGGTCGTGCTGATCGCCGTGGGCCTGTTTGCCGTGGGCGAGGCGCTCTACCACGTGCTCTACGAGGGCCGTACCGTCGAGACGCAGAATAAGCTCACCAGCACCCACATGACGCGCCAGGAGTGGAAGCGCTCCTGGCCCGCCTGGATTCGCGCCACCTTCATCGGCTTCCCGTTCGGCACCGTGCCGGCGGGGGGCAGCGAGATCCCCACCTTCCTGAGCTATGCCGCCGAGAAGAAGCTGAGCAAGCACAAGGAAGAATTTGGCACCACCGGCGCCATCGAGGGCGTGGCCGGCCCCGAGGCCGCGAACAATGCCGCCATCACGGCCACGCTGATCCCGCTGCTGACGCTGGGCATTCCCACGTCCAACACCACCGCGATCCTGCTGGGCGCTTTTCAGAACTACGGCATCAACCCCGGGCCGCAGCTCTTTGACACCAACGGCGCGCTGGTCTGGGCGCTGATTGCGTCCATGTACATCGGCAACGTGATGCTGCTGGTGCTGAACCTGCCGCTGGTCGGCCTGTGGGTCAAGCTGCTGCGCATTCCCAAGCCCTACCTGTACGCCGGCATCCTGGTGTTCGCCACGCTGGGCGTGTATGGCATGCGCCAGAGCAGCTTCGATCTGGTGCTGCTGTACGCGATTGGCCTGCTGGGTGTGGTCATGCGGCGCTTTGATTTTCCGGCCGCGCCCGTGGTGGTCGGCATGATCCTGGGGCCCCTGGCGGAAGCCCAGATGCGCAATGCCGTCGCCATCGGCGAAGGCAGCTGGCGCGTCTTCATCGACCGCCCGGGCTCGCTGGCGCTGCTCGTGCTGGTGCTGTCCGTGCTGATCCTGCCCCGGCTGATTTCCCGCTGGGCCCAGCGCCGGCTGCGGCAGATTCAGCGGGGCTGAACGCAGCGTTGGAGGGGGCTGGGGCGCCGCTACCATCGCCCCATGCCTGCGACCTTGCCCGATAACCCGCACGATACCCACCACGACGATCCCCCCGCGCTGCCCCTGGACGCCCAGGGCATTCTGGAACTGGCGGCGCGCTCCATGTTCCAGCTGTTTTCCAGCGTCAGCCAGGGCATGTTCCTGGTGGACCGCAGCGGCCGCA